>NZ_JBXARP010000004.1:0-3461 GCF_058808375.1 Caulobacter sp. GW821-FHT11E10
GATGCCGTTGCGGATTGCTCCGCGCCGACGAGCGCGCCCGCTCGATCGCCCCCCGCCGCCGCAATCGGTCGCTGGCCTTGCGCCCTTTCCTCGCGACGAGGTGGGACCATTGTGCGGCTGGTTTCAACGCGGATGGTTGGCGAAGGCGTAAAAGTGGCAGGCGGTTGATTTTGTTGGGATCTGGATTGTGAAATCCGGGGACGGAGCACCGCCAATCCCCAAACTGTCGTCATCCCGGGCGGCGTAGCCGACCCGGGACCCAGGGGCCGGCGCATCGCGGTCGCCCCTGGGTCCCCGCTCTCCGCTGCGCTGCGGCCGGGATGACGAGAGATTTTTGGGTCGGGAGTGAATCTCTCACCCTCCTCCGTCATTCCCCGACGGGGATTGACTCCGGAAATTACGCACGTAACTCTCAGTTATGATTTTACACACGTAATCACCCGGAGCCCACCCATGCGCCTACGCCATCTCAGCCTCATAGCCGCCGCCGGAGTGCTGCTGGCCACGCCCGCCGTGGCCTCGACCGGCAAACAGCCCCTGACCCTGATCGGCATCTTCGCCGACGCTGCCATTCCCGTGAAAGCCATCGCCGTCCTGCTGCTGGCCGGCCTGATCGCGGGGCCGGTGATCGCCATCGCCCGTCCGAACGCCAAATGGCTGGCCGCGATCAACAAGAGCGCCCTGCCCCTGGGCTTCGCGGCCGCCGCCTACACCCTGCTGGCCGGCGCGGTCGGTATCGCCAATCTGGGCGCCACGCCCAGTCTCGCGATCCTGGCGCCGGGTCTGGCCGAGGCGCTGATGATGGCCATGCTGGGCCTTCTGACCGCCGGCGTCGCGCGCCTGGCCGGCGAGCTCTCGGGGCGTCGCCCGGAAGACACGGGTCTGGTCTAAACCGCGACAAATAGGCCGCCGCCCTTGCTTTCTGGCGGCGGATAGCCTCATAAGGCCGCTCATCAAGCCCCCTTTTCGCCGCCGACGCATCGTCGTGGCCGCGAAAGGGGGCTATTTTCGTTGGATTAGACCAAGAAGCGGTCCGAAGAGAGCGTTACAGGCTCTGGGCCCGATTTGGTCATTGGCGCGAGCCGCGCGTTTGTGTGTGCGGCCGCAAATGAACTGGACCCAGATGCCCTTCCCCGCCTCTCACCCCGCTCTCGAGCGGGCTCTCGCCGCTCAAGGCTACCTCGAGCCCACCCCCGTCCAGGCCGCCGTGCTGGAAGCCGACGCCGAAGGCCGCGACCTGCTGGTCAGCGCCCAGACCGGCTCGGGCAAGACCGTGGCTTTCGGCCTCGCCGCCGCCCCGACCCTCCTCGGCGACCAGGAAATCTTCGGCCGCGCCGCCGCGCCGCTGTGCCTGGTCATCGCCCCGACCCGCGAACTGGCCATCCAGGTCAATCGCGAGCTGACCTGGCTTTACGCCCAGGCCATGGCCGTGGTGGTCAACTGCGTCGGCGGCATGGACGCTCGTCGCGAGCAGCGCGCCCTGAACTACGGCGCCCACATCGTCGTCGGCACCCCGGGCCGCCTGCGCGACCACATCGAACGCGGTCACCTGGACCTGTCGGAGCTGAAGGTCGCCGTCCTCGACGAGGCCGACGAGATGCTCGACATGGGCTTCCGCGAGGACCTCGAGTTCATTCTCGACGCCGCCCCGGCCGAGCGCCGCACCCTGCTGTTCTCGGCGACCCTGGCGCGCGAGATCGTGCAGCTGGCCAAGAGCTATCAGAACGACGCCATCCGCATCGACACGATCGGCCGCAACGAGCCGCACCGCGATATCGAGTATCGCGCCGTGCGCGTCGCGCCCAACGAGACCGAGCACGCGATCGTCAACCTGCTGCGCTATTTCGAAAGCCCCGGCGCCCTGGTGTTCTGCAACACCCGCGAAAGCGTGCGCGCCCTGCACAGCAAGCTGCGTGAACGCGGCTTCGCCGTTGTCGGCCTGTCGGGCGAGCTGAGCCAGCGCGAACGCGCCGACGCCCTGCAAGCCCTGCGCGACGGCCACGCCCGCGTCTGCGTCGCCACCGACGTCGCCGCGCGCGGTCTGGATCTGCCGGACCTTGGCCTGGTCATCCACGCCGAACTGCCGGTCAACAAGGCCACCCTGCTTCACCGTTCGGGCCGCACCGGCCGGGCCGGCAAGAAGGGCGTCTCGGCCCTCGTCGTCCCCTACACCCGTCGCCGCAAGGCCGAGCAGCTGCTGATGGCCGCCGGCGTCGAAGGCCAATGGGGCGGCGCCCCGACCGCCGACGAGATCCGCGTCAAGGACACCGAGCGCCTGCTCGACGACCCGATCTTCGACGAGCCGTCGGTCGAGGAAGACACCGCCCTGGCCGAGGCCATGCTGGCCAAGCGCACGCCGCTGGAAATCGCCGCCGCCCTGATCCGCACCCGCCGCGCCAAGCTGCCGGCCCCGGAAGAGATCTATGACGACCCGCGCCACGGCGCCGATCCGGGCCCGCGCAGCCGCGAGCCGCGCGAGCCCCGCGAGTTCGGCGGCGAACGCGACTTCGGCGACCGCCCCGAGCGCGTCAGCATGGACGGCTCGGAATGGTTCCGCCTCAACACCGGCCGTCGCAACAACGCCGACCCCAAGTGGCTGATCCCGCTGATCTGCCGTCTGGGCCACATCACCAAGAAGGACATCGGGTCGATCCGGATCTTCGACTACGACACCAAGTTCGAGATCTCGGCCGAAGCCGCCGTGAAGTTCGGCGCCGCGGTCCAGCAGACCGTGCGTGAAGACGTCACGATCACCCCGACGGCGGCTCCGGCCGCGCGCGAAGCCGGTCCGCGTCGCGAATATGCGCCGCGTCCGCCGCGCGACGACGCCGCGCCGCGCGAGTACAAGCCCCGTCCGCCCCGCGACGACGCTCCGCGTTCGCCGCGCGCCAACGCCCCGGGCTCGCGCGATCACACGCCGCGCCCGTCGACCTATGGCGACGACGGCGTCAGCAACGCCAAGCCCTATGGCCGTGGCGAAGAGCCGAAGGGCGACTACAAGCCCCGTGAGTTCAAGCCCCGCGCTCCGCGTGGCGACGACGCGCCGCGAGACTTCAAGCCGCGCGCGCCGCGCGACAACGATGCGCCGCGTCCGTACTCGCCGCAGGATTCCGACAGCCCCAAGCGCGCCTACAAGCCGCGCGCCGAAGGCCGTGACGGTCCGCCGCGCGAGTTCAAGCCGCGCGCGCCCAAGGGCTTCGGCGACAACGCCGCCGGCCCGAAGCCGTATACGCCCAAGCCCTATGCCGGTAAGCGCGACGACGCCGGCGCCGGCAAGCCGTTCAAGGGCCCCAAGCCCTTCAAGGCCAAGAGCTTCGACGGCAAGCCGGCCGGCAAGCCGTTCAAGAAGAAGTAGATATCCGGTTCTCCTCCCCCTCTGGGGGAGGTGGCCCAGAGGGCCGGAGGGGGCAGCTCGGCATAGACCGGCGAGGGGGGGGGGGGGGGGGGGGGGGGGGGGGGGG
>NZ_JBXARP010000004.1:3471-266988 GCF_058808375.1 Caulobacter sp. GW821-FHT11E10
CCCCCCCCCCCCCCGCTCGGCATAGACCGGCGATGCCCCCTCAGTCGGCTCTGCCGACAGCTCCCCCAGCGGGGGAGCAGATTCTATTCTTATGCCGCCTGCCCCGCGCTCCAGCCCGACGCCCAGGCCCACTGGAAGTTATAGCCGCCCAGCCAGCCGGTGACGTCCACGACCTCGCCGATGAAATAGAGACCCGGCACGGCCTTGGTCTCCAGGGTGCGCGAGTCGAGCGCGTCGGTGTCGATCCCACCCAAGGTCACTTCGGCCGTGCGGTAGCCTTCCGAGCCCACGGGCTTGAAGGTCCAGGCGTTGACCGCCGCGGCCAGCCGGCCCAGCACCTTGTCCGAACAGTCGGCGATATTGCCTTTCGCCCCCTCCTCGTCATCGGCGATCAGCTGAGCCACGCGCTTGGGCAGCAGGGTCGAGAGCACGGTCGCGACCGCCTGGCGCGGCGAGGCCGTGCGGGCCGCCTTCAGCGTCGCCAGGGCGTCGACGCCGGGGGCCATGTCGACCCGAATCTCGTCGCCTTCCCGCCAGTAGGATGAGATCTGCAGGATCGAGGGCCCCGACAGCCCGCGATGGGTGAACAGCATGCCTTCGCGGAACTTGGTCTTGCCGTGAGCGACCACGGCGTCCAGCGCTACGCCCGACAGCGGCGTCAGGCGCGCCAGCATGCCCGCCTCGAAGGTCAGGGGCACCAGCGCCGGCCGGGTCTCGATGACGCCGATCCCGAATTCCTTGGCAATCTCGTAGCCCAGCCCCGTCGCGCCCATCTTCGGGATCGACTTGCCGCCGCAGGCGACGACCAGGGAGGCGCAGGCGATCTTGCCGGAAGAGAGGGTAACCTCGAAGCCGGACTCGGTCTTGGCCACGTCCTGGAAGCTGGTTTCCAGGCGCAGCTTGACGCCGGCGGCCTTCATCTCGGTCAGCAGCATGTCGATGATCTGCTTGGCCGAGCCGTCGCAGAACAGCTGGCCCAGGGTCTTTTCGTGGTAGGCGATGCCGTACCGCTCGACCAGGGTGATGAAGTCCTTGGGCCGATAGCGACGCAGGGCCGACAGAGCGAACTTCGGGTTGGCCGACAGGAAGTTATGGATCGACGCGCCGGTGTTGGTGAAGTTGCACCGCCCGCCGCCGCTGATGCGGATCTTCTCGCCAGGCGCCTTGGCGTGGTCGATGATCAGCACCGAGCGCCCGCGCTTGCCGGCCTCGATGGCGCACATCATGCCGGCCGCGCCCGCGCCGATCACCAGGACGTCGAAAGTTTCCAAGATCGCTCACCTCAATTCCGGCCCCTTCGACCGGAGCTGAGGCGGCGTGTCAATCAACCGGCCATGCGATAGCCGGGTCGCGAGGCGGCGCGCGCCTGCGGGGCCGGGGCCGTCTGGCTGACCTCGAAGCGGCCGATCATGCGGACCAGACCCCCGATGTCGTTCTTCAGGCCGTGGCTGACGGCCGTGGCCTGTTCGACCATGGCGGCGTTCTGCTGCACGCCCTGGTCCATCTGGTTGACCGCGGCGTTGACCTCGTTGAGGCCCGTCGCCTGCTCCTTGGCGGAAGCCGCCAGCTCCGACACCAGGGCGTCGATCTCGCCGACCTTCAGCACGATGCCGTCCAGGGCCTCGCCGGTCTGGCCGACCAGGCGCACGCCCTCGTCGACCTGTGCCGTCGAGGCGCTGATCAGGCTCTTGATCTCCTTGGCCGCCTCGGCCGAGCGCTGAGCCAGGGCGCGAACTTCCTGGGCGACGACGGCGAAGCCCCGGCCGCTCTCGCCGGCGCGGGCCGCTTCGACCCCGGCGTTCAGAGCCAGAAGGTTGGTCTGGAAGGCGATCTCGTCGATCACGCCGACGATATTGCCGATCTGAATCGAGGACTTCTCGATGCCGTTCATGGCCGCCACGGCGCCGCGCACGACGTTGCCCGAGCGCTCGGCGTCCGAGCGGGTGGAGGTGACGACGCGGCTGGCCTCGCCGGCCCCTTGCGAGGCGCGGCGGACGGTGGCGGTGATCTCATCGAGAGCCGCGGCGGTCTCCTCCAGGCTGGCGGCCTGCTGCTCGCTGCGGCGGGCGGTGTTGTCGGCGGCGGCGGCGATCTCGTCGGCGCTGGAGCCCACGGTCCCGACCACAGCGACGATGCCGCCCATGGCGTCGTCCAGCTGAGCGATGGCGCCGTTGAAGTCGTCGCGGATGGCCTCGTAGCCCTTGGGGAAGGTGTCGCTGATCCGCACGGTCAGGTCACCGTTCGACAGGCGCGACAAGGCATTGGCCAGTCGCTCCATGACGAAGGCCTGGGCCTGGGCGGCGGCGGAGGAGACCGCCTCGTTGCGGGCCCTCTCGCTCTCGCTGGCGGCGCTGGCGCGGGCCTGCTCGGCCTCGGCGCCCCGCAGGGCCACGGCGTTGTCCTTGAACACCTGGACCGAGCGCGCCATCAGCCCGACTTCGTCCTTGCGGCCGGCGCCGACCACGTCGACGTCCAGCTGACCGTCGGCCAGGCTGGTCATGCTCCGCGACAGGGCGCGTACGGGACGCGAGATCTTGTACGAGCCGATATAGAGCGAAAAGCCCATGCCGCAGGCGGCGGCGCCCAGGCCGAACAGCAGGGTCAGCCACGAGCCCGAGGCCGCCGACTTGCTGGCGCTGGCGACCATGGTCGCGGTCTGCTTGTTATAGACGTCGCCCCAGGCCTTGCCCTCCTTGGCCATGGCGGCGATGGCCGGATCGACACCCGCCAGGGCGCTCATGGCGCCGACATCGTCGTTCTTCAGCGCCGAGTCAGCGGCCGACCGGGCCTGGCCATAGGCCGCGTCCAGCTTGGTCTTCATCTCGGCCGTGTAGTCGGCGGTCTTGGGGTCGGCGGCGGTGATCTTGTCCAGGCTCTCCTTGCCCTCGCCATAGACCTTGTCGAGTTCCTTGGAGGCGGCGGCCGCCTCCTCGGATGCGCCGTCATAGGTCACCGTGCGGTGAGCCGCGTAGCCCATCATGCTGATACGGCGAAGGAAACGGGCGGACTGGACCTCGGCCGGGGATCGGTGGGCCACCAGCTGTTCGGTCGCGGCGTCCGCGCGCTTCTGCTGCCAGACGCCCAGACCGGCGCACGCCACGGTGGCGGCGGCCAGCACGGCGGCGGGCAGCAGCACCTTCGAAGAGATCTTGAGATCGTCGAGCTTCACAGCCTTCCCCCCAGAGTACTCAGCGCGTCACTACTCAACGCGAGCGACACCGGTGTCAGTAGAATCGCACCAACCCGGGCCAATTGGCGGGTAGGATTCCGGCGCCGACCGTAAATGAGCACTTAAATTGGTCAGAACGCTTGACGTTCTTCGTGGAGGCGTTACGACGCACGCCCCCTCCGCCCAGAACCTATCGAGCGATCCCATGACGGCCGCTACTTCCGTGCCGAAAACTGGCGCGCCGACGATTGGCGTCGACTTCGGCACCACCAACACCGTCGTCTCGCTGACGCACGGCGATGATCAGGCGCATCTGGTCCGCTTCACCCTGGATAACCGCGAGCTGTTCGCCTTCCGCTCGGCGCTCAGCTTCCACAGCGTGCAGGGCCAGAACGGCGCGGTGAACGAACGGGTGATCGAGGCGGGGCCCTGGGCGATCGAGTCCTATCTCGAGGATCCGCTGGAGACGCGGTTCATCCAGTCGTTCAAGACCTTCGCGGCCTCGGCGGCGTTCACCGAGACCCGCATCCTCAACAAGCGCTATCTGTTCGAGGACCTGCTGGCGGCGTTCCTGCTGCGGCTGCGCGACCACGCCGGCGCCCAGCTCGGCGCCCTGCCCCCGCGTATCGTCGTCGGTCGCCCGGTGACCTTCGCCGGCAGCTCCCCGAACGAGACCCTGGCCCTGACCCGCTACGAGGAGGCGTTCAAGCGCCTGGGCTTTACCGACATCCGCTACGCCTACGAACCCGTGGGCGCGGCTTTCTTCTTCGCCCGTCAGCTGAAGCAGGACGCCACCGTGCTGGTCGCCGATTTCGGCGGCGGCACCAGCGACTTCTCGCTCGTGCGGTTCCAGCGCGACGCCGACGGCACGCTGCGCTCGACGCCGCTGTCGCGCTCGGGCGTGGGCGTGGCCGGCGACGCCTTCGACTACCGGATCATCGACCAGCTGGTGTCGCCGGAGTTAGGCAAGGGCTCGGACTACCGCGCCTTCTCCAACAACCTGCCGATCCCGCAGCGCTATTACGCCGCCTTCGCGCGCTGGGACCAGCTAGCCCTGCTGCGCGCCTCCAAGGACATGCGCGACATCCGCGCCCTGGAGCGCACGGCCATCGAACCCGAGAAGATCGCGGCCCTGATCGAGGTGCTGGACGGCAACCACGGCTACGCCCTCTACAAGTCGGTTTCGGCGCTGAAGGAGGCCCTGTCGAGCCAGACGGAGGCGACGTTCCGCTTCGAGGCCGGCTCGGTGCATATCGAAAAGCCGGTGGCGCGCAGTGAGTTCGAAGGCTGGATCAAGCCGGAGCTCACCGCCATCGAAACCGCCGTCGGCGAAGCCCTGGAGCGCGCCAACCTGACGGAAGCCGGCGTCGATCGCGTCTTCCTCACCGGCGGCAGCTCATTCGTCCCGGCCGTGCGCGACATCTTCCTGCGCCGCTTCGGGGCCGAGAAGATCGAGAGCGGCGGCGAGTTCGAATCCATCGCCTCGGGCCTGGCGTTGATCGGCCGCGAGGCGGACTTGGATCTGTGGACCATGCGCGCGGACTAGACCTTTAGGTCGCATGGCTCGCCTTTAGGCTTTCCCCTATGGTTAACGCGAACGATTCGTCGTCGTGACCTTGTGGGGCAACGAGTCCAGTGCCGATTTCGTATCTCTCCGCCGCTCAGATCGCCGCCCTGTCGGCGACGACCATCCAGAATCTCTCGACCACCAAGCTTGAGACCCTGGCCAGCACCCAGGTCGGCGCCCTGTCGAACACCGCGCTGGGCACGCTCTCCGCCAGCCAGGTTTCGGCCCTGTCCAACACCGCGGTGAAGGGCCTGACGGCGACCCAGATCCCGGCCTTCGCCCCGAACCTGATCTTCGACGCCGAGCAGCTGGCGGCCTTCAGCGGCAATCAGCTGAACGCCCTGACCTCGACCCAGCTGGCCAAACTGGACACCAGTCGCCTGGACGTGCTGAGCGCCGCCCAGGTCGGCGCCTTCGACGCCACGCACTTCAGCGCGCTCGACGCCACCCAGATCACGTCGCTGGACACGACCCAGCTGAAGAACCTGACCAGCACCCAGATCGGCGCGCTGAGCGTGACGGACCTCGGCGAATTCTGGCCCGACCAGATCGGCGCCTTCTCGGCCGAGCAGGTCGCCGCCCTGCCCGTCACCCTGGTTCCGGCCCTGGATCAGACCCAGTTCGCCGCCCTGTCCACCACCCAGTTGAAGGGTCTCACGGCGAGTCAGGTCGGCGCGCTGTCCACCACCCAGCTGGCCGACCTGGACGCCGACCTAGCCCTGCTGTCGGCCGCCCAGTTGCGCGGGCTCTCCAGCACCCAGGCGACCACGCTGTCGAACACTCAGGTCGCGGCGCTCACCGCCACCCAGCTGGGCGGCCTCAGCGGCGACGGTTTCGGCGGTTTGTCGGCGACCCAGGTCAGCGCCCTGACCTCGACCCAGGTCGCCGGGCTGACCACCACCCAGATCCGCTCGCTCAGCGCCACCGACTTCGCCGAACTGACCACGACCCAGGTCGCCGGCCTGACGCCCACCCAGATGGCGGCGCTGTCGTCGACCAATATCAGCGCCCTCAGCCAGACCCAGGTCGCGGGCCTGACCACGACCCAGTTCGCCAGCCTGACGGCGACGCAGATCGGCGGGCTGTCGACGACCGACTTCGCCGAGCTGTCGACCACCCAATTCCAGAGCCTGACCGCCACCCAGATGGGCGGCCTGTCGGCGGAAAACCTCAGCGGCCTCGACGCGGCGACGTTCCAGGCGCTGTCGAACACCCAGTTCGCCGGCCTGGCCGCGACCCAGCTGGCCGGCCTCACCACCAGCGACATCGGCGAGTTCGCCACCACCCAGGTCGCCGCCCTGACAGCGGCCCAGCTCGGCGCGATTTCGGTGACGGACCTGGCGGCGCTCTCGGCCACCCAGGTCGCCTCCCTGACCCCCAGCGCGCTGAAGGGCCTGTCGGCCTATCAGGTGCGTAGCCTGTCCCAGACCGCCTTCGGCCAGCTCAGCGCCACGCAGGTGCAGGGCCTGACCGCGACCCAGGTCGGTTCACTCTCGACCTCGGTGATCGCCGGCCTGACCACGACCCAGATCGGCTACATCCTGCCGGCCCAGATCCCCGGCCTGACCGTCGGCCAACTGGACTGGCTGTCGACGACCAACATCGCCGCCATGACCCCCATGCAGGTCGGCGCCTTCACCCCGGCCCAGGTCGAAAGCCTCTAGCGCCCCAAGGCCTTGGCCAAATAGTTCGCCAGCGCCTCGACCCGTGCAGGCCTCGGCCCGCCGGGCGGCATGACCAGGTGCAGGGCGATCGGGGCGGCGGTCCAGTCGATCAGCACCTCTTCCAGCCGGCCATCGGCCAGGGCCGCGCCGACGATGAAGTCCGGCAGCACAGCCACGCCAACACCCGCGATCAGGGACGGCACGAGGACGTCGCCATTGTTGGCGCGGATCACCGAGCGGGGGCGCACGGACGCTTCCTCACCACCCTTCTGGAACCGCCAGGTCTCCGGCGCCGCCTGGTGGCCATAGGTCAGGCCGCGATGCTCGGCCAGGCTGGCCGGATGGTTCGGCCGCCCCTGCCGGTCCCAATAGTCGGGCGCGGCCACGACATGCCGCTTCACCGCCCGTAGGCGACGCGCCACCAGCGAGCTGTCCGGCAGGGCCGCCACGCGCAGGGCCAGATCGAAACCCATGCCGACAAGATCGATGGTGGCGTCCGACAGGTGCAGGTCGATCGACACCTCGGGATAGGCCTCGAAGAAGCCCGGCAGCACCGGTCCCAGACTGGTGATGCCCAGCGACATCGGCACGGCCATCCGCACCACGCCGCGCGGGGCCGAGGACTGGCTGGACGCCTCTTCCTCGGCCGCCTGCGCCTCGGCCAGCACGCGACTGGCCCGCTCGACCAGGGATTGGCCGGCGTCGGTCAGGGCCAGGCGTCGCGAGGTGCGGTTGAACAGCCGCGCGCCCAGGCGCTCCTCCAGCCGAGTGACCGCCTTGGAGACGGTGGCCTTGGACATGGCCAGATCCCCGGCGGCGGCGGCGAACGAACGCAGCTCCACCACCTTGGCGAATACGGCGAGGCCTTCGAGGTCGGGCAATTTGGACATGGCCAGAGCGTAGTTTTGGAAACAATGAGTTTCAACAGTTTCTATTTCTGATCCTGCAAAAGCCGCTATCTTCTCCTCAACGGGACGCGCCGACGCGGCGCTCCAGAGGAATTTGAAAGGTTAGAGCCATGATCGACCGCAGACCGTTCGATAGCCTTGGCGGCGCCGACCACGGTTGGCTGAAGGCCAAGCACCACTTCTCGTTCGCCAGCTACTACGACCCCAGCAACATGAACTGGGGCGCGCTGCGGGTCTGGAACGACGACGAGATCGCTCCCAACACCGGCTTCCCGCCGCATCCGCACAGCGACATGGAGATCATCACCTATGTCCGCGACGGCGCGATCACCCACCAGGACAACCTGGGCAACAAGGGCCGCACCGAGGCCGGCGACGTCCAGGTGATGAGCGCGGGCTCGGGCATCCGGCACGCCGAGTACAATCTCGAGGCCGAGACGACCCGGATCTTCCAGATCTGGATCGAGCCCAAGTCGTTCGGCGGCGCGCCATCGTGGGGCGCCAAGCCGTTCCCCAAGGGCGACCGCTCGGGCAAGTTCGTGACCCTGGCCTCGGGCTTTTCGGATGACACCGACGCCCTGCCGATCCGCACCGACGCCCGTGTCCTGGGCGCGACGCTGAAGGCCGGCGAGACCACGACCTACGCCCTGGGCAAGGATCGCAGCGGCTATCTGGTTCCCGCCGCCGGTTCAGTCGAGGTAAACGGCGTCAAGCTGAACACCCGCGACGGCGCGGCCATCAAGGATGAGGCGATCGTTACGATCACCGCCCTGGAAGACGCCGAACTGGTGCTGGTCGACGCGGCCTAGGCGTCGCCGGTTCCTCCAAGAATGGGCGCGGGAACCTGAAATTCTCGCGCCAGCCGTCCGCGCCCTCCCCCAAGGCGGACGGACACGAACCGCTCCGAGGCCTTCCCCTCCCAGGCCTCGGGGCGGTTTTTGTTTGCTCAGTGCGTCGGATCGAAATCGGCCTTCGCGCCCGTCACATACGCGTCCCACTCGGCCGGCGTATGGAAGTCGAGGCCCTTATCCCAGGCCGCGCCCATGTAGTAGACGAACGGCTTGCCGGCCTCGACCTTGATCAGGACGAGGTAGTTGTCGAAGTCCTGGCGCACCTCGACGACCGACTTGGGGTCGACCATCAGCGCGATCGCCATCGAGCCCTTTTCCGGATCGGCGGGCTCCCAGAAGGTCACGCGGCCCGGGGCCAGGTCCTTCTTGAACACGCCCGTCCCGCTGGCCCGCTTGCGCTTGGAAATGCCGATGCCAACCACCAACGGGCCCGGCTTGTCGGAGCTGATCGTCGAGACCATCCGCGTGAAGTTCGTGCCCAGCGGCAGGGTGAAGGTCCGCGTCTCCCAGACCTTGCGATCCACATCGACCGGCCAGGGCGCGTAGTCGACGCTGAACGAGGCCACGTCCGGCCCGTTCTTGATCACCTTCCAGCTGGACCAGTTGCGCGAGGTCCATAGCTTGTTGTCAGCCCACACGCCCAGGCCGCCCGCGCCGCGGCCGGTGCCGACGTCGTAGAAGTCGAGCCCCTCGCCGTGATTGGTGTGCTGGTCGCCGGTCTTCAGCTGGCGGTCCATATAGGGCCAGCGCTCGCTCTTGCCCCAGGCGTCCATGCCCGAGGTCGACGGCGGCTCGGCCTTCTCCAGGTCGCGGCTGTAGATCCGGTGGGCGGTGCGGTCGTTCTCCCAGAGGATGTCGTTGAAGCGGTACGGGGCCAACACGACGGTTGCGCGCGGCTTCTGGTCCTCGGCGTCGGGCTTCTCCAGCGGCTTGGCGGGAGCGTGCTCCTGGGCCTGGGCCCCCATCGACGCAAGAGGGACCAGCGACAGGGTCAGGACGGCGGCGAGGGAGAGACGCTTCATCATTGGGGACGCTCTGTTCAGGGAAACGGGGCTCAATGGAACCGCGGGAACTTGGCCAGGGCCGCGCGGGCGCACTGGTCGGCGCCCTCATGGCTGGTGTCGGCGATCGCGAGGCCGCCGACGACGACGGTTCCCACATGCAGGGGAAGCGAGCCGGCGTGGGCGTTCAGGTGGTCGGGATCGGCGGCGATCTTGGCGGCGAATTCGGGGTCCGTCTTCTCGCGCGGCTCCATGACGCTGCCGGGCTGATCGAAGACCACGGCGGCGTTGGCCTTGCGGGGCGCGGCGATCGGCGGCTTGGGGCTGAGCTCGCTGCGCAGGATCACCAACGGATTGCCCTTGGCGTCGACGACGGCGGCCGAGACGTGCGCGCCCTTGGCGGCGCAGGCGTCGATCGCGGCCCGGGCCAGGTCCATGGCGACGGGAAGGGTCAAGGATTGCGGATCGGGCGCGGCCGCGAGGCCCGCGCTGAAGGCCAGGATCGCCAGCATTGTGCTTCCTCCCAGAAGTCTCTCTTCCGGATATAGCGTGCGGCGAAAATTGGTCTAGCCAAAATATAGAATTGGATAATCCAACCGATCAGCTCGTCTTCGTCCGCACCACGGCGACCAGCCAGCCGCCGCCCCAGGGCGTGTTGATCACGGCCTCGTCCAGGACCTCGCCCAAGCCCTTCAGGCGATGCCATAGGCGCAGCGGCTTCAGCGCCAGCCACATGGTCAGGCCCACGGCGCCGCCGGGCTTCAGGTTCGGGGCGTAGTGCGCCACCAGGTCCTCGACCTCGCCCAGATGCTCGATGCATTCGGAGAACACCACGATGTCGAAGGTCTCGTCGGTCTCGAACGTGCGGCCGTCGCCCAGCAGCATCTTGACCACGCCGATGGCGATCTCCGGCGCCAGGCGGATCTCGCCGCGATCGACAGCGGGCTTGGAGAAATCGACACCGACATAGCGGGTGGGCCGGTGGGCGCGCAGGGCCTCGTAGAACACCCCCTCGCCCGCGCCGATCTCCAGCACGCGCGGATTGGGCCAGCGGTCGGCGATCATGGCGGCCAGCAGGCGATGGTGATGGCGCTGCTCGGAGCGGTTCAGGCGGTCATAGACGCCGTCCTGGTACTCGGCGTCCCACTTCTCGACCGGCGCGGCGACGATCGGCTTGTTCCGCTTGCGCATGAACAGCTCGCCCAGCCAGGGGCGGTCGAGCGAGACCAGTTCCGTGAACCGGCGCCAGCGCAGATAGGCCATGAGCTCCCCCGAGGTACCGCCCCCCGATAGGGAAAGGGCCCCGAACTGTCCAGTCCGAGGCCCCTGATCCGGTTTAACCCTTGTTGGCCAGCGCCGCCTGCGCGGCCGCCAGCCGGGCGATCGGCACCCGGTAGGGCGAGCACGACACGTAGTCGAGACCGACCTTCTCGCAGAAGGCGATCGAGGCGGGATCGCCGCCATGCTCGCCGCAGATGCCCAGCTTGACGTCCGGGCGGGCCGCGCGGCCGCGTTCGGCGGCGATGCGGATCAGGTCGCCGACGCCCTCCTGGTCGAGGCTGACGAAGGGGTCCTTATCGAAGATGCCCTTGTCGATATAGGCGTTCAGGAACTTGCCGGCGTCGTCGCGGCTGATGCCGAACGTCGTCTGGGTCAGGTCGTTGGTGCCGAAGCTGAAGAACTCGGCGTTGGCCGCCAGGTCAGCGGCGCGCAGGGCCGCGCGGGGCAGCTCGATCATCGTGCCGACGGTGTAGGTGAGCTCGACGCCCAGCTCTTCCAGCACCGCCTTGGCGGTGCGGTCGGTCAGGTCGCGCAGGTACTTCATCTCCTCGCCCTTGGCGACGAGCGGGTGCATGATTTCCGGGACCGGCGCGGCCTTGCCCGACTTGGCGATCTCGCAGGCGGCCTCGATGATGGCGCGGACCTGCATCTCGTAGATCTCTGGATACGACACGCCCAGGCGGCAGCCGCGGTGGCCCAGCATCGGGTTGGTCTCGTGCAGCTCCTTGGCGCGGCGCAGCAGCTTGGCGGCGTCGAGACCGGTGGCCTCGGCCACGGCCTTCACGTCTTCCTCGGTGTGCGGCAGGAACTCGTGCAACGGCGGATCCAGCAGGCGGATCGTGACCGGCAGCCCCTCCATGATCGTGAAGAGCTCGACGAAGTCGGCCTTCTGGAACGGGGCGATCTTGGCCAGGGCCGCGCGGCGGCCCTTCTCGTCGTCGGCCAGGATCATCTCGCGCACGGCGGCGATCCGGGTGTCGTCGAAGAACATGTGCTCGGTGCGGCACAGACCGATGCCTTCCGCGCCGAACTGGCGGGCGGTCTTGGCGTCCAGCGGCGTCTCGGCGTTGGCGCGCACCTTCAGGCGGCGGACCTGGTCGGCCCAGCCCATCAGGGTGGCGAAGTCGCCGGTCAGCTCGGGCTCGATCATCTTCGGCGAGCCGGCCAGGATGTCGCCGGTCGACCCATCGATGGTGATCGTCTCGCCCAGCTTGAACTCACGGCCACGGACGCGGAACAGGCCTTCCTTGGGGAAGATCGACACGTCGCCGGCGCCCGAGACGCACGGACGGCCCATGCCGCGCGCCACGACGGCGGCGTGGCTGGTCATGCCGCCCCGGGCGGTGATGATGCCGCGGGCGGCGTGCATGCCGTGGATGTCTTCCGGCGAGGTCTCTTCCCGCACCAGGATCACGGACTCGCCGTTGGCGGCGGCCTTCTCGGCGGCGTCGCTGTCGAAGACGATCTTGCCGGTCGCCGCGCCGGGCGAGGCCGGCAGGCCCTTGGCGATCACGTCGCGGTGAGCGCTGGGATCGATGGTCGGGTGCAGCAGCTGGTCCAGCGAGGCCGGCTCGACGCGGCCGACGGCCTCTTCCTTGCCGATCACGCCCTCGGCGGCCATGTCGACCGCGATCTTCAGCGCGGCCTTGGCGGTGCGCTTACCGTTGCGGGTCTGCAGCATGTAGAGCGTGCCGCGCTCGACCGTGAACTCGATGTCCTGCATGTCGCGGTAGTGACGCTCCAGCGTCTCCACCACCGACTTGAACTGGGCGAACACCTCCGGCATCGCCTCTTCCATCGAGGGAGCGACATCGCCCATTTCCTCGCGGGCGGCCTTGGTCAGGGACTGCGGCGTGCGGATGCCCGCCACCACGTCCTCGCCCTGGGCGTTGATCAGGAACTCGCCGTACAGGCGGTTGTCGCCGTTCGAGGGGTTGCGAGTGAAGGCCACGCCCGTCGCCGAGGTCTCGCCCATATTGCCGAACACCATCGACTGGATGTTCACGGCCGTGCCCCAGCTCTCGGGGATGTCGTGCATCCGGCGATAGAACTTGGCGCGGTCGTTCATCCAGCTGGCGAACACGGCGCCGACGGCGCCCCACAGCTGTTCCTGGGCGTCCTGCGGGAACGGCTTGCCCAGGTGGTCGCGGACGGCGGCCTTGTAGTCCTTGATGACCGCGGCCCAGTCGTCGGCGGTGAGGCCGGTGTCGACGTGGACGTCCAGGCGATCCTTATGGTCGTCCAGGATCTCCTCGAACATGTGGTGCTCGAGATTGAGCACGACGTTCGAGTACATCTGGATGAAGCGGCGGTAGCTGTCATAGGCGAAGCGGCGATCGCCCGACAGCTTGGCCAGGCCTTCGACGGTCTCGTCGTTGAGACCCAGGTTCAGCACCGTGTCCATCATGCCCGGCATCGAGGCCCGGGCGCCCGAGCGCACCGAAACCAGCAACGGGTTGGCGACGTCGCCGAAGGTCTTGCCGGCGATCTCTTCGATCTTGGCGAGGCCGGTCTTGACCTCATCGGCCAGCTCGGCCGGGTATTGCTTGCCGTTGGCGTAGTAGTGGACGCAGGCCTCGGTGGTGATCGTAAAGCCTGGCGGCACCGGCAGGCCCAGGGACGACATCTCCGCGAGATTGGCGCCCTTCCCTCCGAGAAGGTTCTTCATCGAAGCGTCGCCGTCAGCGCCGCCTCCCCCGAAACCGTAAACCCAGCGGGCCTTGGTCAGCGTCTCAACCGGCATATGAATTCACCCTGCGATAAGTGAAAAGGCCGCGCCCCTCTGATGGGGGTCGTCTCGCCCTGGAACAGCGCTGCTTGTCGTGATCCCGCAGTGCAATATCCGGGCGTTTCACTAGCACTTTGGCCAAGAACGCGTCCACTGGCGGTTCGCGTTCCCGGCGATAACAAAAGAATTCGGCAAATAATTCCAATGACAACGTTGTCCGCCTTGGGCCGTTGGCGAGGTTCCGGCGGAACGGGCGCGAATCCTCGACTTGGGCCGCGATCGGATGATTGGGGCGGCTTGTCTTCGCGCTGCGAAACGCCTCCTCTAGCGAGTATGGAGCCGCTCCTCGCGCGACTCGGAACGTCTTTGGACGACGCCGACGCCCTCGCCGACCTGCACACATGCAGCCGCCAGGTCGCCTATCGCGGCCTCTACGGCGACGCCTATCTCGACACGGAATTGTTCGCGGTCTCGCGCGCGACCTGGCGCCGGCGGTTCCGGGCCTTCGACCCGGCGACCGACCTGATCCTGGCCGCGATGGAGGGCCGAGCGCCGATCGGCCTGGCCTATGCCTCGTTCCGGCTGAAGCCCGAGGTCGGGGCCATGCTCGACAACCTGCACGTCGCGCCCGGTCGCAAGGGCGGCGGCCTGGGCTCGGCCCTGCTGGCCGGCGTCGCCCGGTGGCTGGTCGAGGAGCACGAGGGCGCGCCGCTGCATTTGGAGGCGTATGCGCCCAACGCCGCCGCGCTCGGGTTCTACGAGCGTAAGGGCGGGGTGGAGAGGGCGCGGTATCGCGAGACAGTCCCGGGCGGCCGCGCGGTGGATGTGGTGCGATACCGGTGGGACCGGCCCGGCGACCTGCTCGTCTGAGCGCCACCTGTAAAACGAAAGCGGCGGACGACCCGACCGGATCGCCCGCCGCTCGCCCCCGTGGAGGCGCCGTCTTTGGCTCTAATCGGCCGCGATACGGCCTTCCACTGTCCCTAGAACGGGATTTCGTCGTCCAGGTCGGCCGAGAAGCTCTCGCGCGGACCGCTGGGCTGGCTGCGCGGAGCGCCGCCGCCGAAGCTGGAGCCGCCGCCGCCCGAATAGCCGCCGCCGTACTCGTCGCCGCCACCCGCCGACGCGCCGCTGCTGTCGCCGCGACCGCCCAGCATGGTCAGCTCACCGCGGAACTTCTGCAGCACGATCTCGGTCGAGTACTTCTCGACGCCCGTATTGTCGGTCCACTTGCGGGTCTGGATCGCGCCCTCGATGTAAACCGTGGAGCCCTTCTTGAGGTACTGCTCGGCCACCTTCACCAGGTTGTCGTTGAAGATGACCACGCGGTGCCACTCGGTCTTCTCCTTGCGCTCGCCGCTGGTGCGGTCGCGCCAGGATTCGGAAGTCGCGATGCGGAGATTGGCGACGCGGTCGCCCGAACCCAGGCTGCGAATCTCGGGATCCGCCCCGAGATTACCCACCAGAATGACCTTGTTGACGCTTCCCGCCATCGTTCGACCTTGCTCTCGCCCGGCGACCCTCGCGCCGGAATCTGGAGCGAGACGTTAACGAAGACGCCAAGCGGGCGCAAGTTTTGTTCTCAATATGTTCTTGTGGACGAGCAAGAGGGCTGTGGACGGAACATCCACCCTGCCCTCGCGCGCCAAGCTCTACTGGGCGGGAACCTGGCGGATGGCGCCCGGAACGGCCAGACGACCGTCGCCGGTGCGGACCAGCGACATGAAGCGCGCGCCGTCATAGGTCTGGCCCAGATAGATGCCTTCCTTCTCGATGAAGATGAAGGATCCCTGGTAGGCGCCGACCATGCTGCGGCTGGGCGCGCCCATGCGGATGAAGCGGATGCGCATGCCTTCGAGCGTCGCGGCGCACTCTTCCATCTGCGGCACGTTACGCGCCACGGGGTTGAAGCGCAGCGTGCCGTCCTTGTTGGTCACCACGTGGAAGCAGACCCCCGCCTCGAACGGCGCCTTGATCTGCTTCTCGCACCCGGCGAGCGCGAGGGTGGAAACGGCCAGGACGGCGGCGACGGCGAGGACGGTCTTCTTCATGGATTACACTTATAAAACCTATCCCGCGTTCGGGATAGAGCAGTTCGCGCCCTGATCGAAGGCCGTGTGGAAGCTGCGGTTGTCCGATGAGATCTCGACGCGACCGGGCACCAGGCGAAGGGTTTCCTCGCCCCAGCGGCCGTAGGTGGCGCCGCCGGCCCGCTCGCAGCGACCGCCGAACAGCTGCTGGGCGCAGGCGTTCAGCGTGATCTCGCCCGGCAGGCGTCGCCACTCGGCCCCGGCATAGCGCCAGCAAGCGCCCAGCGGGGCATTGGCCGAGGCGCTGGCGGGTGTGGAGGGCGTGGTCGGGTTCGACGGCGCGGGCGCGACCGGAGCGGTGACGGTCGGAGGCGGCGGCAGTGGCGTCAGGACGGTGCCGGCCTGGTCGGCGGCGGCCAGGGCGCCGGTCTCGTCGACGCCGACATCCAGGGCCCCGGTGGCGACACCGTTCTTCTTGGCGCACTCGGCCAGGGTGATCTCGCCGACGAACGTCCCGCTCACGAAGCAGCGCAGCGGCCGCGCCGGATCCAGCTTGGTGTCGTCGTCGCGGCCGGTCTCGACGATCAGTCCGGCGCGCGAGGCCGGTGGCGCATCAGCGGCCTTCTGGTCGTGACCCGACATGAGCGCCACGGCGATGCCCAGGCCCGCCAGCAGCGCGAGCGCCGCGCCGCCGCCGAGAACGATCCGTCGATCTTTCAGAAAATCCATGGCCCCTGGCTACGACGCGTCGATGACGCTTTCAAGCACGACGAGGCCAGAAACCGGCATCCGCTTTCGGCGATCGCGCTCTAGCCGCCGGTCAGCCGGTTCAGCGCCGCCTGGTAATTCGAGAGTTGGTTCTTGAGGTAGGCGGGCACCGTGCCGTTGGTCTTTCCGGCGGTGTCCCCGCCGCTTTTGATGCCCATGGCCGTGTCGGCGATCTCGCGATAGGCCGAACGAACCGCCGACATGGCCCGCTGCAGCACAACGCCGGCGTTCTTGCGCCCCGCATCGCTGGTGATGTCGAGCTCGGGCGGCAGCGACAGGCCGTACACCGGGCCGCTGCCGTCGGCCGAGACGGTCTTGCCGTCGTCGGTCTTGGTGGCGCGCACGACGCCGCCGTTCAGGCCCAGGGAGCTCAGCACGTCGGTCCCGCCCTTGCCCGCCACGATCTCGATCGTCGAGGTGTTCGAGGCCGGGCTGATCTTCAGCACCCGGTTGTTGCCGTTGCTGACGACCTCGATCTTGGCGCGATAGCCCGAGGCCTTCTTGATCTTGTCGGCCAGGGTCTCGAGCGTGTCGTTGGCGTCGATCTTGATCGTGGTCAGATTTCCACGCTCACGCGTGCGGATCTGGAAGGTGTCGCCCGCCCGGGCCGCTGTCGCCGAGACGAGGCGGTCGGATTGGGTGAAGTCCATCTCGCCGCTGGGCAGGCCGAAGACGTCCAGACCCGAAGCGCCCGACGCCGACACCGCGAGCGAAGTCGGGGTGGCGTTGCCGTCCTTGCCGGTCAGGCGCTGGCTCCAGTCGACGGCGCCGGTGCCCACATTGACCTGGGCGACGTAGCCGTCCTTGGTTCCGACCGTCTCCTGACCGTCCAGGTTGGCGCCGGCGGCGCCAGCGAACCAGGCCGTGCCGTTCGAGACCGCGAAACCGGTGACCGTGTCGTCGCCGGTGCCGCCATAGTAGGTCAGGGTGTCGGCGCCGTTGTCGGCGATATCCAGCGACATGCGGCCGACGAAGGCGTCCATGCCGCCCGACGGCGCGGTCGTCGCGCCATTGATCGACATCAGGTTGTTGGCCGTATAGCCGCCGACATAGAGCTGGCCGCCGTCGATCTTCAGGCCCACCAGCTCGCCGCCCTTCAGCGAGCCCAGGTCGCGGGTCGCGCCGGCGGTGACGGTCGCCGTCTTGGTGTAGGTGACGGGCACCGACTCGTAGGCGCCGTACTTGTTCAGCTGGGTGACGTTCTCGGTCACGACATTGGCCGTGACGTCGAAGCTGCGCAGCATCGCCTCGCCGTTCTCCTTGGAGCCGACGATGACCTGCGAGCCGTTGACGACGATGTCGGAGACGGAGTCGTTCTCGGACGTGCCGAACTTCTGGGTGAACAGCGCCTTGGGCTGCCCAGCGGCGTCCGTGGCGAAGGCGGTCAGATAGGCGTCCCAGCCGCCGGCCGGGTCCGAGCCGACCGCGCCCGGCAGGTCCGACTTGCTGCGGCCGCCGGCATAGAGGACGCCGTCCGAACCGAAGGCCAGGGCCGTGGCCTCGTCCTCCTGGAGGCCGCCACGGCGCACCGTCCACTGTTCGTCGCCATTGCCGTCGTAGCGGGTGACGAAGCTGTCGGTCGTGGTCGAGCTGTCGCCGTTGTTGATCGGGCCGTTGACGGCGCCTTGCAGGCGACCGCTGACCGAGCCCGCCACGGCGACGCTGCCGTCGTCGGCGACGGCCAGGGACAGGCCGCTGGCCTCGTCGGTCGCGCCCAGGGTCCGCGCATAAAGCAGATGGCCGGCGCTGTCGTACTTGAGCAGCGCGACGTCGCTTTCGCCCTTGATCGTCTGGCCGTTGAGATCGGTCTTGCCCTCGACCGCCGTATCGACGTCGGCCAGCATATAGATCGAGCCGTCCGCGCCGGTCACCGACTTGCGGACGGTGGAAATCGTGCCCTGCAGCGTCTCGGTGAACACCTTGCCGCCCGGAGCGCCCGCGCCGGCGCCAGCGCCGGTCCCGGCGGCGCTGTACTTGGTCAGGGTGGTTTCGTAGACGGCGTCCTCGGTGGTGACGTCCTTGTCCGGATCGGGATTGCCGGCCTTGGTCGTGACATAGACCGCCGGCGCCGTGGTCGGCGCGCTGAAGGTCAGTTGCTCGACCGAGTCGCCCTTCACCTTCAGGGCGAAGTCATCGCCGGTGGCCGGCAGCTTCACGGGCTTGCCGTTGACCTGGACGGTGCGCTCCTCGCCCGTCGTGCGCTGCACCGAGAAACTCGTATTGAACCCGGCCGTCTTCAGCTTGCCATTCATGTAGCTGACGACGTTGGACATGGTCCGGGGCGTCGCGCCCATCTCGGACAGGTCCATGGTCACGTTCGTGGTGACGCCGAAGCTCTTCACCGCGACGCCGAAGGACACATTGCCCTGGAACCGCGGGACCTCGTCATCGACCTGGCCGCTATAGAGCGTATCGGTCGTGTAGGTGTAGGTCGATTTCGGCACGCCCACATTGCTCTTGGCGGCGGTCGTGACCGAGCCGGTCGTCAGGCGCATCTGGTCCAGCGACAGGTCCTGGACGTAGCTGCTGATTTCCCCGAGGCCCTTGGCCAGGGTGGCCTGCAAACGCGAGACCTCGCCGTCCGTGACACCCTTGTCGCCGGCGCGCGCGGCCAAGGCCGACAAGGTGTTCAGCGCCTGATAGGTCGCGAAGAGCTTCTTGTAGTCGGCGCTGACGCCCTTGAGGCTCGAGGCGTTGCCGCCTTCGTCGACGAGCTTGCGACCGTTCAGGGCCGAGCGAACCAGTTCGCTGACCGGCGGCGTCGAACCGCTGAGCCAGGGCGCGGTCGGCACGACGGCCTTCGACTTGCCCGTGGGCGCTGTCGATCCAGACGCGGCAGCGCCCGTCAGGCCCGAGCGGGCCTGATAGTAGCTGAGCAGTGCGCTGGTATCGAAACTGATCACGAGCGAATCCGGTCGGGAGGCAAAATCCCCCGCTCGTACCTTTGCCAGATGATCGTTGGCGACTCGTTAAGACTTGGACCTAACGCCCGGTAAGCACGTTGACCGCCGCGGGCCCGAAACCGCCGGGCGGCAGGCCTTACGCGGCGATGAGATTGGCGTCCGAGAGGGCCCGGCGAGCGCTTTCGCGCAGGTGCGCCCACTCCGAGGCCAGGATCCCCAGCAGCACGACGTCGCGGGGTTCGCCGTCCTTCAGGACATGGCCGCGCAGATAGCCTTCGCGGCGGAACCCGGCGGCGGATTGGGCTTTGAGGGCGGCGTCGTTGTCGGCCATGACCTCGGCGAACACCTTGTGCAGGCCAAGCTCGCCGAACGCATGGTCGAGACCCAGCACCTGGGCGGCGCGGCCCACGCCCCTGCCACGGGCTTCAGCCGAACCCAGGAACCAGTTCCAACTGGCGCGGCGGTGATGACTGGCGAGACCGGTGAGCGTCAGGAGCCCCATCGGCGCTCCGCCGCGGGTGATCATCCAGCCACGCATGTCGGGATCGGTTCGCAGCGCCTGGAACCAGGCGGCGTGGGCTTCGCGGCTGGGCAGGTCGGCGTCGGACATCCAGCGGTCGACCTCGGGCTCCGAGCGCCACTGAAAGAGGATCGCTTCGTCCTCGTCCCGCAAATCGCGCAACTCGATCATGCCCGTTGCCGAATCCCCAATCAGCCCGAGGCGAGCTTAGCTCGCCAGAGCTTGAGGACCTATTTCTTTGAGCATGGCGGTCGCCGTAACCGGCGACCGCTTCGGGCCTACTGGCCCTTGAACAGCGAAAGGATGATCTGCGGCGCGCTGTTGGCGATCGACAGGGCCTGGGCGCCGAGCTGTTGCTTGACCTGCAGGGCCTGCAGGCGCGCGCTTTCCTTGGCGAGGTCGGCGTCGACGAGGTTGCCCACGCCGGTCTCGAGCACGTCGGTCAGCCGCGAGACGAAGCTGTTGTGCGCGTCGATCTGCTTGGCCTGGGTGCCGATGTTGCCGACGGCCTGGTTGACCGCGCTCATCGTCGTGTCGAGGTTCGTCAGCACCGTCGCGGCGTTGGCCGGCGTCAGGATGTCGTCCGTGAGGTTCAGGGTATTGATCGTGCCGCCCAGAGACAGGTTCTGGAGCGACAGAGTGATCGCCTGGGCCGCGTCCGCGTCGGCCAGGAACTGCATGTCGGCGGCCTGACTGCCGTCCAGCAGATTGGCGCCATCGAAGACGGCGGCCGTGACCACCTGCTGCAGGTTCTTCAGAAGCCCCTGGAAATCGGCGTTTAGCGAGGTTCGCGACGTGGTCGTCAGCGAGGTGTCCTTGGCGGCCACCACCTTCTCGCGCATCAGCTTCAGGAGGTCGGAGACCGACTCGCCCGCGGCCAGGGCCACGTCGGCGATCGAGGTCGCGCGATCCAGGCTCATCTTGACCGCGCCGAGCGCGCTCATGTCCGCGCGCTGCTCCTGAGCGATCGACCAGACGGCGGCGTTGTCCTTCGCCGTCGAGATCGACTGACCCGTGTTGATGCGGGTCTGCACCGACTGCATGTCGTCGTTGGTGCGGTTCAGGTTCTGCAGCGCGATCAGCGCGGGCTGGTTCGTGTTGACGCTCAGCGTCATGCGCGGCCTCCGATCGGCGATTTTGCCGTTGGTTGCGACCGCACGCGATTCGACGTGCGATCTAGTCGCAGCCGAAACTGACCTCAGAAAGTAAGAGTATGGTTAACGGATATAAACCATGTCTGTTTACGGGTGCGGCTCGCCGTCGCACCCCTGCCCGTTCGTCCTAGGACGGGGCCTTAGACCTGGCCGTCGAAGACCGCGCCCGTCGCGTAGCTCGTCTCCTCGCGCAGCTTCAGGACCTGCTCGCGCGGGAACTGCTGCAACGTCTCGCCGGTGCGACGGTCGACGGTCTTGTAGATGTACTCGCCGGAGTCGTCGTCTTGCTCGATCACAAGGCGAAGATCGCCAGGCTGGGGGCCATCGTCCGTGGTTCGCGCCGGTTCCGCCGCGACCTCGTGGGCCGGCTGCGGCGCCTCGGCCTGAGCGGCCTGCCCCGAAACGACATTAGCGCCCTCGGACAGGTCCGGGGCGTTCGCGGGAGCAACGGGAGCAATAAAGTCTCTGATGGCCGACAATGCGGCTTTGGGTTCCATTTCCTATACGTCGGCGCTTACGAACCGACCCTCCTCTACTGTTTACAAAGTCTCCGGTTGTTCGATCTCGAGGAAAGGCGGAGGCGGATCCGCGGGACCCGCCTCCAACCGGTTCCTTAGCGGAACAGGCTCAGGATCGAGGACGAGGACTGGTTCGCGATCGACAGCGCCTGAACGCCGAGTTGCTGCTTGGTTTGCAGCGACTGCAGCTTGGCGCTTTCCTTCGCGAGGTCAGCGTCCACCAGGTTGCCAACGCCGGCTTCCAGGCTGTCTTGCAGCTTGCCGACGAAGGTCAGGTGGGTGTCGAGGCCCGTCGACGACGTACCCAGCGAGGCCAGCTTGTTGGTGGCCGTGCCGATGGCGGTGTCGATGGTGCCGATCATCGTCTTGGCCGTGGCCGCGTCGGTGAAAGAGGTGGTGGTCGTCAGGCCGATGCCAGCCAGGTTCAGGCTCTTGGCGTTGACCGTGAAGCCCGAACCGTCCGTGTTGGCCAGGAAGGTCAGCTTGGTGGTCTTGCCGTCAGCGATGCTGACGCCGTTGAACTTGGCGTTCGTGGCGGCCTTTTCGACTTGGTCGCGCAGCGAGTCGAAGTCGGCCTTGAGGGCATTGAACGAGGCGGTGTTCAGCGAGGTGTCGGAAGCGGCCAGAGCCTTTTCCTTCATCTTGCCCAGCAGGTCGGTGATGGTGTCGCCAGCGGCGAGCGCGACGTCGATCGTCGATTGACCGCGTTGCAGCGAGTCCTTCACCGAGTTCAGCGACGAGGCGGTGGCCGATTGGTTCTTGGACATCGCCCAGATGGCGCCGTTGTCCTTGGCGTTACCGACCTTCTTGCCGGTGTTGATGCGCTGTTGAACCACGCCCAGCTCGGTGTTCGTGCTGTTGAGGTTTTGCAGGGCGATCAGAGCGCCGGCGTTCGTATTGATGCTATTCAGCGGCATACGAGTAGTTTCCTTTTCAAGGTATCCGACGCCATTTTGGCTGCCGGGAGCGTTTTGCTCGAAAAGGTCTGTAGCAATTGCCGGGCCAATTCTGCCCAGCGGCAACGCTTCCGCTAAATCACTGAATTTACTGCGTTATAGGTCCATTAACGACGAAGGCCCCCGGCAATTTCTGCCGGGGGCCTTTCGACATGGGCAATTGTTGCCGGGCACTTGTTGCGCACCCAGCAGGAAAGAGGCGCCGGACGGCTTTTGACAGCCGCCCGGCGTATCGGGCTCACCCCTTGAACAGCGACAGGATCGATTGCGGGCTCTGATTGGCGATCGAGAGAGCCTGCACACCCAGCTGCTGCTTGGTTTGCAGCGACTGGAGCTTGGCGCTTTCCTTGGCCAGGTCCGCATCGACCAGGTTGCCGACGCCGGCGTCCAGGCTGTCTTGCAGCTTGCCCACGAAGGTCAGGTGAGTATCCAGGCCCGACGAGGACGTACCGAGAGACGACAGCTTGTTCGCAGCCGTTTGCAGCGAGGTGGTGATCGTAGCGATCATCGTTTTGGCCGTAGCCGCATCGGTGAAGGTCGACGTCGTCGTCAGACCGATGCCGGCAAGCGACAGGGTCTGGGCGTTCACCGTGAAGTTGTCGCCATCCTCGTTGGAGAGGAAGGCCAGCTTCGTGGTGCTGCCATCGGCGATGCTCACGCCGTTGAACTTCGCGTTCGTCGCGGCCTTTTCAATTTGGTCGCGCAGAGACTCGAAATCAGCGACGAGCGCGTTGAACGAGGCGGTGTTCAGCGAGGTGTCGGAAGCGGCCAGGGCCTTTTCCTTCATCTTCGTGAGCAGATCCGTGATGGTGTCGCCTGCGGCGAGAGCGACATCGATCGTCGATTGACCGCGTTGGAGAGAGTCCTTCACGGAATTCAACGAGCTCGAGTTCGCGCTCTGCATCTTCGCCATCGACCAGATCGCGCCGTTGTCCTTGGCGGTTGCGATCTTCTTGCCGGTGTTGATACGGGCCTGAGTGGTGGTGAGCTCCGTGTTGGTTGAGTTCAGGTTTTGGAGCGCCAGAAGCGCACCGGGATTGGTGTTGATTGAGTTCAGCATTGGATACCTACCGTTTTGGTCGGATTTATCCGGCGTACTGCCGGTCGGGCGTTTTGCCCCGCGCGAACCAACGCAAGGGGCGGGCCAGCCGAACCGCGTTCGGCGCCATCGCCTAAAATGCTGATTTTATTGATTTTGTTGAATCGCCTAGGCCGAAAACGACACCGCCCGGCGAATGCAGGATTCGCCGGGCGGCAGGTTTTTCCGGAGGTGGTAGGCAAGACGTTCAGTCTTGCGGAATTCGAAGAATCAGGTGGCTCGGGACGCGGTCCAATAGGCAAAAAGTCGGGCCGCCTCGCGGGCCATTTCCCTAGGGAAAAAAGGTCAGGCCGCCTCGGGGCGGCCGGCCAGGCCCTGCATGATCATGCGATTGATCTCGATCAGGGGCTCGAAGTCCTCCTCCTTGCGCATCACGGCGCTGGAGTGACGACCGACCCACAGGCTCAGCGAGATGATGCTGGCGCGCATCTCCATGGGGAGCTGGTTTTCAGGCAACGAACAATCGGTCGCCAAGGCCGACCAGACCTTGCGATTCCAATCGAGTGCGTCGATCCGCGTGGCGAAGTCGTCCACCGGGGCCTGCGACGCGTCCATGAGGGCGCGCGTCACCTGCCCGAACAGGCGGTACTCCATTTCACGGGGATTCTCAGCCCGCGTCGCCGCCTGCTGATACGCCCGAAGAGACATGCCCCAACCTCTCGTCTTCGTATTCAATCAACTTACGGCTCAACATCAGAGCCTTGTAGTATTCTCGCGCCATCACGTGCTTCGAGATGGCGATGCAGTCCTGAAGAACACTAGGATTGCGCACAACACCCATAAAATCGTTAAGGCGCGTCGCGAATTCCTCGTAAAACTTCTCCGCCACGGCCTCTTCGAGGTACATCATCATCACCGGAAAGTAGATCCGACGCGCGGGCGTCGTGACCTGATCCGGCTGCATGATGTCCTTCTCGCGAAGGACGGACGCCTTGTTCTGGAGCACCAGAACACCGCGCCGGTCTCCATTCTGGACCACGGCGCCGTTTAGAACGAATTTCTCGCCGGGCTTCAGCGACAGCTTCAAAGGCACTTAATGCCGCTCCCTCTCGTTGCGCTGCGAGCCCAATCCCGCCGATGACGACGGCTTGATGGGCAAGCTAGGCGAACACGTGTTAACGCCATCTTGCACCGTCGACGGCCGCCTTGCGACCGTGAGCCGCAGCTTAGGACTCAATTAAGCATAGCGCCTCAAAACATGGTTAACAGCAAATGTAAGGCCCGCCGCCATGTCCCGTAAAAGCGCCTTGGAAACGTCCGCCAGCGCCCTCCCCCAGGCCGAGATCGGCCCGGCGGGAATGCACAGCGGCGTCATCACGGGCGCCATCGGCGATTCGGCCTCCACCGAGGCGCTGGACCGTCTGAACCGCGCGGCGCAGGAGAATAAGAACGTCGAGTACGCCAAGGGGCTGGGCAAGGCGATCCAGGCGGTTCGGCTGCATGACTACGCCAAGGCCGACCAGCTGGCCCTGAAGCTGCTGGCCAAGGACGAACGCCTGGGCCTGGCCTGGCACATCCTGGCCATCGCCCGTGAAAAGACCGGCGACTTCGCCTCTTCCCTGCGCTCGTATGAAGCGGCCCTGCAGCTGCTGGCCGACCACGGCCCGGTGGCCGGCGACCTGGGCCGTCTGGCCTTCCGCATGAACATGCCGGAAATCGCCGCCAAGTTCTTCGCCCACTACCGCCTGTCCCGCCCCAAGGACGCCGAGGCCGCCAACAATCTGGCCTGCGCCCTGCGCGAACTGAATCGCGAAAGCGATGCGATCGAGGTGCTGAAGTCGGCGATCGCCGACAATCCTTCGGCCGCGGTCCTGTGGAACACCCTGGGCACCGTGCTCTGCAATCTCGGCGACGCGGGCGGCTCGATCGTCTTCTTCGACGAGGCCCTGCGCCTACAGCCGGAATTCGGCAAGGCCTACCACAATCGCGCCTTCGCCAAGCTGGACATGGGCGAGATCGAAGACGCGCTGGCCGACTGCGACGAGGCCGCCAAACGTCCCGAGTCCGATGAGGACGTGGCGATGATGGAGTTCGCCCGGGCCACCATCCTGTTGGGCCTGGGCCGCGTGGCCGAGGGCTGGAAGGCCTATGAGTCGCGCTTCTCGCACGCCATGAGCGACGCCCCGCGCTTCCAGATCCCCGGGACCCGCTGGTCGGGCGAGGACCTGAAGGGCAAGTCGCTGATGATCAGCACGGAACAGGGCCTGGGCGACGAGGTCATGTTCGCCAACATGATCCCCGATATCCTGGAGGCGCTTGGGCCCGACGGCTCGCTGACGATCTCCGTGGAGCGGCGTCTCATTCCCCTCTTCCAGCGCTCGTTCCCGAACGTCGAGGTCACCGTCAATCGCACGGTGGCGTTCGAAGGCCGCGTGTTCCGTTCCGCGCCCGACATCGAGGACTGGGACCGTTTCGACTACTGGGCCGCGATCGGCGAGTTCCTGCTCAGCCTGCGACCTTCCGCCGCGGCCTTCCCGCGGCGCGACCGCTATCTGGTCGCCGATCCGGAGCGCGTCGCCTACTGGAAGGGCGAACTGGACAAGCTGGGCCCGGCGCCCAAGGTCGGCCTGCTGTGGAAGAGCCTGAAGCTGGACGCCGAGCGCGCCCGCCAGTTCTCGCCCTTCGAAGCCTGGCGTCCCGTGCTGGAAACGCCCGGCGTCACCTTCATCAACCTGCAGTACGGCGACTGCGACGACGAGATCGCCTTCGCCAAGGCTGAATTCGGCGTCGACATCTGGCAGCCGCCGGGCATCGACCTGAAGAAGGACCTCGACGACGTCGCGGCCCTCTGCTGCGCCGTCGATCTGACGATCGGCTTCTCGAACGCCACCATCAACCTGGCCGGCGCCTGCGGCGCGCCGATCTGGATGATCACCTCGCCGGTCGTCTGGACCCGCCTGGGCACCGACCATTACCCCTGGTATCCGCAAGCCCGCGTCTTCTCGCCGCCGGACTTCAGCAACTGGGACCCGGCCATGCGCGCGGTCGCCGACGCCCTGGCGGAAAAGGTCGCCGGCTGATCCATGGCCCTGGCGGTCCTGCAAGCCCGGATGTCGTCCAGCCGGCTGCCCGGCAAGGTGCTCGCGCCCCTGGCCGGCGCCCCGATGATCCTGCGCCAGATCGAGCGCCTGCGCCGCGCCCGGCGGCTTGAGCGAATCGTGGTCGCGACCTCGATCCGGGCTGACGACGATCCCCTGGCCGAGGCCGTGGCGGCGGCGGGTGTCCCCGTTCACCGCGGCGATCTCGACGACGTGCTGGGCCGCTTCATCGGCGCCATGGACGCGTTCGGGCCGGTCGAGACCCTGGTGCGGCTGACCGCCGACTGCCCGCTGGCCGACCCCGAGGTGATCGACGCCACCATCGATCGATTCCACGAAACCGGCGCGGACTACGCCTCCAACGTCGCCGAACCGCGCACCTTTCCCAAGGGCCTGGACGTGGAGGTCATGAAGGCCGCCGCTCTGCGGCAGGCCGCGTCCGAGACGGCCGATCCCTATGACCGCGAGCACGTGACCCCTTATCTCTACCGCCGCCCGGAGCGCTTCCGGCTGGCCGGCCACGCCCAGGCCGCCGACGAGGGCGAGGTGCGCTGGACCGTCGACCGGCCCGACGACCTTGAGTTTGTCCGCGCCGTCTACGACGCACTCTATTCGACCCATCCCGCGTTCAGTTCGGACGCCATCCGCGCCTTCGTGCGCGGCCGGCCCGATCTGGCGACGCTCGGCGGCGACCGACGGGTCTGACGATGATCCAAGCCGCCCTCCGCCCAGTCGATGAGACCGATCGCGACCGCCTGCTGGCCTGGCGTAACGACCCGGCCGTCGCCGCCTTCATGTATTCGGACCATCTGATCAGCCGCGCCGAGCATGATCGCTGGTTCGACGCCCTGCCCGCCAACGCCCGCCGCCGCGACTGGATCGTCGAGGCCGACGGCCGGCCGGCGGGGCTCAACAGCCTGGTCGACATCGATCACGACCAGGGCCGCGCCACCGTCGCCCGTTACCTGGCGCCCGATGCGCCGCGTGGAGCGGGCCTGGGGAGCTTCGCCGAGTTCAGGATGATCGACCACGCCTTCGGCCCGATGGGCTTGCGCAAGCTATGGTCCGAGGTCCTGGCCACCAACGAGGTCGCCTGGACGCTGCACATGGCCCACGGCTTCCAACGCGAGGCGCTGTTCCGCGCCCATGTGGTCAAGGGCGGCCTGCCGCACGACGTGATCGGCCTGGGCCTGCTGGCCAGGGAATGGGTCGAACGCCGGCCGGCGGCGCGGAAGCGGCTGCTCGACAAGGGCTTCTCGGCCGAGGCCCTGGATGCGCCCCTGACTTGAGGCCCCTGACTTGAGGCGATGCGCTCTTGCCAAGCGCGCGAGCGCCGGTAGTTTGATCAGCTCGTTTTGAACAACTGTTCGAACCGGACTTGATTCCGGCGGAGATGGGCATGAGCCAGCGCTTCGAAGGCACTTCCGACTACGTGGCGACCGACGACCTGAAGGTCGCGGTGAACGCCGCGGTCGCGCTGGAACGCCCCTTGCTGATCAAGGGCGAGCCAGGCACCGGCAAGACGGTCCTGGCCTATGAGGTGGCCAAGGCCCTGAACGCGCCCCTGATCACCTGGCACATCAAGTCGACGACCAAGGCCCAGCAGGGCCTCTACGAATACGACGCCGTCACGCGTCTGCGCGACAGCCAGCTGGGCGACGAGCGGGTCAAGGACGTCAAGAACTACATCAAGAAGGGCAAGCTCTGGGAGGCGTTCGAGAGCGAACAGCGCCCCGTGCTGCTGATCGACGAGATCGACAAAGCCGACATCGAGTTCCCGAACGACCTCCTGCAGGAGCTCGATCGCATGGAGTTCTACGTCTACGAGACCGGCGAGACCATCAAGGCCAAGGTCCGGCCGGTGATGATCATCACCTCGAACAACGAGAAGGAGTTGCCGGACGCGTTCCTGCGCCGCTGCTTCTTCCACTACATCCGCTTCCCCGAGGAGGCGACGATGCAGGCCATCGTCGACGTCCACTTCCCAGGCATCAAGCAGAAGCTGGTCGCCGAGGCGCTGCGCATCTTCTACGACATGCGCAAGGTGCCGGGCCTGAAGAAGAAGCCGTCGACCTCCGAACTGCTGGACTGGTTGAAGCTGCTGCTGGTCGAGGACATCGATGAGCAGGTCCTGCGCGAGAAGGATCCGACCAAGCTGATCCCGCCGCTGCACGGAGCCCTGCTGAAGAACGAGCAGGATGTGCATCTCTTCGAACGTCTGGCCTTCCTGGCCCGTCGCGAAGGCTCCGGCGCCCGTCCGGGCCAGTAGGGTCTTCGACCGATCTGCGGCGAAATCGCCGTTACTTGGATTTCACTGGACGCGCGCGGGGCGTGCGCTCACCTTCCCGCGCGATTGGGGGAAGGTCCCCGGGGAACGTCCATGCGTCTTTCCAAATGGCTGATCGCCACGCTGGCGATCGGCGTGAGCGCGACCGCCTTGACGGGCTGCAACCGTATCGAGGCCGATCGCAAGGACCACCACGAGCGCCGGTTGGGTCGCCGCGAGCCGATCCGCGCCATCGAGCGCCTGGACTGCCCCGAGCGTCAGGGCGAATTGCAGCGGGTGTCCGCGGCCGCCGACGGCCAGTCCTGCGCCTACGCCTCGAGCGAGGCCACGGTCGACCTGCGGCTGATCAAATTGAACGGCGGCGACGCCGAGGCCGCCCTCGCCCCGGTCGAGACCGAGTTGAAGGCCATCATGCCGACGCCCCCGGCCACGCCGAAGCCGACCAACGGCAAGACGGGCAAGAACAAGACCAGCATCCATCTGCCGGGCATCAACATCGACGCCAATGACGACGGCGCCGACATCCGCATCGGCCATCTGACCATCAATAGCGACGGCGCCGCCGCCGAGGTGAAGGTCAACAAGAACGTCAACTTCAAGGGCGACGGCCATCGGGACGTCAACATCGCCGCCGAGGACGAGCACGGCGAAGGCGACGTGACGATCAAGGCCAACGATCACGGCGCCGAGATCCGCGCCCGCAAGAACGGCGACAGCGTCCGCTCCACCCTGATCCTGGCCAATGACAAGGCCCCGAAGGGCTATCGCCTGGCCGGATACGAAGCGCGCGGCCCCAAGGGCGGGCCGCTGGCCGTCGCCGTCGTCAAGGCCAAGACCCGCAACACCGACGACCACGACATCTTCCGGGACATGAAGGCCCTGGTCCGCCACAACGTGGGCGGCTGAAGCCTTCTACTGAGTGATCGGCTCGACCTGCATCACCTTGTAGGTCAGCGGCCGCCCTTCCTCGTCGGTGACGGTGACGTATTCGCCCAGGGCGAAACGGTGCTCGCCCAGGCGATGCAGGGGCTCGTCGTCCGCCACGTCCTCGTTGTCATAGTCGAAGAACCAGCGCGTCCCGCGCTTGTTGAGGCGGCCGTCCACCGCGTCCTCGTCCGGCGCGAAGCGGCGTACGCTGCACGCGCCCTTGACCTTGGCGTAGGCGCCCTCGTCGATGTGGCCGTCCTCGGTCAGCGGCGCCGTCAGGGCATAGCCGCGATGGTCGTCGCCGCCGGCGAACTCGGTGCCAGGGTTGCGCGCCAGGCGCATGACGATACGGGACAGGGACATGCGAGGTCTCCCTTCTTCTGAGGTTTCAAAGTCTTAGTGCGACAGGAACAGCGAGGGCCCGTCGCTGTTCAGCAGCGTGCGGGTGGTGCCCCCGAAGATGAATTCCTGCAGCCTGGGATGACCGAACGCGCCGGCGACCAGGAGGTTCGCATTGGTGTCGCGCGCCGCGCCCAGCAGCAGGCCGGCGGCGTCGCCATTGCCTTCCAGCACCTTCACCGTGGCCCGCACGCCCCGCGCCGCCAGGAACTCCACCAGGCGATCCAGCTCGAAAGCCCGCGACGAGGCGCCGGGCGCGCCGGCCACGATCACCGAGCCGGCCTTCTGAAGCAGCGGCAGGGCGGTGCGCATGGCCCGGCTGGCCTCCTTGCCGCCGTCCCAGGCCACCAGGGCCACGCCGTCGACCTTGAAGTCGGCGCGCGCCACCAGGGTCGGACGCTGCTCGTCGGCGACCAGTTGCTGGAACGACTCCGCCAGCGGCCCCTTGCCGCGCGCCGAGACGTCGTCGAACACGATGACGTCGGAAAGTCGGCCTTCCATCGCCAGGCCAGCCCAGACCGGAGAGTCGAGCGTGACCACGCGCGTACGGGAATAACCGGTCTCGGCGGCCAGCTTGCCGACCGCACGCGCGCCTTCCAGCGCGGCGTCCTTGAGACTTTCCAGGGCCGTGACCTGGACACCGCCCATGAATCCCTCGCCCATCCAGGGCATCAGGTCGGCCATGTCGGCGGGGGCGTGAACACAGGCCAGTTCGGCCTGAAAGGCGCCCGCCAGGGCCGCGGCGGAGGTCAAAACGCGCTGGTCGTTCGGGGTTCCGGCCAGCGGAACCATGATTCTCGCCCAACTCATGATCGAACTCCCTTTAAGGGCATTTCCACAGATGACGGCGACGGCCACATTGATCTTTCTCAATCGATGGGTCAGTCAACCACCTTCACCATAAGGAACGATCTCGTGGCCAAAGGGCTGCATAGGGGCGGACCGCCTCGTGCCTGGCAAAGGATGCTCTCCGGACGTCGGCTCGACTTGCTCGATCCGTCGCCGATGGACATCGAGATCGAGGACATCGCCCATGGCCTTGCCCGCGTCGCGCGATGGAACGGCCAGACGGTCGGCGACCACGGTTTCTCGGTGGCTCAGCACAGCCTGGTGGTCGAGGAGATCGCCACGCACATCAAGCCGGACCTGGAGCCGCGTTGGCGCCTGGCCGCTCTGCTCCACGACGCCAGTGAATATGTGATCGGCGACATGATCAGCCCGTTCAAAGCGGCCCTGGGCGTGAGCTACAAGGATTTCGAAGCCAGGCTGGAAGACGCCATCCACATCCGCTTCGGCCTGCCCGTGAAGACCCCCGCTCCGATCAAGAAGCTGATCAAGCAGGCCGATCGCGCCTGCGCCTTCTTCGAGGCGACCCAGCTGGCGGGTTTCGAGCACGCCGAGTCCCTGTCGATCTTCGGGGCGCCGCCGGCCGGCTATGATCTTCGCATCATCCCGCAGCCGCCGTTCGAAGCCCAGGCGCGCTACGTGCAGCGCTTCCACGTGCTGTCGCGCGCGGCCGGCTACGAATCCGCGCCCGGCGCGGCGTTCGAGACCGAATGAGCATCTCGGTCGTCATTGGCCTTTCGGCGGTAGTCGTCGCGATCCGCGACGGCGAGGCCGTCGTCCTGACCGTACGACCGCACGACGCCGTCACCGACGTCGCCTCTCCGCTCTCGGGCCTGCCGTTCGGCCCGTTCGATCCCGAGGCGCACCGCACCTTCGAGCTGGGCCTTCGCGCCTTCGTGACCGCGCAGACCCGGTTCCAGCTCGGCTATGTCGAGCAGCTCTACACCTTCGGCGACAAGGGCCGCGACGCCCCGCGCGCCGAGGTCGGGGCCGGCGCGGCGCGCGTGGTCTCGGTCGGCTATCTGGGCCTGACGCCCAAGGCGGTCGACACCGACGCCCCCGACACCGCCTGGGCCCCCTGGACCCGGTTCTTTCCCTGGGAAGACTGGCGGGTTGGCCGGCCAGCCCTTTTGGACGACGCCATCGCCCCTGCCCTGCGCCGCTGGGCCGGCGACGACACCGCCAAGTGGTCGCGCGCGCGCCTGGCCTTCGCCCTGGACGGCGCGCCGTGGAACGAGGAGCGGGTGCTGGAGCGGTACGAGCTGCTCTACGAGGCCGGCCTGGCCCCCGAAGCCGCCCGCGACCGGGCCCGCGCCGACGGCCATGACCCGGCCGAACCCGTCGCGCTTTCGGCCGCGTTGGGCGAGCCGATGATCTCGGACCACCGACGGATCCTGGCCACGGGGCTTTCGCGCCTGCGCGGCAAGATCAAATACCGCCCAGTGGTGTTCGAACTGACGCCCGAGGAGTTCACCCTCTCGACCCTGCAGCGCACGGTCGAAGCCATAGCCGGCGTGCCGCTGCACAAACAGAACTTCCGCCGTGTGGTCGAGCGCGAGGAACTGGTCGAAGGCCTGGGCCGTCTCGACGCCGAGACCGGCGGCCGGCCCGCGGAGCTCTTCCGCTTCCGCCGGGAAATGCTGGCGACGCGTCAGGCCACGGGGCTGTCGCTGCCGCTACTGCGCGATTGAGGGGGAGCATCTGGTGTCCAAGAACCTGAACCTGACCGCCGGCGCGACGGCGGCCGCGCTGCTGGCCGTCTTGCCGCTGGCCCTGTCGACGGCGAGCGCCGAGCCCCGCACGGCGGGCATCAAGGACCGCGACACCCGCGAATGGTGGCGGATCGCCGAAACCCTCAGCTCCGACGCGATGGAGGGCCGCGACATCGGCTCGCCAGGCCACGATCGCGCCAACCAGTGGGTCGCCGCGCGCCTGAAGGCCGCTGGCCTGAAGCCGGCCGGCGACAACGGGACCTTCTTCCAGGCCTTCCCCGTGCATGAGGTCCGGATCGATAGCGCCGATGTCGCGGTCGTCGGCAGCGGCAAGACCGCGCCGCTGAAGTTCCTGCACCAGTTCACGGTGCGCGCCACCGAAGACCTGACCCCCGCCCTCGATGCGCCGCTCACCTTCGGCGGCTATTGCCGGCCCGAGGACGTGGCGGGCGCCAAGGGCAAGGTGGTGATCTGCTTCGACACCCGGCGCCCCGGCATGACCACGCCGGGCCAGCGCGTGATGGCGACCCAGGCCGCCGGCGCCGTCGGGATCATCCAGGTCGCCGATCCCTACATCACCCTTGAGCCAGCCCGCTGGCCCCTCGCCTATGTCCGCGCCGTGAGTCTGGCCGATGCGCCGATGCCCAAATCCAATGGGTTCGTGTCGATGTCGCTGAATGCCGAGGCGCTGGCGATCCTGATCGACGGGACGGGCCAAGACGCCAAGGCGTTGCTCAAGGCGGGCGGAACCCAGGCGCCCCTGCCCGCCTTCGACGTCCCCGGCCGCATCGCGGCGCGCTTCAAGGTGTCTAGTCGCGACTACACGGCGACCAACGTCCTGGCGCTGATGCCGGGCTCGGACCCAAACCTCGCGGCCGAGCACCTGGTCCTCTCGGCCCACCTGGATGGCTATGGCCACGGCGAGCCGGTCGCGGGCGATGGCCTCTACAACGGAACGCTGGACGACGCCGCCTATGTCGGCCTGCTGATCCGCTTCGCCGAGCGCCACAAGAGCAAGCCGCTGAAGCGCAGCGTGCTCCTGGCCTCGTTCACCGGCGAGGAGAAGGGCCTGCTGGGAGCCAAATGGTTCGCGCGCCATCCCACCGTGCCCAAGGCCGGCATCGTGGCCAACATCAACCTCGACCAGTTGCGGCCGCTGTTTCCGCTGAAGCTGATGACGGTGATGGGACTGGAGGACAGCGACCTCGGATCGACCGCCCGCGAAGTCGCCTCGGCTCAAGGCATCCGCGTCCAGCCCGATCCCGAGCCCGAGCGTCGCCTGCTGATGCGGGCCGACAGCTGGGAGTTCATCCAGATCGGCGTGCCGGCGGTGGGTTTCGTGTTCGGCTACGAACCCGGATCCGATGCCGAGCGCCGCTATCGCGAGTGGTACGAGGTCCGCTACCACCGGCCTCAGGACGACATCAACCAGCCGATGGACTTCGAAGCGGCCGGGGCCTTCAACCGGTTCTTCTACGCCCTGTCCGAAACGGTCGCGAACGCGCCGCGACGGCCGCGCTGGAAGCCGACCAGTCCCTACGCGCCGAAGCCCTAGGTGTTCGCGGTCTTCTCCGCCTCGACCCGCGCCCGCCACTTGGCCTTCAGCGTGTGGGAGGTGTCGCGCGAACCGTCGGGGCTCCAGCCCGGCGGACCGAAGACGTAGCCCAGGGCCTCACGCGGCGATTTCGACGAGACGACGTCCTTCCCGATGCCGATCCATTCGTGGAAGACGTTGTGCAGCAGGTTGAAATTGCCGAGGTTCTTCACCGTGCCATAGCGGCAGGGCTCGTCGTCGACCTCCGGGTTGAAGGTGCCGAACATGCGGTCCCAGATGATCAGGATGCCGGCGTAGTTGGCGTCCAGATAGCGGGCGTTGCGGGCATGGTGCACGCGGTGATGCGAGGGCGTGTTGAACACCGCCTCGAACCAGCGCGGCATGCGCTTGATCGCCTCGGTGTGGATCCAGAACTGGTAGACGAGGCTGACGCCCTTCTGGATCGCCACCATGGCCGGCGGGAAACCCAGGAACGACATCGGCAGCCACAGCAGCCAGGTGCCGGCGATCCCGCCGGTCCAGGTCTGGCGCAGGGCGGTCGACAGGTTGTAGTGGGTCGAGGTGTGGTGGTTGACGTGGCTGGCCCACCAGAAGCGCCGCTCGTGGGCGATGCGATGGAACCAGTAGTAGGTCAGGTCCTCCAGCAGGAAGACCGCCACCCAGGCCCAGATCGCCGTCATCGGGATCGTGAAGATCCGGTGCTGCCATACCCAGACCGTGGCGGCGAAGATCACCCCGCCCAGCAGCGCCCCGGCGATGGTGCTGCCCAGGCCCATGCCCAGAGACATGGCCGTGTCGCGCGTCTCGTAATTGGCCTTGGCCTTGCCGAGACGGCCCAGCAGGATCTCTAGGATTATGGCCAGCACAAAGAACGGGATGGCCAGCTGGACGGGGTCGAACGGGGCTTTCAGCATCAGGCGAGCTCTTTCGGCGGCCAGACGTCGTCGTTGACGGCGAAGACGGCACGGGCGTCGGCCAGGCGCACGGTAAGCCGGCCATGGGTCGGTTTCAGGGCCGAGACGGTCGACCATGGCAAATCACGGGCGACATAGCCGTCGCCGCGCCGGTAGAGGATCAGCGCCAGGACGCCCTCGCGCGCGATGACGGCGGCGCCATCGGCGGCGATCCAGACGGCGTCCGGCTGATGATCGGGAAATTCGACGGCGAGCAGCGCCTTCGCGGACTCGGCATCGAGCGGCGGCGTCGATCGGGCCACGCCCAGCCAAGCCGCGAACGCCACAAGCAAAGCCACGGCGACCACGGAGCCGCCCAATTGAATCAACAGCGCCTTGTCCAAGACCGACGCATCCCCCCGTAACTTATTGCCGTTCAGATTGCCGAGCGGCGCGGCGCCGTCAAGCCGCTGCGCTTTACGGCGCGATCCGCTCTTGCTTAAACTTCCTCCGGTTGAGCGTTTTTCCGCGCTCTGGAGGGGGAAGATCGATGTCGTTGATGTTGGAGCCGTTGCGCAAGTACGCGACGTTCGAAGGGCGCGCGCGCCGCTCGGAATACTGGCTGTTTAGCCTGTTCCTGTTTCTATCCGGCTTGGTGTCCGGCTTCGTCTTGATGTTCGCGGGCGTCGGCGCGGCCGTCGCCTCGAACGCGGAGTCAGCGGGCGGCATGGGCTTCGCCGCGATCCTGATGCTGCTGGTCGGCGTCTTCTACCTGGCCATGCTCCTTCCGAGTCTGGCTGTCTCGGTCCGTCGTCTGCACGACAGCGACAAGTCGGGCTGGTTGCTGCTGCTGGGCTTGATCCCGTTCGGCGGCCTGGTGATCTTCGTCTTCACCCTCCTAGACGGCACGCCCGGCGCCAACCGCTACGGCGAGGACCCGAAGGGCCGGACCGGTCCGGGCGGGAACGGTCCGGTGATCCACAACCACTACTACGGCGGGCCGCCCGCGTCGGAGCAGCCTACGATCGTCAGCTAGCTCCAGCCTGACATAGTGACGGCGCGCCCCTTGGGAGGCGCGCCGTTTTTCATGGCTAGAACGCCAGACCTAGAAGCGGCGGACGTAGCCCACCGACAGCGTGTTCGAGCTCAGATCGCTCTTGGTGTATTCCGACTTGGTGTAGTCCGCGCGCAGGCCGTTCTTGTCATCGAACTTGTACTCGGCGCCGACGCCGTAGTTCCAGCTTTCGCGGCTGCCGTCGAACTCGGTGGCGGCCGGATTCTTGGTGCTGAACTTGGTCGTGCCGTAGCCGGCGCGGGCCAGAAGATCGAGGTTCGGGGTCACCGGCAGGAAGCCCACGGCATAGGCCGCGGCCTGATGCTGCATCTTCACATTGGCCGGACCGCCGGGCGTGTAGGTCTTGTCACCATCGACCCCGCCAGCCACTTCGCCTTCAACGCCGAAATTAGGCGTAAGCTTGGCGCCGATGCGTCCTTGAATAGCGCCGGTGTCGGCGCCATTCGTCCGAGTTTGACCATAGTTCAGCGAACCATAGACCTCGTTCGAGTTTTGAGCTTGTGCATAGAGCGGGGCCGCGAGAACCGAACCGGCGACCAGGGTGGTGGCAATGAGAGTCTTCATTCTTGTACTCCAATTCTACTCGTAGTCTTCAGCTCCCTCAGCCAGCCCGTGGTAGGCGGATAACGCGGCGGCCATGCGGCGGTTCACGGTCGCGTTTGAGGTCATTCCGTGTCGTGACCGAAATGCCGCAGTGATGACGGGGGCGTCATCCATGCTATCCATGGAGTCAAACAAGCGTCAGAACGCGGGCCCGCCCCACTAGAGGACGAGGTCCGCGCGCCATCATCGGGACCGTCGCCTTGCCGCAAGCCGTCATCGCCGCCACGGGGCTGTACACCCCGCCCTTCGCCATTTCGAATACGGAGCTGGTCGAGGCCTTCAACGCCTTCGTCGAGCGTTTCAACGCCGCCAACGCCGAGGCCATCACGGCCGGCGACGTGGTCGCGCTGGCTCCCTCCTCGCCCGAGTTCATCGAGAAGGCGTCCGGCATCAAGTCGCGCTTCGTGATGAACAAGGACGGCATCCTTGATCCCGATCTGATGCGACCGATCCTGCCCGAACGCTCGAACGACGAGCTGTCGATCCTGGCCGAAATGGCGGTCGAGGCGGCCAAGCAGGCGATCGCGCGCTGGGGCAAGCCGGTGTCGGAAATCGGCGCGGTGATCTGCGCCGCCTCGAACATGCAGCGCCCCTACCCGGCCATGGCCATCGAGATCCAGCAGGCCCTCGGCATCGAGGGCTTCGCCTTCGACATGAACGTGGCGTGCTCGTCCGCCACCTTCGGCATCAAGACCGCCGCCGACTTCGTGACGACCGGCAGCGCCAAGGCCGTGCTGATGGTCAATCCCGAGATCTGCTCGGGCCACCTGAACTTCAAGGACCGCGACAGCCACTTCATCTTCGGCGACGTGGCGACCGCCGTGATCGTCGAGGACGCCGCCCAGGCCACGGACGGCTGGGAAATCCTGGGCACGCGCCTGAAGACCCAGTTCTCGAACAACATCCGCAACAACTTCGGCTTCCTGAACCGCGCAGCGCCCGAGGGCGAAGGCGCGCGCGACAAGCTGTTCGTCCAGGAAGGCCGCAAGGTGTTCCGGGAGGTGGTGCCTATGGTCAGCGAGATGATCGTCGAGCACGCGGCCGACCTGGGCCTCGACCCGCACGCGCTGAAGCGCCTGTGGCTGCACCAGGCCAACATCAACATGAACGAGATGATCGGCCGCAAGGTCCTGGGCCGCGACCCGAGCCCGGAAGAGAACGTCATCATCCTGGACGAGTACGCCAACACCAGCTCGGCCGGCTCGATCATCGCCTTCCACCAGGCCAATGACGACTTCGCGCCGGGCGAGACGGGCCTGATCTGCAGCTTCGGGGCGGGTTATTCGGCCGGCACGGTGTTCGTGCGCAAGCGGTAGGCGCGGCGCAGACCAGCAAGTCAAAGCCCCGCGTCCAAAGACGCGGGGCTTTTTCGTAGGTCAAGACTTCGGATGCGTCGCCTTCCAGTCCATCGCCCGGCGGACGCGGACGCCCACGGCCGGGTGGTCGTAGAACAGCACCTCTTCCAGCTTGGACGGCGTCGCGGCGCGGTACTCGATGGTCTTGACCAGCGCCTTGGCCAGGCCGTCCGGTTCGTTGAAATGGACCAGGCTGTAGCGGTCGGCGTCGCTCTCGACCTCGCGGATCAGGGTGTTGGTGATCGGACCGCCCAGCAGCCCCAGCACCGCCAGGATCACGCCGAGAACCGGCAGGCCGGCGGGATCGGCGATCCCGGTGACGCCCTTGGCGTTCAACGCCGCGGCGAACCAGGGGAAGGTCCGATCGACGATGAAGAAAGCCCCGACGGCCAGCACGGCGAAGATGCCGGTGATCCACAGTGAATGCTGATGGGCGTAGTGCCCCATCTCGTGGCCGACCACGCCGCGCACCTCGGCGATGTCCGCGCCCTTCTTGAACATGGTGTCGCTCATCGCCACCCGGGCCGAGCCGCCCAAGCCCGAGACGTTGGCGGTATAGGCGTTGGACTGCTTGGAGCCGTCGTAGACGAAGATCTTGTCGTGCGGGATCCCGACCGAGGTGGCCATGGCCACGACCTCGTCGCGGACAGGGCCGGCCGGCGCGGGCGTGTACTTGTTGAACAGCGGCTCGATATAGATCGGTGCGATCAGCATGCCGAAGATGATGAAGCCGGCCGTCAGCCCGCCGGCCCACAGCCACCACAGCCGCCGCGCCTTGCGGATCAACAGGTAGAGCAGCGCCAGGAACAGCCCGGTGAACACGATCGAGATCGCGGTCCCCATCAGGTTCTCCTTCAGCCAACCGCCGAAGGCCTGGCTGGTCAGGCCGTACTGCTTTTCGCGCCACCAGTTCGAATAGACCGACCAGGGCAGCTCCAGCAGCCAGCTGAAGGCGACATAGACGGAGGCGACGACCAGGCTGGCCAGGAACGGCCGCCCCTTCTTGCGCTCCACACCCTGCTGAACCTTGGTCAAGACCCCGGTGCGGATGATGATCCAGGCGGCCAGCAGGGTGACCAGGAAACCCCACAGCAGCACCCAGTGGCCGCCCTGGGTGTAGTGTTGCGCCTTGACGTGCGCTTCCGGCGGAAGCTGCGCCAGATAGGCGGCGGTCGCGGCCGCCGGATCGAATGATTGAGCCATATCCCTCTCCCCAGAGATGAACTGGGAAGGACACCGTGAGTCCGCGAACGGCGTCAGCTTAAATCGCGGTCACGATCCGCCTACGGCGAACACGGTCATGTTCGGGCTGGCGAACGGCGCGCGCCCGTATAGAAAAGGCGAGATTGTTTCGCCTAAAGGTCTGTCCGATGCGATTCCCTGCCCGCCGCGCCGTTCTTTCCGGTCTCGGCCTTGCCCTGCTCGCCGCCTGCGGCCAGAAGCCCGCGGCCGGCGCCAGCGCCTGGGAGCGGATCAAGGCGTCCGGCAAGCTGCGTATCGGCCTGGAAGGCACCTACCCGCCCTTCAACTTCCAGGACAAGGACGGCCAGCTGGCCGGTTTCGAGATCGACTTCGGCAAGGCCCTGGCCGCGCAGTTGGGCCTCAAGGCCGAGTTCAGCCCGGCGCCGTTCGCCGGCCTGCTGGGCTCGCTGGAATCAGGCCGCGTCGATGTCGTGATCAACCAGATCACCATCACCCCCGACCGCCAGGCCAAGTACGATTTCTCCGAGCCCTATACCGTCTCGGGCATCCAGATCATCACGCTCAAGGACAAGACGGGCATCACCAAGCCCGAGCACCTGGCCGGCAAGAAGGTCGGTGTGGGCCTTGGCACCAACTACGAGCAGTGGATCCGCGCCAACGTCCCCGGCGCCGACGTGCGCACCTATGACGATGATCCGACCAAGTACCAGGACCTGCGCGCCGGCCGTACCGACGCGGTGCTGAACGACCGCCTGGTCGCCGCCGACTTCGTCAAGACCTCGCCGGAATTCGTCGCCTCGGGCCCGCCGTTCGCGGCCCAGGGCGCGGGCGTGGCGATGAGGAAGGACCCCGGCCTCAAGATCGTGATCGACCAGGCCATCGACGCCCTGCGCAAGAGTGGCGACTTGACGTCGATCTCGCAGCAGTGGTTCGGCATGGACGTGACTCGCTAGGCCATGGACACCGGTCTCGACCTGCTGATCCAGTCAGCGCCGCTGCTGCTGAAAGGCGCCGGCTATACTGTCCTGCTGAGCGTCATCGGCATGGGCATCGGCGTCGTGCTGGGCTTTGGCCTGGCCCTGATGCGCCTGTCGCGGACGCCGCTGCTGCGCTGGCCGGCGGCGGTCTATGTCTCGGCCTTCCGGGGCACGCCGCTGTTGGTGCAGCTTTTCCTGATCTATTACGGTCTGCCGCAGTTCGGGATCGAGATGCCGCCGCTGCTGGCCGCCGGGATCGGCTTCTCGCTGAACGTCGCGGCCTATAGCTGCGAGATCCTGCGCAGCGCCATCGACGCCATCGACAAGGGCCAGTGGGAAGCCGCCAGCGTGCTGGGCATGAGCCGGGGCCAGGCCCTGCGCCGGGTGATCCTGCCCCAGGCCGCGCGAACGGCCCTGGCGCCGCTGTCGAACAGCTTCATCGGCCTGGTGAAGGACACCTCGCTGGCCGCCACGATCCAGGTGCCTGAGCTGTTCCGCCAGGCCCAGCTGATCACCGCGCGCACCTACGAGATCTTCACGATGTATCTGGCCGCGGCGGCCATCTACTGGATCCTTTCGACCGTACTCGCCGCGTTCCAGAGCCGCCTCGAACGCCGCGCCGCGGAGGGCCGCCGATGAGCGCGATCGACGCCAAGGGCCTGAAGAAGAGCTTCGGCGACACCCCCGTGCTGGCCGGGGTCGACCTGACCGTCTCGCCGGGCGAGGTGGTCGCCATCATCGGTCCCAGCGGCTCGGGCAAGAGCACCCTGCTCCGCTGCCTGGCGGGCCTGGAGCTGCTCAACGACGGCGACCTGACCATCGCGGGCGTGGCGAATGGCGGCAAGGTTCCGCTGGCCAAGCGACTGAACGGCCGGGTCGGCTTCGTCTTCCAAAGCTTCAACCTCTTCCCGCACCGCACGGCGCTGGAGAACGTGGCCGAGGGCCCGATCGTCGTCCGCAAGGCCGATCCGGCCCAGGCCCGCGCCAAGGGTCTGGCCCTGCTGGAAAAGGTCGGGCTGGGCGAGCGCGCCGACGCCTATCCCGCCGCGCTCTCCGGCGGCCAGCAGCAGCGCTGCGCCATCGCCCGGGCGCTGGCCATGGACCCCGAGGTCATCCTGTTCGACGAACCGACCTCGGCGCTCGACCCCGAACTGGTCGGCGAAGTCCTGGCCGTGATCCGCGATCTGGCGGTCGAAAAACGCACCATGGTCATCGTCACGCACCAGATGGATTTCGCGCGAGATGTAGCTGATCGCACGATTTTCATGGACGGCGGCGTGATCGTAGAGCAAGGACCGTCCCGCCAGCTTCTCGCCTCGCCGCGCGAGGAGCGGACCCGTCGGTTCCTCGCCAGGTCAGGTGTCCTCCAGCCATAGTTTTGGCAGCCATAATTTGGCCCACGGGACGCTTCACGACCTGAGCGCCTTACGCCGGGTGTTTTTTATGGCGAGGACAGCGTGAAGCCTTACATCGAACTCAAGGGCGCCTCGGGCGCCGTCTATCGCTATAAGCTGGCCGAGAATGGTGATCCCAACACCACGATCGCCGGCAACTACGTGTACGTCGACGCCAAGGGCGCCGTCGTCTACGCGGGCGAGGCCAACAATCTGATCGACTCCAAGACGCGCTGGTCCGAGGCCTATGCGCGCCATGGCGCGACGTGGCTGTACACACGCCTGAACGTCTCCGGCGCTTCGCGGGCCGATGAGTATTCCGACATCGTGATCGCGCTGCAGCCGGTCATGAATCAGGCCGACTAAGCTAGTGCGCCCCGGGCGCGGACGCGGCTAAGGTCCCGTCAGATGCGCCCGGAGATTCTCTTTCCCCTGTTCACCTCGGTGTCCACGCTGAAAGGCGTGGGCCCGCGCGTCGCGCCGCTGGTCGAAAAGCTGGCGGGCCCGATCGTGCGGGACGTGCTGTTCACAACGCCGACCGGCCTGATCCGCCGCAGCGTGACCACGGTCGCCCAGGCGGTCGAGAATCAGGTCCAGACCTTCCTCGTCACGATCGACGCCCACCAGCCGCCGCATCGCCTTGGGCAGCCGTGGAAGATCCGCGCCTGGGACGGGACGGGCTTTCTCACCCTGATCTGGTTCAAGGGCCACGGCCCGCACCTGGAACGCCAGCACCCCAAGGGCGAGCGTCGCGCCGTCAGCGGCAAGGTCGAGCGAGCCGACGGCTTCGCTTCCGAACTGCAGATCGCCCACCCGGACTACATCGTCGCCGAGCAACGGGCTGCGGATATCCCCGAGGTCGAGACCGTCTACCCAGCGACCGCCGGCCTGCCGTCCCGCACCTTCCGCAAGTTCGCCCTCGAGGCTCTGGACCGCACGCCGGAACTGCCCGAATGGCAGGACGCCGCCTGGCGTGAGCGCGAGAAGTTTCCCGGCTGGCGGGAGGCTTTGGCGGCCGCCCACGGGCCCGCCAGCGAGACCGATCTCTCACCGCTGTCCCGCTCCCGTCGCCGCCTGGCCTATGACGAGTTGCTGGCCCACCAACTGGCCCTGGCCCAGCGCAAGGCCGCGCGGCGCACGACACCTGGCCCGCGCATTCCCGCCAGCCCCTTGTCCGACGCCGCCGAGAGGGCCCTGCCGTTCAAGCTGACCGGCGCCCAGATCCGCTCGCTGTCCGAGATTCGCGGCGATCTTGCTTCCGGTGAACGGATGAGCCGCTTGCTGCAGGGCGATGTCGGTTCGGGCAAGACGGTGGTCGCCATGCTGGCCATGGCCGATGTCGCCGGCGCCGGCCTGCAATCGGCCCTGATGGCCCCGACCGAGATCCTGGCTCGCCAGCACTACGAGACCATCGCCGCGCCGCTGAAGGCCCTGGGCCTGTCGGCGGTCCTGCTGACCGGCCGCGACAAGGGCGCGGGTCGTTCCGCCAAACTCCTGGGCCTGGCGGATGGAACCCATCATGTCGCCGTCGGCACCCACGCGCTGTTCCAGGACGACGTGGTCTTCCACTCCTTGGCCCTGACCATCATCGACGAACAGCATCGCTTCGGCGTCAACGAGCGCCGCCGCTTGCAGGACAAGGGTGAAGGCGTCCACCTGCTGGCCATGTCGGCCACGCCGATCCCCCGCACCTTGGAGCTGACCGTCTTCGGCGACCTCGACGTCTCGCGCATCGACGAGAAGCCGCCGGGCCGCACACCGGTCGCCACACGCGCCGCGCCGACGCCGCGCGTACCCGAGATCGTCGAGCGCCTGCGCGGCGCGATCGCCGGCGGCGCCCAGGCTTTCTGGATCTGCCCACTGGTCTCGGAGTCGGACAAGGTCGAACTGCGCGCCGCCGAGGATCGCGCCGCCGACCTGCGCAGTCAGCTGGGCCCGTCGGTCGGCCTCGTCCACGGCCAGATGCCGGTCGCCGAGAAGGACGCGGTGATGCAGCGCTTCGTCGACGGCGAGGTCAGCGTGCTGGTCGCCACCACGGTGGTCGAGGTGGGCGTGAACGTCCCCAACGCCAGCATCATGGTCATCGAACACGCCGACCGCTTCGGCCTGGCCCAGCTGCACCAGCTGCGCGGTCGCGTCGGCCGAGGCACGCGTGAGAGCTCATGCGTGCTGCTCTATGATCCGCCGCTGTCGGAGGTGGCCCAGCAGCGCCTCGACATCCTGCGGCGCAGCGACGACGGCTTCGAGATCGCCGAGAAGGACCTGGAACTGCGCGGGGGCGGCGATCCGCTCGGTCTCAAGCAGAGCGGCTTCCCAGCCTATCGCCTGGCGGATCCTGTGGCGCATCGCGACCTGATCGCCGTGGCCGCCGACGACGCCCGCCTGATCCTGGCGCGCGACCCGGAGCTGACCTCACCGCGCGGCCAGGCCCTGCGGATGCTGCAGGAACTGTTCGACTGGAAACCCGCCTCGCCGTTGCACGACGCGGGCTAGAGCCGGGGCGCTAGTGCGCCGCCGCGCCCTTGCGGTGATGCCAGAGGTGCATGACCCCGGCCAGGACGCCGCCGACCGCCAGGCCGACGACGGCCGAGCCCAGGGCGAAGGCCAGCCAGCCGGTGAAACCGCCAATGCCGGGGGCTTGCGCCGCCCAGTGCTTGAAGCCCTCGACCCAATGCGGGATCGGCGTCAGGTGGAAGTGCTCCAGGCCATGAACGATGATGCCGCCGCCGACCCACAGCATAGCCGCCGTGCCGATCACCGTCAGGCCTTCCATGGTGTAGGGCATGGCCTTGACCAGGCCCCGGCCGAAACCGGCGACGCTCTTCGACTTGCGTTGGGCCAGGTGCAGACCGATGTCGTCCATCTTCACGATCAGGGCCACGACGCCGTAGACGCCGATGGTCAGCAGCACGCCGACCAGGGCCAGGGCGCCGGCCTGGATGGCCAGGGGCTTGCCGGCCACGTCGGCCAGGGCGATGGCCATGATCTCGGCCGACAGGATGAAGTCGGTGCGGATGGCGCCGTTGACCTTTTCCTTCTCCAGTTCGGGACCGCTGAGCGCCAGTTCCTCGATCGCCTCGCCCTCGGCCTGCGGCGTGAAGGCCTCCAGGACCTTCTCGGTCGCCTCGAAGGCCAGATAGGCGCCGCCCAGCATCAGCAGCGGCGTCACGGCCCAGGGCGCGAAGGCGCTGAGCAACAGCGCGCCGGGCAACAGGAACAGAAGTTTGTTGCGCAGCGACCCCAACGCGATCTTCCAGACGATCGGCAGCTCGCGGTCGGGCGTGAAGCCCATGGCGTAGCCGGGCGTCACGGCGGCGTCGTCGACCACCACGCCCACGGCCTTGGTCCCGGCCTTGCCGGCGGCGGCGCTGACATCGTCCAGCGAGGCGGCGGCGATCTTGGTGATGCCAGCGACGTCATCGAGCAGCGCGGCGAGACCGGAGGGCATGGGCGATCCTGAACAGCAGTTGAGCTTCGTTGCGTAAGGCGCTGCGGGCGCGCCGTAAAGACGCCAGGCTATTGCGTGACGCTGGGTGAAGGCGGGAAGCTTGGGTCATGGACGTCGCCGTCGCCCTCGACCAGCTCGCTCCGCGCCTGTCGCCGACCGCGACCGGAGCGTCCAATGCCCACCGCCTGTCGGGCGGGGCCAGCCTGGAAACCTGGGCGTTCGATCTCGACGACGGGACGCCGCTGATCCTGCGCCGACGCCCCGACGGCGCGGCGATGCGCGACACCGCCCTGCCCCTGGCGTCCGAAGCCGCCCTCATCCGCGCGGCCGGCGCCGCCGGCGCGCCGGCGCCCAGCGTCGTCCATGTCTGCGATCCCGGCGACGGCCTCGGCGAGGCCTATGTCATGCGCCGGTTGGAGGGCGAGACCCTGGGCCGCCGCATCGTCCGCGACGAGGCCTTCGCCGGTGTCCGGCCTACACTGGCGCGGCGCTGCGGCGAGGTGCTGGCCCGCATCCAGGCGGTTCCGACCGAAGACCTGCCGCCCCTGGCGACCTCTGACGCGCGCGGCGAACTGGCCCGCTACGAGGCCATCTATCGCCAGATGGACGCCCGGAGGCCGATCCTGGAGGCGGCCTTTCGCTGGCTGGAGCGCATCGCCCCGCCGCCGCCCGAGCGACCGGTGCTGGTGCACGGCGATTTCCGCAATGGCAATTTGATGATCCACCCCGAGCAGGGTCTGGTCGGCGTCCTCGACTGGGAGTTGGCCCATCTGGGCGATCCGGCCGAGGACCTGGGCTGGATCTGCGTCAATTCCTGGCGCTTCGGCGAATGGCGCAAGCCGGTGGGCGGCTTCGGCGACTATGGCGACCTGCTGGCCGGCTACGACGGCGCCGTGACCCTGGATCACCTGCGGTTCTGGCAGGCCCTGGGGTCGCTGAAGTGGGGCGTCATGTGCCTGATGATGTACCAGAGCTTCGCTTCGGGCGCGGATCGCTCGATCGAGCGCGCCATGATCGGCCGGCGGACCAGCGAAACCGAGATCGATCTCGTCGCCCTGATGGAGGGCGCATGATCAGCCATCCGACCGCCGCCGAACTCGCCGAAGCGATCGCTGTCTTCGACGCGGAGGCCCCGGCCCCCGGCGATGCGCGCCACGCCTTCCTCGCCCGGGTCGCCGACAACGCCCGCGCGACCCTGGCCCGCGAGGCCGAGCGGGGTGCGCGTTTGGAGGTCGAAGCCACCGAACGACTGGCTGCGTTGCTGAGCGAGCCCGGCGACTACGCCGCGCTCAACGCTCACCTTTGCGAGGCCCTGAGGGACGGAAAAATGGACCCGCTCGAGCCTGCCCTGCTGGCCCATCTGCGGGCCACCGCCATCGGCCAGATCGCGATCGACCAGCCGACCTATGGCGGCTTGGCCGCCCTACTGAGCGACGCCCCCCACGGCTAGCGGTCGGCCGGTCAGGACCGCGGCCCGCGCCAGGGCGTCCGCCTCCAGGTCGACATAGAACAGGTTGTAGCCGTCGACCTTGCGCCGATCGGCCCAAGATCCCGTGTCACGCAGCGCGCTCGACTTCGGCTTGCTGGTGCGCAGGATCCCGTCCTCGCACCGGGCCGCGACCTGGCGCTGCAGGAAGGCCGGCCTCGCGCCCCACTCCAGCCCGGTGGCGTTGGCCGCGCCCAGGTTCAGCCGCGCCGGCGCCCGCTCCAGCGAGACGCCGCCCAGCAGCGGGTTGAAGCACAGCGGCGCGCGGTGTTCGAGATTGACCAGCTGGTCGGCGCCATCCCAGACCAGGGATCGGCCCATGACCGTCTGGACGCCCTGGAAATCGCCCTCCTGCACCGCGATCCAGGCGGCCACGCAACCGGTCTCGCCCTTGCGTTCACAGGCCGGCGTCGGTGAATCGGGCGCGTACTCGTCGGCCGGCACGGCGGTCTCGATCAGATAGGCCGCGACCAAGCGATGCTTCAGCTCCGGCCGGGTGGCGATCTCTTCGCGCAGCAGGCGCGCGGCCAGGGAGCCGCCCTGCTCGACCCCGACGATGACGAACGGTCGATCATGGTTGTAGCGGACCAGGAAGGCGGCGAAGGCCTGTTTGACGTCGCCGTAAGCGAACCGCCGCGCCTCGCGCGCGTCGTCCCGCAGGGTCAGGTAGGTGTAGAGGCTGGCCTGGCGGTAGCGTGGCGCGAACACTCGTCCGACTCGATCGAACGGTCCGGCGTAGTTGGGGATCACCACCCGCGACAGGAACCGCATGGCCTTGGGCTGGTCGATGCCGCCGTTCCAGTCGCGACCGCCGTCGAAGGTGGTCGGATGGACGAAGAAGACGTCGACCGGCAGGTCGGCCGGCGCCGCGCCGTCCGGGTCCCGGGGGAGCAGCGCCCAGGACTCCCGCTTGCCGTAGTCGGGCGCGGGCGGTGGGCGATAGGTCAGGAACGGGACCTTGGGATCCAGGGCGTTGCTGAGGATGTCGTAGCGCCAGATGAAGGCCGCGCTCAGGAACAGCGCCAGGAACAGCGCCGCCCCCGCGAAGATCCAGCGCTTGAAGCCTTTGAACCGACCCATGCGACCTTGGGTACACCAAGGCTTCGCGCCCTTTAAGCCCCTTTTCTAAGCCCCTTCCTGGCCGATGATCGCGACCGAGCAGACATTGCTGGCCGGCGCGCCACCCAGATTGTGGGTCATGCCGAAGACGGGATTGGACAGCTGCCGCTCCCCGGCCCGTCCCTGCAGTTGCAGGTACATCTCGTAGAGCATCCGCAGGCCCGAGGCCCCGATCGGGTGGCCGAAGCATTTGAGGCCGCCGTCGATCTGGCACGGCACCCCGCCGTCGGCGTCGTAGAAGCCGTCCAGCACGTCGCGCCAGCCCTGGCCCTCGGGCGAGATGAATAGGTCCTCCATCGTCACCAGTTCGGTGATCGAGAAGCAGTCGTGCACCTCCATCATCGAGATCTGCTCGCGCGGACGCTCGATGCCGGCCTCCTTGTAGGCCTTGCCGGCGGCGATGCGGGCCGTGTGGAAGTGGCTGCCGTCCCAGCCGTTGTACTGGCTCTCGTAGCCGTTCGAGACCGACAGCTGCAGGGCCTTGACGGTGACCAGGTGGTGCTTTCCCAGGCCGCGGGCGATCTCGGGCGTGGTGACGATGGCCGCCGCCGCGCCGTCCGAGACCCCACAACAGTCGAACAAGCCCAGGGGCTCGGCGATCATCGGAGCGTTCAGGGCCTGCTCGGCGGTGATCGGCTTGCGCAGATGGGCCTTGGGGTTCTTGGCGCCGTTGGCGTGGCTCTTGACCGAGACATGGGCGATGGCGCGCTTGAGGTCGTCCTTCGACACCCCGTGCTTGGCGCGATAGGCGCTGGCCAGTTGGGCGAAGTTGCCGGGGGCCGAGCCATTGGGCATGACCTGCGGATTGAGCGTGCCGGGATTGCCGACCGGCAAGCCGCCATAGCCGGTGTCCTTCAGTTTCTCGACCCCGACCGCCAGGGCGATGTCGGCCGCGCCGGCGGCGACGGCATAGACAGCGCCCCGGAAGGCTTCCGAGCCGGAGGCGCAGAAGTTCTCCACCCGGGTGACGGCGATGTTGGGCAGGCGCAGGGCGACCGACAGCGGCGTGCCGCCCTTGCCCGTGCCGATCTCGTCGATGTGGGTCGAGAACCAGGCCGCGTCCAGCTGGGTGGGCTCGATACCGGCGTCCTGCATGGCTTCCAGATAGGCCTCGACCATCAGGTCGTCGGGACCGGCGTCCCAGCGCTCTCCGAACTTCGAACAGCCCATTCCGAGGATGGCGACCTTGTCGCGGATACCCTGTGGCATGGCGGTCTCCCTATTCGGCGGCTTGAGTGGTTTGGGCGGGGATCGCCGCGCGGTCCGGCGTGGCCTTCCAGAAATAGCGAGTGAAGCCGCGCTTCTCGTCGATCTCCTTGATGCGGAACACCATCCGCACCGGCAGGCCGGTCTCGACATCGCCTGGCGCGACGTCGGTGATGTCCATCATGATCCGCCCGCCGCCCTCGAACACGATCATGCCGTAGTGGTTGGGCGGGCTCATCGAGAAGGTCAGGTAGTCGGCCGAGTAGCTGAGCACCGAGGCCTTCCGCTCGGCGAAGCGGTACGGCTCCTGGGTGTCGACGGCCGGATTGTTCGGCGCGACCGAGATGCGGGTGCGGGGAAACTGGACGACACCGGTCTCGCGACAGCGGCCGCCGACCAGGCCCAGGATCATGTCCTCGTTGCGATAGAGGGTGGTCAGGGCCGTCTTGTTGTCCTTCTCGGCCCGCATGCCCTTGTCCCAGTCGACGAGGCCATTGAAGGTCAGGAACTTCAGATAGTTGGTCTCTTCCTGGCGGTCGGCCAGCGCGCCGGCGACACCGCGTGCGGGGCGCTGGCCTTGGCCGGTGGCGCGGAACACCAAGGCCTCGGCGCCTTGGCCGAACTGGGCGACCAGAATGACCTCGCCGGCCTTCGCCTGTTCCAGCGCATGCGCGAGCATGATCGGACCATGAGCGCAGCCGGCCTCGCCCATGACGCCGGCCAGGTTGTCGCGAACGGCTTCCGGCTTGAACCCGACCGTCTTGGCCAGGGTCGCGGCCATGCCGGCGAAGGTCGAGGGAAAGCAGAAATGGTCGACCTGATCAGGCGTCAGGCCGGCGACTTCAAGCGCCTTCCGGATCGCCGGCGGGACCAGCTTGACGATGCCCTCGTCCCGGATCCAGCGCTCCTCCCAGTAGTAGTCGAAACCTCCGTCGTCGCCTCGGAAGTGGTCGACGAAGTCGGACGTCACCGAGCCCCGCCCGAGCAGTTCCGCTGCGCCCGGAGCGTCGGTGACGACAAAGGCGGCCGCGCCGTCGCCGAAGTCCAGTTCCTGGGCCGAGACCGCCCGCGCCTTGCGGTGCTCGCCGACGGCCACGAGGGCCGTTCCGCCGCTCGCCAGCGCCTGGCCCAGCGCCGTCAGGCCGCAGCGCTGTGAGCCGGTCACATCGCTCGCCGTGATCGACTTTTCGAGGGTGAGCGCCGCCGAGACGATGCCCGCGTTCAGGCGGTCGGCGAACGGCGCGGTGGTCGAGGCGAAATAGAGGCTGTCGATGTGAGATCGATCGTCGTCGGGCCCCAGGGCGTCGCGGGCCGCCTCGACCGCCATGGTCAGGGCGTCCTCGTCCCAGTTGGCCATCGCGCGTTCGCCCTTGCCCTTGGCCTTCAGGTTCGGGGCGACCCAGGCATTCGCCTCGGTCACCGCCTTGCGGCTCAAGCGAAGACGCGGCGCATAGGCGCCCCAGGCGGCGATGCCGGCCATGACCAACTCCCTGACGTCGAGGGTCTCGCCTCGATCTCGGAGGTCAGCCTACGCTCGCGGCCGCGACCGGCAACCGTGCCCTTGGGTCAGCGGAAAGGGTCTTCGGTGTTGAGATAGCCGGCCACGTAGTCGGCCACGCCGTCCTCCAGCGTGGTCATCGGGGCGTTATAGCCCGCCGCCCGCAGCCGGCTCATGTCGGCCTGGGTGTAGTACTGGTACTTGCCGCGCAGCACCTCGGGCATATCGATATAGGTGATGTCCGGCTCGCGGCCGGCGGCCTCGAAGGTCGCCCGCGCCAGGTCTCGGAACGAGCGCGCGTGGCCCGAGCCCAGGTTGAAGATCCCGTTCACCGCCGAGCTCTTGGCGAGCCAGGCGACCACGTCGACCACGTCCCGGACGTAGACGAAGTCGCGCAGCTGGCCGCCGTCCTCGTAGTCCGGGTGATGCGACTTGAAGAGCTTCACGCCCTCGCCGGCGGCGATGCGCGGCCAGATCTGGGCCACGACCGACTTCATGCCGGCCTTGTGGTCCTCGTTGGGGCCGTAGACGTTGAAGAACTTCAGACCCGCCCACTGGGCAGGGGCGCGGCCACGATGGGCCTCGCGCACGGCGTAGATGTCGAACAGGGCCTTGGACCAGCCGTAGGCGTTCAGAGGCCGCAGGGTCTTCAGCGCGTCCAGATCGTCCTTGCCCTCGAAGCCCAGGGTCCCGTCGCCATAGGTCGCCGCCGACGAGGCGTAGATCAGGCGCTTGCCGTGTTCCGCGCACCAGTCCCAGAGGTCGCGCGACAGCACGAAGTTGGACTGTACGATCTTGTCGGCGTCCGGCTCGGTGGTCGAGGAGACCGCGCCCATGTGGACGATCAGCTCGACGTCCTTACCCTTGCGGGCCAGCCAGTCGGTCAGCTGCTCCGGCGCCACGAAATCGGCGATCGGATGCTTGGCGATGTTGCGCCACTTGCCGCTGGCCGCGTCACGCAGGCGGTCGCAGACGACCACGTCCAAAGACGGATCCTCGCAGAGACGGGCGACGATGTTGGAGCCGATGAAGCCCGCGCCGCCGGTGACCAGAATGATGCGCCGGGTCATGTCAGGCTGCTCGCTTGGTCAGGGCGTCGTATTCGAGCAGGTTCGCGACCAGGGCCTCGAACTGGCTCATCGGCACCATGTTGGGGCCGTCCGACGGGGCGTTGTCGGGATCCGGGTGGGTCTCGATGAAGACGCAGGCGACGCCCACGGCCACGGCCGCGCGGGCCAGGGTCGGCACGAACTGGCGCTGGCCGCCCGACGAGGTTCCCTGCCCGCCCGGCTGCTGAACGCTATGGGTGGCGTCGAAGACGACCGGGCAGCCGATCTCCCGCATGATCGGCAAGGAGCGCATGTCGCTGACCAGGGTGTTGTAGCCGAACGAGGCGCCACGCTCGCAGGCCATGACGTTGGGATTGCCCGCGCCGGTGACCTTGGCGATGACGTTCTTCATGTCCCAGGGGGCCAGGAACTGGCCCTTCTTGATGTTGATCGCGCGCCCCGTCTCCGCGGCCGCGACAAGCAGGTCTGTCTGGCGACACAGGAAGGCCGGGATCTGGATGACGTCGACGGCCTCGGCCACCGGTGCACAGTGGTGGATCTCATGGACGTCGGTCAGGGTCGGCAGGCCGGTGACCTCGCGGATTTCCTGGAAGATCGGCAGGCTGTCCTTCAGGCCGATACCGCGCTGGGCGCTGGCCGAGGTGCGGTTGGCCTTGTCGTAGGAGGTCTTGTAGATCAGGCCGACGCCCAGCCGTTGCGCCATCTCCTTCAGCGCATGGGCCGTTTCCAGCGCGTGCTGGCGGCTTTCCATCTGGCAGGGGCCGGCGATGATCGAGAGCTTCTCGCCATTGCCGACGCGGACAGGCGAGCCCGTCGGAGTCTTGATCTCGACGACGGCGTTGGGGACGACGGCTTGCGGGTGATCCAAGGAAGCGGTTCCAGCGTATGGGTATTCAAGGCGCCCAAGAGGTGACCGCTCGGGCAAGGTGAGGCAAGTGCGTAAGCAGACGGATCAGGGACCCATCATCGTCTGGTTCCGCAACGACCTGCGCATAGCCGACAATCCCGCCCTGCGCCATGCCGAGGCCAGCGGCCGGCCTGTGATCTTGCTCTACATCCTCGATGAGACGCCGGGCGTCCGACCAATGGGCGCGGCCTCTCTGTGGTGGTTGGATAAATCTCTGAAAAGCCTAGCGCAGAGCCTTGAGAAGCTTGGCAATCCCCTGGTCCTGCGCAAGGGCGTGGCCGCTGAAGTGCTGAACGATGTCATCGGCCATACCGGCGCGACCCGCGTGCTATGGAACCGGCTCTATGACGCGGCCAGCATCCAACGCGACACCGAGATCAAGACGCGCCTGAAAGAGGCCGGCGTCGATTGCCAGAGCTTCAACGCCGGCCTGCTGAACGAACCCTGGACCGTGAAGAACGGCGCTGGCCAGCCCTACAAGGTCTTCACCCCCTACTGGCGCGCCGCCCGCGAACACCTAGTCCAGGTCGCTGTAGATCACGCGCCGAAGTCACTGAAATCCCTTGATCAACTCCCTCACACCGAAAGCCTTTCCGACTGGGCCCTGCACCCGACCATGCCCGACTGGTCCAGCGGCTTCGCGCTCTGGACGCCAGGCGAGGCCGGAGCGCTGGAGCGGCTGGACACCTTCTTGACCGGTCCCGTCGACGGCTATGGCGAAAAGCGTGACGTCCCGGGCGTCGAGGCGACCTCGCGCCTGTCGCCCCACCTGCACTTCGGGGAAATTGGCCCGCGCCAGGTCTGGCTGGCCGCCCGTAACGCCGCCGAGCACGGCGACGCGCCCGCCGGCGAGGTCGAGAAGTTCCTCTCCGAAATCGGCTGGCGCGAGTTCAACCATTCGATCCTGTTCCACTGGCCCGAACTGCCGACCAAGAACTTCAGGCCGGAGTTCGACGGCTTTCCGTGGGCGAAGGACAGCGCCGCCTTCGAGGCCTGGACCAGGGGCGAGACCGGCTATCCGATCGTCGACGCCGGCATGCGCGAGCTGTGGGCGACCGGCTTCATGCACAACCGCGTGCGGATGATCGTGGCCTCGTTCCTGATCAAGCACCTGCTGGTCGACTGGCGCGAGGGCGAGGCCTGGTTCTGGGACACCCTGGTCGACGCCGACCTCGCCAACAATGTCGGCAACTGGCAATGGACCGCCGGCAGCGGCGCCGACGCCTCGCCCTATTTCCGGATCTTCAATCCCATCGCCCAGGGCGAGAAGTTCGATCCGCGCGGCGTCTATGTCCGGCGCTGGGTTCCGGAGCTAGCCGACGTCCCCGACGAAATTGTCCACAAGCCGTGGACGCGGGCCTTGCATCTTCCCGCGGAAGCCAAACGTCTCTATGGCCGACCCATCGTGGATCACGCCGAGGCGCGGGCGCGCGCCCTGGAGGCCTATCGCGGCCTCTAGCCAAGCGGGCTTTACGAGCCGGTCGTTAACGGCGTTAATAATTGCATCACCGGATACGAGGCCCTGCCTTGGATACTGTGCTCTGGAACGATCCCGACCTGAAGGCAGCCCCAGCCGCCTTCCGCGCCGCCCTCCGCGTGGCGGACAGCCACTGGAAGACCGGCTCGGTCACCTGGATCCTGCCCACCGGCAAGGCTCTGACCATCAAAGGCGCCGAGCCCGGCCCCGAGGCCACCGTCAGGATCAACGACTACAACTTCATCCGCCGCGCCTTCACCTCGGGCGTCATCGGTTTCGCCGAGGGCTTCATGGCCGGCGAGTGGGAGACCCCCGACCTGTCGGTGGTGCTCGAGGCGTTCTCGCTCAACTACGAAAGGCTGACGCCGCTGCTGTCGGGCAATCCGCTCATGCGGACGGTCAACGGCCTCTATCACCTGCTCCACCGCAACAGCCGCGAGGGCTCGCGCAAGAACATCCATGCCCACTACGACCTGGGCAACGCCTTCTACGCGCGCTGGCTGGATCCCAGCATGACCTACTCATCGGCCCTCTATGAGCGGCCGAACCAACCTCTGCCCGAGGCCCAGCACGCCAAATACGCGGCCCTGGCCAAGTCCATCGACCTGGCGCCGGACAAGCACGTGCTGGAGATCGGCTGCGGCTGGGGCGGCTTCGCCGAGTTCGCCGCCAAGGAGGTCGGGGCCAGGGTCACGGGCATCACCATCTCGCAAGCCCAGTACGATTTCGCCCGCAAGCGCCTGTTCGAGCAGGGCCTTTCCGAGAAAGCCGATATTCGGCTGATCGACTATCGCGACGTCGAGGGACAGTACGACGCCGTCGCCTCCATCGAGATGTTCGAGGCGGTCGGCGAGGCCTATTGGCCGGCCTATTTCAGCAAGATCCGCGACGTGCTCACGCCCGGCGGTCGCGCCGGCCTGCAGATCATCACCATCCGCGACGAGCTGTTCAGCCGCTATCGCGGTCATACCGACTTCATCCAGCGCTACATCTTCCCGGGCGGCATGCTGCCCAGCGAGGCGCGGCTGAAGCAGGAGGTCGATCGCGCGGGTCTGGAGTGGAGCGATCTCAAACGCTTCGGCCAGAACTACGCCGACACCCTGGCCGAGTGGGCGCGACGGTTCGAGGCGGCGTGGGGCGACATCAAGGACCTGGGCTTCGACGAGCGCTTCCGCCGGCTATGGCGTTTCTATCTCAGCTATTGCGAGGCGGGCTTCCGCACCGAGCGCACCAACGTGATCCAGCTGGCGCTCGGCAGGACCTAGCCAAAGGCCTTCGCGTCGCGATGTCCGATGTGCGTACATGCGGCAAGGCACGACGGAGATCGGCGCGATGAACCTCTACACCATGGTCCTGGACTTCCACGGCGGGACCTATATCAGCCAGTTCGACGCGGCGACGGCGGTGGACGCGGTCACCGCCTGGTGCAGCGAACTTCAGGAAGAACAGCTACTTGGCGAGGTTTCCTCCGACGTCGCCGAGGGGATCATGATCGACGCGGTCGAGAACCGCCTGGTCGAGGTCGAGGGCCTCCACGGCGCCTGGTGCGCGGCCACGGCGGTGGCGGGAAACCTGGCCCTGCTGAACGTCATCATCACCCAGCGGGTCGACTGATCGCAGCCGGACCTTCTGGATCGCTGATCCCGACGCGACGGTCTTTAGGAAAACTGGCCTTGCTTGTCGGGCGCGCATCACGATCTACGATGCCCAAACCCCGCCCGGCCGGACCGAGACTATGACCGTGAAGACCAGCGTCCTGGACGCTATCGGAAACACCCCGCTGATCCGCCTCAAGCGCGCCAGCGAGGCCACCGGCTGCGAGATCCTGGGCAAGGCGGAGTTCATGAACCCCGGCCAGTCGGTCAAGGACCGCGCCGCCCTGGGCATCATCCGCGACGCCGAGGCCAAGGGCCTGCTGAAGCCCGGCGGCCGCATTGTCGAGGGTACCGCCGGCAACACCGGCATCGGCCTGGCCATGGTCGCCTCGGCTCTCGGCTACAAGACGACGATCGTCATCCCGCGCACCCAGAGCCAGGAGAAGAAGGACGCCATCCGTCTGCTCGGCGCGGAGCTCGTCGAGGTAGACGCCGTCCCCTATTCCAACCCCGACAACTACGTCCGCTATTCGGGTCGACTGGCCGAGGAACTCGCCAGGACCGAGCCCAACGGCGCGATCTGGGCCAATCAGTTCGACAACACCGCCAACCGCGACGCTCACTACCGCACCACCGGTCCGGAAATCTTCGAGCAGACCGATGGCAAGGTCGACGGCTTCATCTGCGCGGTCGGCTCGGGCGGCACCCTGGCCGGCGTCGCCGCGGCCCTGCGGGAACGCAAGCCGTCGGTGAAGATCGGCCTGGCCGACCCCTACGGCGCGGCGCTCTACAGCTGGTACAAGGACGCCGAGCTGAAGTCGGAAGGAACCTCGATCAGCGAGGGCATCGGCCAGGGCCGGGTCACCGCCAATCTCACGGACCTGGTCGTCGACCATCCGTTCCGTGTCACCGACGAGGAGATGCTCGAGGTGATCTATGACCTCGTCCAGGACGAAGGCCTGTGCATGGGCGGCTCGACCGGCATCAATGTCGCCGGCGCGATCAAGCTGGCCAAGACTCTGGGACCCGGCCACACCATCGTGACCATCCTGTGCGACCATGGCTCGCGCTACCAGTCCAAGCTCTTCAATCCCGAGTTCCTCAAGGAAAAGGGCCTGCCGACGCCGCCCTGGATGTAGCTTGCGATCCGGCGTTCCGGGCGCGATGTTGCCGGCCTCCGAACCGGGGCGAGTCAGACCCCTGAAAGGCGCAGCCATGAGCATTCCGTCTGATCCGCTGGTCTCCACCGCCTGGCTGGCCGAGCACCTAGACGCCCCGGACGTGCGCGTCGTCGACGCCTCGTGGCACATGCCCGCCGCCCAGCGCGATCCGGGCAAGGAATTCCTGGCCGCCCACATCCCCGGCGCGGTGTTCTTCGACATCGACGACATTTCCGACGAGACCTCGGACCTGCCGCACATGATCCCCGCCGCGACCAAGTTCGCCGCTCGGGTCAAGAAGCTGGGCCTGGGCGATGGCTCGCGGATCGTCGTCTACGACAGCACCGGCATCCTGCCGGCCGCCCGCGCCTGGTGGCACTTTCGCGCCATGGGCCACGAAGACGTCGTGGTGCTGGACGGCGGCCTGCCCAAGTGGATCGCCGAGGGCCGCCCGATCGAGGACGGTCCGGCCTCGCCGCAGGAGCGCCATTTCACGCCGCGCTGGCAGGCCGACATCTACCGCTCGCTGGAGCAGATGCGCGAGATCGTCGAGACCGGTCGCGAGCAGATCATCGACGCCCGCGCCGCCGGCCGCTTCGAGGGACGCGATCCCGAGCCCCGCGCCGGTCTGCGCGGCGGCCACATGCCCGGCGCCCGCAACATCCCGCTCTCGGCCATGATCGCGCCGGACGGCACGCTGCTGTCGGCCGACAAGCTGAAAGCCGTGTTCGAGGCCGCTGGCGTCGATATCGAGCGGCCGATCGCCTCGACCTGCGGCTCCGGCATCACCGCCTCGGTGGTCGCCCTTGCCTTGGCGCGGATGGGCAAGCCTCGCTCGGCGGTCTACGACGGCTCGTGGACGGAATGGGGCGGTCTGAACGACACGCCGGTAGCGACGGGACCGGCCGCCTAACGCATTGGCGGCGCGTACAGCAGTCCAGGCTTGGGCGCATTCCACAAGGCGTTCAGGCCGCGATCCAGCTTCAGCGCCGAACCGCCCCCGATTTCGTGGTCGAAGATCTCGCCATAGTTTCCGCTGGCGGTGATCGCGCGATAGGCCCAGTCGGCGTCCAGGCCCAGCATGGCGCCGTAACCGCCCTCGCCCAGCAACCGCCGCGCCTCCGGATCGGCGCCGGTCTTCATGGCCTTGGCGTTGGCCTTGGTGACCCCGTGCTCCTCGGCCAGGATCAGGGCGTGGAGCGTCCAGCGGACGATGTCGGTCCAAGCGGGATCGTCCTGGCGCACCAACGGGCCCAGCGGCTCCTTGGAGATGGCGTCGGGCAGGATCACATGGTCGCCCGGCGTGTTCATCACCGACCGCGCCGCGGCCAGGGCCGAGATGTCGGCCGTCAAGGCGTCGCACTTCTCGGCCTGGTAGGCGGACCGGGCCTGGTCCTCGCTGTCGAACACCACGGCTGTGTAGGCGATGCCGCGCGACCTGAAGAAATCGTCCAGGTTCTGGGCCGAGGTGGCGTTGCTCTGGACACAAACCTTGGCGGTGTTCAGCTCGACCGCGCTGGTCAGGTTCAGGCCACGACGAACCAGGAAGCCTTGGCCGTCGAAATACGAGATCGCCGCCATGTCCAACTGGTCGCCGGCGTCGCGCGAGAAGGTCCAGGAGGTGTTGCGCCACAGAACGTCGACCTTGCCCGTGCGCAGGGTCTTGATCCGCTCCTCATTGCCCAGGGGAACCAGGCGGACCTTGTCGGCGTCGCCCAGCACCGCGGCGGCCATGGCCCGGCAAAAGGCGACGTTGAAGCCGCGCCAGCGCCCGCCATTGTCCTGGAAGGCGAAGCCCGGGAGGTTCGGGTTCACACCGCAACGCAGCTCGCCGCGCGCCTTGACGGTCTTCAGCGTCGGACTGGATGCGGCAGGCTTTATCGGCAGCAGCGCCACGGTCTCGGCCGGCTTGGGCTGGACTTCAGACGCGCGTTGCTCGCACCCGGCCAAACCCACCATCAAGGGGGCCAGCACCGCCAGAACCGTCACGCCAAATCGCACCGACACCCGATCGCTCCTTGAACCGTTTGGCCGCCACGCTCTAAACCACAACCGTTACGCCGCGTCGCCGAGAGTTCAGCCATGGACGAAGAAACCCGCCTGATCCGCACGGGCTCCGAGCCGACCGGCCTGGCGCGCACGGTCAATCCGCCGATCCAGCGCGGCTCCACGGTGCTGCTGCCCAACGCCGCGTCGCTGTATGACGACGACCAGATCACCTATGGCATCACCGGCCTCTCCTCGCCCGCCGCCTTGCAGCGCGCCCTGGCCGAGCTGGAGGGCTCGCCGGACGTCACCCTCTATCCATCCGGCCTGGCGGCGATCACCGGCGCCATGCTGGCCGTGCTGAAGGCCGGCGACGAGATCCTGGTGGTCGACAGCGCCTACAAGCCCACGCGCCGGTTCTGCGACCGGGTGCTGACCCGCTTCGGCGTCAAGACCACCTATTACGACCCCGCCCTGTCGCCTGACGCCCTGATCGCCCTGGCGACGCCGAAGACGCGGATGATCCTGCTGGAGTCGCCTGGTTCCCTGACCTTCGAGATGCAGGACATTCCGGCCATCGCTAAGGCGGCCAATGCCCGGGGGATCATCACCCTGATCGACAACACCTGGGCCGCCGGCTTCTATTTCAAGCCGCTGGCGCACGGGGTGACGATCAGCGTCCAGGCCCTGACCAAGTATGTGGGCGGCCACTCGGACTGCTTCATGGGCTCGGCCACGACCATGGACACGGTGATCGGCAATCAGCTGGGCGACGCCATGTGGGACATCGGCTGGTCGGTGTCGCCCGACGACGCCTACACCATGCTGCGCGGTCTCCGGACCCTGGCGACACGCCTGCCGCGCCACCAGGAGAACGGCCTGGAGATCGCCCGCTGGCTTCAGGACCGGCCCGAGGTCTCGCGCATCCTGCATCCCGCCCTGCCGGGCGACCCGGGCCACGCGCTGTGGAAGCGCGACTTCACCGGCGCCTGCGGCCTGTTCGGCGTGGTGCTGAAGCCCTGCTCCCAGCGCGCCGTCAACGCCTTCCTCGACGAACTTCAGCTGTTCGGTCTGGGCTTTTCCTGGGGCGGCTACGAAAGCCTGGCCATTCCCTGCGATCCGCAGCTGAAGAACCGCAGCGTCCCGGTGAACCTGGAAGGCCCGCTGCTGCGCCTGCATATCGGCCTGGAGGCCGTCGACGACCTGAAGGCCGATCTCGACCAAGCCTTCACCAAGCTCGTCTAGACGACCGCGCCATCCTTCCAGTCGCGGGCCATGAACCGGCCCGGCGCGCCGCCCAGCACCGCCAGGGCCGCCTCGATGTTGCGCGCCTTGGCCTCGTCGGATTTCACGCTGGCGAAACGGCGCAGGGCCTCCTTCTTCAGGCTGGGCGCCAGGGCCTCCCAAGCCCGCGTGGCGACCTTGTCGCGCTTGAGGCCCTTCTCGAACGCCTCGGGTATCGGATGGACCGGGCCGCCGCGATAGGCCTCGTCAAACGCCACGGAGACCTCGACCGTGTCGCCGACCCCGACACCGGCCGCATCCCGCACCTCGCCGTGCAGATAGAGGAAGAAGCCGCCGTCGCCCCTCGGCATCATGTTGATCCGCCAAGGCTCGGCGGGCGCGCCATTGACCTGGACCAGGACCGGCATCGGCTTGCGCCAATCTTCGCGCAGGCGCGCGGCCTGCCCGGCGTCGACCGGCACGAAGGGATTGATCCCGTTGATCTCGATCTTGGCCTTGAAGCGAAGGCTGGTCATGGGCAAACCCTAGAGGTAGCGGAGCTCGGTCTCGCTCGGCTTTTCCCACCAGAGATTATCGCGCCCATTGCCGTAGGTGATCGGTGAGGCGGCCAGTTCCTCGTCCGTCGCGTCATCCAGGGTCGCGACCTGGATCGAGACGAAGGCCCCGCCGATCTGTTCGACATAGCCCTGGCCAAAGACGCGCACGCCGCAGGTCGAGCAGAACTGGTGGTTGCCGCTCATCGTGCCGAACTTGTACTCGCCCAGGCGATCCTCGCCCGCCAGCAGGCGGAAGGCGTCCGGTTTGATCAAGGCGCCCCAGCTGCGGGCCTTCTTGCAGATCGAGCAGTTGCAGCGACCTGTGCCGGCTTCCAGATCGATGTCGGCTTCGTAGCGGACCGCGCCGCAGTGGCAGCTGCCAGTATAGGTCTTCAGCATGGGGCGTCCCTCTCGATTGGCGTCGTTCGTTGGACACCGTTCTATAGAAGGCCTGCTGCCACCCTACTGTCAGTATGAAGCCTGGTCTCAGGCCGTCAGGCGCGATTGCTCGACGATTTCGGCGACCGCATGGGCCTGGGCGGCGACCTCGCCGACCACGATCAGCAGCGGTCCGTCGCCGGCCTCCGCCACCTTCTCGGCCAAGGTGGCCAGGGTGGCGGTGTAGAGCCGCGCATCCGCGCCGCCGGCCTTCTCGACCGCGACGGCGGGCGTGTCGGCGGGACGCCCTGCTTCAATCATCCGCTGAGCCAAGTCGCCGGCCACGTCGCCTCCCATATAGACCGCCAGGGTCGCCTCGGGATCGGCCGCGGCGCTCCAGTCGCCCGACAGCTTGCCGGCCTCAAGCCGCGCCGTCGTGAAGACCACGCGCCGGGCCTCGCCGCGATGGGTCAGGGGGAAGCCGAACTGGGCGGCGGCGGCGCAGGCGGCGGTGACGCCGGGCACCACCTCGGTCTCGACGCCGAAGCCGTTCAGGAACGCCGCTTCCTCGCCGACCCGGCCGAAGATCGAGGGATCGCCGCCCTTCAACCGCACGACCCGCAGGCCCTTGCGCGCCAGGCGCAGCATGAGGCGATTGATCTCGTCCTGCTTCATGCTGGGCTTGCCGGCCCGCTTGCCGGTCTGGATGCGCACGCAGCCCGCCGGGGCCAAGGCGATGGCCTCCTCCGAGCATAGGGCGTCATAGAGCAGCGCCTGGGCGCCTTCCACGGCGCGGAAGGCGCGGACGGTCATCAGGTCCACCGGACCCGGACCGGCCCCGACCAGCAGAACCTTGCCGAGCTTGTTCTCAATCGACATGGGCGGGCTCCTTGGAGGTTACGGCCAGCGCTTTGATCATGCGTGCGATTTCGGGGCGGCAGGACCCGCAGTTGGTCCCCGCGCCCGTGACCGCGCCGACGGTGTCCGGCGTATTCGCCCCGGCCGTGATGGCGGCGTTGACGGCCTTGGCGCCAACCTTGAGGCAGGCGCAGACCATCGGCCCCTTGTCGACCGGCGCGCCGGGCGGACGACCGAACAGCAGGGCCGAGCGGGCCTCGGCCGTCAGCGGCGCGGCGAACAGGTCGGCCAGCCAATCGCGCGGCGGCAGCCGGCCGGTGGTGGTCATGTAGAAGACCGCGACCAGCTGGCCGTCCTTGATCCAGGCCTCGCGGCGCGCGCCGGTGGCGGCGTCCTCATAGGCCACGACCTCGCCGACGAGCCCCTTGGTAAGCGCCTTGCGCAGGGCGTCGCGCTGGGACTGGTCGCCGCGACCGGCGAACTCGTGCTGCTGGCAGGCGTCCTGCGGGATGCGGCGCCAGACCAGATCCAAGCCCGGCGCGGCGACGCCGTCCCGGCAGAGGAAGAAGCCCTTCCAGGTTTCCCGATAGGCGCGAACGCGGGCGGGCGTGTGCTTGAACTCAGGCTGGCCCGAAGTCGGATCGGTGTTTGGCGCCACCAGGGCGTTGGCGCGGCCCGACGGCGCGAAGGCGTCCGTCCAGTGCATCGGCATGAACAGCGAACCGCGACGCTGGCGATCGCTGACCTTGGCCACGGCCACGGCCTCCGCGCGCGAGGTCGTCACCCGAGCCAGGGCGCCGTCCTTCAGGCCGAGAGCCTCGGCGTCGTCCGGATGGATCTCGACATACGGCTCGGGCGCGTGGCGGCAGAGGTCGGGCGCCAGGCCCGTACGGGTCATGGTGTGCCACTGGTCGCGGATGCGGCCGGTGTTCAAGGACATGGGATAGGCGTCGCCGGTCGCCTCGGCCGGGCCGCGCGGCTTGACCGGAACCATCCTGGCGCGGCCGTCGGGGGTCTGGAAGCGGCCGTCCACGAACAGGCGCGGCGTGCTCTTGCCGTCGGCCTTCACCGGCCACTGAACCGGCAAAAGTTCGCCATAAGCCTCTGGCGTCAAAGCCGAAAGGCCCGTCAAATTCAACAAGCGACCTTCGTTCTCATAGGCCGTCAGGCGGGCCCACTCACGGAAGACGCCCGCGTTGTTGGCCCAGCCGAAGCCGCCATAGCCCATGGCCGTGGCGACATCGGCCATGATCTTCCAGTCGGCGCGCGTATTGCCAGGCGCGGGGAACAGGGCCCGCTGACGCGAGATGCGGCGCTCGGAATTGGTGACCGTGCCGTCCTTCTCGCTCCAGGCCAGTGCAGGCAACTTGACGTCGGCGAAGGCGGTGGTGTCGGTCTCGACGCAGTCCGAGACCACGACGAACGGGCACTTGGCCAGGGCCTCGCGGATCGCGCCGCTATCGGGAAGGCTGACGGCCGGGTTGGTGGCCATCACCCAGATCGCCTTGATCCGCCCGTCACGCACCGCCTCGAACATCTCGACGGCCTTCAGGCCCGGCGCGCGAGCGGTGTCGGGCGCGCCCCAGAAACGGGCGACGCGGTCACGGTCGGCCGGGGCGAAATCCATGTGGCCGGCGAGCGTGTTGGCCATGCCGCCGGTCTCGCGGCCGCCCATGGCGTTGGGCTGGCCGGTGATCGAGAACGGGCACGCGCCCGGCTTGCCGATCCGGCCGGTGGCCAGGTGGGCGTTGATGATGGACAGGCCCTTGGCCACGCCCTGGACCGACTGGTTGGCCCCCATCGAGAACAGACTGACCGTCCGCTCGTGGGCGGCGAACAGGTCGTAGAAGGTCTGCAGATCCTCGATCGCGATCCCGCAATCCGCGGCGACGGCGGTAAGGGACTGGTCGCTTTCCCCAAGCGTGGCGACCACTTGGTCGAAATTGTTCACGTGATCGGCGATGTAGTCACGATCGATCGCGCCACGTCGGATCAGGTCGGCCAACAGGCCGTTCCAGAGGCGCACGTCGCTCTGGGGGGCGATGGCCAGGTGCAGATCCGCGCCTTCGGCGGTGTCGGTGCGGCGCGGATCGATGACCACGTGCTTCTGGCCACGCGCCTTGGCCGCCTCCATGCGGCGGAACAGCACCGGGTGGGTCCAGGCGGCGTTGTGGCCGCTGAACACCACCAGATCGGCGACGTCGAGGTCTTCGTAGCAGCCGGGCACCAGGTCGGCGCCGAACGCCTGCTTGTGGGCGGCGACGGCCGAAGCCATGCAGAGGCGGCTATTGGTGTCGATATTGCCCGAGCCGATGAACCCCTTCATCAGCTTGTTGGCGACGTAATAGTCCTCGGTCAGAAGCTGTCCCGAGACGTAGAAGGCCACGCTGTCGGGGCCGTGGCGCGCGATCGTGTCCTTGAAACGCTTGGCCACCAGGGCGGTGGCCTCGGCCCACGAGGCGGTCTTGCCGCCGATCGTGGGCTCCAGCAGGCGCCCCTCAAGGCTGACCGTCGCGCCGAGGGCCGAACCCTTGGAGCACAGACGCCCGAAGTTGGCCGGGTGGACGGCGTCGCCGGCGACTGCAAGAGCCCTGCCCTGCGCCGGCGTTTGACCGACCGCGCCCGACACGCCGCAGCCCACCCCGCAATAGGGGCAGGTCGTCTTGACGAGCGGAGCGGTCGAACCGTCAGCCATGGGCGTCGAGGCCCGCCGGCAAGCTGAGCAGCAGGCGGCCGTCGCGCACCTCCAGCGGCACGACCGGCGTGCAGCCCTTGCCCTTGTCGGCGCCCATCGGCTCGCCGGAGGCCAGGTCGATCGACCAGTTGTGCAGCGGGCAGGCCACGGCGCGGCCGTGGACGATGCCCTGGCTCAACGGCCCGCCCTTGTGTGGACAGGCGTCCATCAGAGCGAACACCTCGCCGTCGCCGGTGCGGAAGATGGCGATGTCGCCGCGCGGGCTGGGCACCCGGCGGGCGCCGCGACGGGGAATGTCGGTCACCGCCCCAACGTCCACCCAGACTGGAACTTTCACGTGCGCGTTCATGCGGGGACGAACTCCATCCGGCGGCTCATGGGGGTGAATTCCTCGTTGTGGCGACCGGCCACGCGTTCGGCCCACGGGTCGATGCGGGCGAAGCGCTGCGAGAAGACGAAACGGTCGTAGAGCGCCTTGCGCTGGTCGGGGTCGGTGACCTTCTCCTGGATGCTCTCCAGGCCCACCCGCGCCATCCACTTGTAGACCCGCTCCAGGTACCAGCCCTCTTCGCGGTACAGCTGCATGGCGGCGGCGATCACCCAAACGGTCTCGTCCTCGGTCGCCACCCGGGTCAGCACCTGAGTGCCCTGGATGTGCAGACCGGCGGCGCCGCCGATATGGATCTCGTAGCCGCTGTCGACGCAGACCACGCCGAAGTCCTTGCAGGTGGCCTCGGCGCAGTTGCGCGGGCAGCCCGAGACCGCCAGCTTCACCTTGGCCGGCGACCATGAGCCCCACAGGAACTTCTCCAGGCGGATGCCCAGGCCCGTGGAGTCCTGAGTGCCGAACCGGCACCAATCGCTGCCGACGCAGGTCTTCACCGTGCGCAGGCCCTTGGCGTAGGCATGGCCGCTGACCATGCCCGCCGCGTTCAGGTCGGCCCAGACGGCCGGTAGGTCGTCCTTCTTGACGCCCAGCAGGTCGATGCGCTGGCCGCCGGTGACCTTGACCGCGGGGATGGCGAACTTGTCGGCGACATCGGCGATGGCCCGCAGCTCGTCGGGCGTGGTCATGCCGCCCCACATGCGCGGCACGACGCTGTAGGTGCCGTCCTTCTGGATGTTGGCGTGGACCCGTTCGTTGATGAAGCGCGACTGCTTGTCGTCGCGATACTCCGACGGCCAGGCGCACAGCAGGTAGTAGTTCAGGGCCGGGCGGCACGACGAGCAGCCGTCGGGCGTGCTCCATTCCATGGCCTGCATGACGGCGGGCATGGACTTCAGTTCGTAGTCGAGAATGGCCTTGCGAACGTCCGAGTGCGGCTTGTCCGTACACTTGCACATCGGCTTGGGGCCGGTCTGTTCCTTGAAGCTGTCGCCCAGGGTCAGCTTCAGCACCTGCTCGACCAGCGGCGTGCACGAGCCACAAGAGGCCGAGGCCTTGGTGACCGCCTTCACGTCGTCCAGGGTCGTCAGACCCTGAGCGGTGATGGCCGAGACGATCGAACCCTTGCAGACGCCGTTGCAGCCGCAGATTTCCTGCGTGTCGGGCATGGCCGCAACGGCGGCGTTAGGGTCCAGGCCGGACAGCCCTTCCGTAATGGCCTGGCCGAAGATCAGGGTCTCGCGGATGTCGGTGACCACCGTCCCGGCCCGCATAAGGTCGAAGTACCAATTGCCATCGACGGCGTCGCCGAACAGCACCGCGCCGGCCACCTTCCCGCCCTCGATGACAACGCGCTTGTAGACGCCGCGCCCGGCGTCGCGGAACACGATGTCCTCGCAGCCTTCGCCGCCCGAGAACTTGCCGGCCGAGAACACGTCGACGCCCGAGACCTTCAGGCGGGTCGACAGGACCGAGCCTTCATAGGCCCCCTCCCCATCGGTCATGGACTCGGCGAGCGAGCGGCACATCTCCCAGATGGGCGCGACCAGACCGTAGCAGTTGCCACGGTGCTCGGCGCATTCGCCAACCGCGAACACCGCCGGATCGGAGGTGCGCATGGCGTCGTCGACGACCACGCCGCGATTGACCGTCAGGCCGGCGGTCCGGGCCAGGGCGGCGTTGGGCTTGATGCCCACGGCCATGACCAGCAGGTCGCACGGCAGGGTGCGGCCGTCCTTCAGCTTCAGGCCGGTGACCTGGCCGTTCTCGCCGACGATCTCCTCGGAGTGAGCGCCCATCACCGTCTCGACGCCGCGTTCCGCCAGGGCCTCGCGCAGCAGGAAGCCGGCGCTTTCGTCCAGCTGGCGCTCCATCAGCACGTCCATCAGATGGACGACCGTGGCGGCCATGCCGCGACGCGCCAGGCCGTAGGCGGCTTCCAGGCCCAGCAGGCCGCCGCCGATGACCACGGCGCGGGCGCCGGCCTTGCCCGATGCGGCGACCATGGCCTCGACATCGTCGAGGTCGCGGAAGGTGACCACGCCCTTCAGGTCGATCCCGGGCAACGGCAGGCGGAACGGATCCGAGCCGGTGGCCAGGATCAGCTTGTCGTAGGCGACTTCCAGACCGCCCTCGGCGACCACCTTGCGGCCTTCCAGGTCGACCGCGGTGACGGCGCGACCGGCGTGGAGGGTGATCGCGTTGTCGCGATACCAGGCCTCGTCGTTGATGACGATGTCGTCGAAGGTCTTCTCGCCCGCCAGCACCGGCGACAGCATGATGCGGTTGTAGTTTACCCGCGGCTCGGAGCCGAAGATGGTGACGTCGTAGCGGGCGGGGTCGCGCTTCAGCACTTCCTCGACCGCCCGGCAACCGGCCATGCCGTTGCCGATGACGACCAGACGCTCTTTAGTCATGGTTTCACTCACCTATCGAAGCGGGATCAGACGCGGACGCTGGCGGCGTCGCCATGCAGGGTCGGCCACACCGCCCGCCAGCGGGACTTCAGGCCGTAGAGGGCGACGAAGGCGAACAGGGCCAGCAGGGCGAAGCCGAGGAAGCCCGACTGGTAGGAACCGGTCATCTTCTTGGCCATGCCCAGGGTCGAGGCCAGGTAGAAGCCGCCGACGCCGCCCGTCATGCCGATCAGGCCGGTCATGACGCCGATCTCCTTGCGGAACCGCTGCGGGGCCAGTTGGAACACCGCGCCGTTGCCAGCGCCCAGGACCAGCATCGAGAACATCAGCACGGCCAGGGCGAGATAGGCCGAAGGCAGCTGGAAGCTGGCGGTGGCCATGCCGGCGGCGGCCAGCACGTAGACGAAGCTCAGGGTGCGCACGCCGCCGAAGCGATCGGCCAGGGCGCCGCCCACCGGACGGATGAACGAGCCGGCGAAGACGCAGGCGGCGGTGAAGAAGCCGGCGATGACCGGATCCAGGCCATACTCCGAGTTGAAGTACATGGTCAGCGACGAGGCCAGGCCCACGAAGCCGCCGAAGGTCACGCCGTACAGCAGCATCAGCCACCAGGCGTCCGGAACCTTCAGGACGTCGAGATATTCGGCGAACTTCTTCGGGGCCGGCTGCCCGGGGGCGTCCTTGGCCATCAGCATGTAGACGACGAAGGCGATGACCAGCGGGATAGCGGCCAGGCCGATCACGTTCTGCCAGCCGAACATCTTGGCCAAGACCGGGGCGAACAGGGCGGCCAGGGCCGTGCCTGAATTGCCGGCGCCGGCGATGCCCAGGGCCAGGCCCTGGTGCTCTTGCGGATACCAGCGCGAGGCCAGCGGCAGGGCCACGGCGAACGACGCGCCCGCCACACCCAGGATGATGCCCAGGGCCAGGACCTGCTGGTAGTTGTGGATGCCGACCACCCAGGCCAGCGCCAGGCCGGTGATGACGATCAGTTGACCGATCATGCCCGTCCTCTTCGGCCCGATGCGATCGACCAGCACGCCGTTGACCAGGCGCAGCAAGGCGCCGACCAGCACGGGGATGGCGACCATCAGGCCCTTCTGGGCGGGATCGAGGTGGAAGTCCTTGGCGATGGCGACGCCCAGCGGGCCCAGGATCACCCAGACCATGAAGCTGAGATCGAAATACAGGAAGGCGGCGAACAGGGTCGGCGTATGACCGGCCTTCAGGAAGTCGCGGGAAAGCATGACGGCCTCGGATGTTTGCGTGTCTGCGAGAGCAGGGCGTCGTCGCCCCGGGCGGGTGACCGCATCCGAGCGGTCCTCTTGCAGCCGCGAACGTCGTTGTCCGTTGGCCTTGAGCCTACTGGAGACCTGTGTCGGGCAAGGTGTCACGGCTTATGCCGCGCTGCGGCGCCGATGCTTCTTGCGGCGCACACTTGCTCAGCATTTGCACAGCAGCACCGCCTAGAAAGCGTGCATATCAGGCAGGTGCGCGGCTGATCGAAAAACCAGCGGCATAGGCGCGCACGGCCGTGGGGTCGAACGGACGCCCGTCGAACAGCCGCGCTTGCGCCGGTTCCACGGCGTCGGGGAAGACCAGGGCCGGTTCCAGAATCGGCCCGACCGACAAGGCCGCCTCGCGGTAGAGGTCGGGGCGATAGACCCGATCAACCAGGGCCTGGAGATCATGCTTGAGGCCGATCTGCCCCCAGCGAGTCATCTGCGACAGGAACCATAGGCCGTGCTCCCGGCGCGGCAGGCCAGCGGCGTCACGGTGGAAGACGATCTCGTGCTCCACCGCCCGGGCGATCGCGGCGGGATCGGCGCCGATGCGGTCGGGGCGCGCCAGCAGGGCGATCAACTCTTCGCGGTTCTCGGGCGCATCGGCCCAGGCCGCGCCTCGGATGACCGCGCGCAGGGTCGCCCGAAGCTCGTCGGGACGTTGCTGGGCCAGGGAGGCGGAAACACCCAACACCTTGTCCGGGCCGCCTGGCCAGAATTGCGAGGCGGCGACCAGGATCCGGCCGACGCCCTCGGCTTCCGCCACCGCGTTCCAGGGCGCGCCCACGCAGAAACCATCGACCGCGCCCAGCCGCATCTGCTCGACCATGCGCGGCGGCGGGATCACCACGATACGAACGTCGCGATCGGGATCGATGCCGCCCTGCGCCAGCCAGTAGCGCAGCAGGTAATTGTGCATCGAGTACGGGAAGACCACGGCGAAGGTCAAAGCCCCCTGCCCGCTGGCCTTGCGAGCCTCGATCACCTGGCTCAGGACGCTCGCGGTCACGGGTGCCTTCGACAGATCTTGCGGCCCGATGGCGCCGATCGCTTCCGCCAGCGCCGCGGAAACGGTCACGGCGCTGCCATTCTGGTTCAGGGCCAGCGGCGCCAGGATCGCGCCCTCGCCGCTGGCCGTGGCGGCCAAGGCCATCGGCGCCAGCATGTGGGCGCCGTCCAGAGCGCCGACGGCGACCTTGTCACGGATCGTGGCCCAGGACGCTTCGCGGACGAGCTCGACGTTCAGCCCCTCCTCCTCGAAGAAGCCCAGCGCGTGGGCGGCGGCCAGGGGCGCGCAGTCGGTCAGCGGGATGAAGCCGAGCCGCAGATCGGAGAGGCCGCTCACGCGCCGTCCCCCTTCAGCACTCCAGCGAAGGCCAGAAGGTCGGCCGCCACCGCCCCGATCGGCTTGCCGCGATCCATGGCCAGCTTGCGCAACAGGCGATAGGCGCCGTCCTCGTCGAGGCCGCGCTCCTTCATCAGCAGGCCCTTGGCGCGCTCGACGGTCTTGCGCGATTCCAGGTCGGCCTTGGCCTTGGCGAGATCGCCGCGCAGCTGCTGGGTCAGGGCGAAACGGCTCATGGCCACGTCGAGGATCGATCGGATTCGCCCGACCGCCAGGCCGTCGACCACATAGGCGGCCACGCCGGCCCGCACCGCCTGCTCGGCCAGGCCGGGCTCTGAACGGTCGACGAACATGACCACGGGATGGCCCTGGCTGGACTCCTTGAGGCTGTCGAGCGTGTCGCGGTCGGGACTCTCGGCGGCGATCACCACCACGTCGGGCGCGAAGGCCAGCACCTCGGCCTCGTCATAAACGGCCGAACGGCGCACCTCGAGCGGCTGCACCCCCTCGAGCCCTTCGGCCACGAGAGCGGCGCGCGCAGTATCTGGATCAATCACGAGCACCCGCATTGCTGTTGGTCCTAGGCGCCGGGCCCCCAACTTGTGGCAACTTTCCCTCGTCTGGCGATACCCCGCACAAGATTGCTCATAAACCAGGCGCCGGCGATCGTTCCTTGAGCGAAACGGAGAGCCCTGCCCTGAGCGGGCGGCCGGCCGCATCGACCTGCCGCGCCCGTCCTCGGGAGGGCAAGACCATGCCGTCCCTGACGCCATGGCGCGTCGAACACGATCGGAACGTGCAAGAGCCGCGTTCGACCTTGCGTTGTCCTGAAGACGCGCGGCAGTCTCGCCGAAACAAGCTGAAGCGGAGTCTTTCATGGCCCTCTATCTCTTCGCCCTGCTGATCGGCGTGATCGCGGGTCTGCGCGCCATGACGGCGCCGGCGGCCGTCGCGTGGGCCGCCCGTCTGGGCTGGCTGCCGCTGGCCGGCTTTCCGCTTGCCTGGCTGGGCGGTTGGATCGCGGTGGCGGTCTTCACCCTGCTGGCGCTTCTGGAACTGGTCGCCGACCAGCACCCGAAGACACCCAGCCGCAAGGTTCCACACCAGTTCGGTACGCGCATCCTGAGCGGCGCCTTCAGCGGCGCGGCCCTGATGATGCCCAGCGGCCACTGGGTGCGCGGCGCGGCCATCGGCGCCGTCGGCGCGGTGATCGGCACATTGGGCGGCGCGGACATCCGCGGACGTCTCGCCGCCAAGTTCGGCAAGGACCTGCCCGCCGCCCTGATCGAGGACGCGGTGGCCGTGGTCGGCGCACTGGCGATCCTGGCGCTGGCGCGATGACCGCCCAGCGCTTCGACGCCATCATCATCGGCGCCGGACAGGCCGGGCCGTCCTTGGCCGGTCGCCTGACCGCCGCCGGCCAGACGGTGGCGATAGTCGAGCGCAAGGATTTCGGCGGGACCTGCGTCAACACCGGCTGCATGCCGACCAAGACCCTGGTCGCCAGCGCCTATGCCGCGCATCTGGCCCGCCGCGCCGCCGACTATGGGGTGACCTTGGAGGGCGAGGTCGGCGTCGACATGAAGCGCGTCAAGGACCGCCAGCAGACGGTCGTCCGTAACGCGCGGGACGGTGTCGAAAAATGGCTGCGCGGCATGCCGGGCTGCACGGTGATCCAGGGCCATGCCCGCTTCGAGAGCGCCGCCACGGTTCGGGTCGGCGATGACCTGCTCACCGCGCCCCAGATCTTTCTGAACGTCGGCGGCCGGGCCAATGCGCCCGACATGCCCGGGATTGGCGACATTCCTTACCTGACCAATGTCGACATGATGCGGCTGGATACGCTGCCCGAGCACCTGGTCATCGTCGGCGGCAGCTACATCGGGCTGGAATTCGCCCAGATGTTCCGCCGGTTCGGCAGCCAGGTGACCGTCGTCGAGATGGGGCCGCGCCTGATCGGCCGCGAGGATCCGGAGATTTCGGACACGATCCGCGAGATCCTCGAAGCCGAGGGGATCGCCGTCCGCCTCAACGCCGAGTGCATCAGCTTCTCGCCCAACAAGACAGAGAGGGGTGAGGAAGGCGTCTGCGTCCATGTCACCTGCGAGGCCGGCGCGCCCCAGGTGACCGGCTCGCACGTCCTGCTGGCGGTCGGCCGCAAGCCCAACACCGACGACCTGGGCTTGGCGGCGGCCGGGGTCGAGATCGACAAGCGCGGCTATATCGCCGTCGACGACCAGCTGCGGACCAATGTGCCTGGAATCTGGGCGATGGGCGACTGCAACGGCAAGGGCGCCTTCACCCACACCGCCTACAACGACTTCGAGATCATCGCCGCAAACCTGCTCGACAACGACGCCCGCAAGGTCAGCGATCGCATCACCTGCTACGGCCTGTTCGTTGATCCGCCCCTGGGCCGGGTGGGCATGACCGAGGCCGAGGCCAGGGCGACCGGCCGACCGCTGCTGGTCGGCCAGCGCCCGATGACCCGCGTCGGCCGCGCCGTCGAGAAGGGCGAGACCCAGGGCTTCATGAAGGTGGTGGTCGACGCCGAGACCAAGCAGATCCTCGGCGCCGCCATCCTCGGCCTGAACGGCGACGAAGCCATCCACGGCATGATCGACCTGATGTACGCCAAGGCGCCCTACACGGTGATCGAACGGGCGGTGCACATCCATCCGACGGTGTCCGAACTGATCCCGACAATCCTGCAAGAGCTCAAGCCCGCTTAAGCAGCCCTTCTTGCGTACAGGAACTCGATCACCGCCGCCCGCGCATGGACGTAGGTCGGGTCCTCGGCCATCGCCAGGCGATCCCGCGGGCGGGGCAGCGCGACATCCAGAACCTGGCCGACACTGGCGCGCGGGCCATTGGTCATCATCACGATGCGGTCCGACAGCAAGGTGGCCTCATCCACGTCGTGGGTGATCATCAGCACCGTGTTCTTGAGCACGGCGTGGATCTCCATGACGCTGTCCTGCAGGTGGGCGCGGGTCAGGGCGTCGAGCGCCCCGAACGGTTCGTCCAGCAACAGCACCTTGGGCTCCATGGCCAGGGCCCGGGCGATGCCGACCCGCTGCTTCATGCCACCCGAGATCTCGGCCGGACGCTTGTCTAGAGCGTGGGTCATCTTGACCAGCTCCAGATTGTGCAACGTCCACTCTCGACGTTCCGCGGCGGATTTGCTCCCGCCGAACACCTTGTCGACCGCCAGGGACACGTTCTCGCGGACCGACAGCCACGGCAGGAGCGAGTGGTTCTGGAAGACGACGGCGCGGTCGGGCCCCGGGGCGTTGACCTCCTGCCGGTCAAGGATCACCGCGCCGGTCGTGACCGGCACGAGACCCGCCACCACGTTCAGCAGCGTGGACTTGCCGCAACCCGAGTGGCCGATGATCGAGACGAACTCGCCCTTGTCGACCTTGAGGTCGATCCCGGTCAGCACCTCGCTGCGGGCCGCGCCCTTGGTGAAGGTCACGCCGACGTTCTCGATGGAAAGATAGGCTTTTGCCATGTGCGTGACTCCCTAGCTGGCCGCGCTGCCGCGCGAGACGAAGTGGCCGACCAGGGCCACCAGGCGGTCGAGGAAGAAGCCCGTCATGCCGACCCAGGCCAGGGCCACGATGATGTCGGCGATGCGCGAGGCGTTGTACTGATCCCAGATGAAGAAGCCGATGCCGACGCCGCCCAGCAGCATTTCCGAGGCGACGATGGCCAGCCAGCTCATGCCGATCCCGATGCGCAGGCCCGTGAAGATGTAGGGCGTGGTCGAGGGCAGCAGGATCTTGAAGAAGTATTCGGCCGGCGAAAGGCGCAGCACCTTGGCGACATTGACGTAATCGCTGGGGATGTTCCGCACGCCGACGGCGGTGTTGATGATGATCGGCCAGATCGCCGTGATGAAGATCACGAACAGGGCCGACGGCTGAGCCTGATGGAAGGCGGCCAGCGAGATCGGCAGCCAGGCCAGGGGCGGCACGGTGCGTAGGACCTGGAAGATCGGGTCCAGCCCCCGATGCGCCCAGCGGTTGGAGCCGACGAAGACGCCCAGCAGGATCCCGCACACAGCCGAGATCGAGAAGCCGACCCCGACGCGCTTCAGGCTGGTGAAGACGTGCCAGAACAGACCCTTGTCGACCCCGCCGTTGTCGTAGAACGGGTGAAGGATCAGGTCCTTGGACTCAAGCCACACCTGCTTGGGCGCCGGCAGGCCCGTATAGGAGTCGCCGATGATCGCCTGCCAGAGCGCCAGTGCGACCAGCGCGGTCAGGACCGGTGGGATCACCAGGCCGGCGATCGCCTTGGCGTGACGCCCCAGTTCCGAGTAGGGCGAAGGCTTGGCCGCCTCGGGCGGAAGCGAAGCGACCGCTGTCCCCGGCACCGCGTCAGGCGCCGGAGTCGCGGTGGTGAACGAGGGCTTGGGATAGGTCATGGCGCGCCCTCCCCTCAGACCAGCTTCTTGATCGGCTGGCTGGCCAGATAGGCGCCCGGATTGGCCGGGTCGAACACCTTGCCGTCGAAGAAGCGCTCGACGCCTCGGCTGTCGCCGGCCGGACCGTTCTGGCCGATGGTCTTGGCCGCCGCGCGCCAGATGTCGGACCGGTTGACCTTGTCCACCAGGCCCTTGGTGTTGGTCTTCTGCGGCAGCACGCCCCAGCGGACGTCCTCGGTCAGGAACCACAGGTCGTGGGACTTGAACGGGAAGCTGGCGTTGTCGGCCCAGAACTTCATGCGATGCGGCGAGTTCTTCAGCGTCCGGCCGTCGCCGTAGTCCACCGTGCCCTGCAGGCGGGGCAGGATGTCGCCCATCGGCACGTTGACGTACTGACGGCCCGAGACGATCGAGCACATGGCCGGAAGGTTCGAGGTCTTGTCGCACCACATCTGCGCTTCCTGGATGGCGGCGGTGATGGCTTGGGCGGCGCGCGGATACTTGTCGACCCAGGCCGCCCGCATGCCGAGCGCCTTTTCCGGGTGGTTCATCCAGAGCTCGGAGGTGAGGCAGGCGGTGTAGCCGACCTTCTGATTGACCAGCTGACCGTTCCACGGCTCGCCCACGCAGAAGGCGTCCTGGGTGCCGGCCTTCATGTTGGCCACCATCTGCGGCGGCGGGATCACGATGGTGGCGACGTCGGTCTCGGGATTGATGCCGCCCGCCGCCAGCCAGTAGCGGACCCACAGGTCGTGGGTGCCGCCCCGGAAAGTCATGGCGATCTTGGCGATGTTGCCGGCGGCCTTCAGCTGCTGGAACTTGGCCTTGGCGCCGGCGCTGTTCAGCCCGACCTGCACGCTCTTCAGATCGTTGCCGACCGAGATCGCCTGGCCGTTCGTGTTGAGGCGAGCCAGGATGTACATCGGCGTCGGCACGCCGTTGGTGATCGCCCCGGTGGTCATCAGATAGGGCATCGGCGACAGGATATGCGCCCCATCGATGCCGCCCCGCTCAGAGCCCAGCACCAGGTTGTCGCGGGTGGCGGCCCAGGAGGCCTGCTTGACCACCTCGATGTCCGGCAGGCCGTGCTTGGCGAACAATCCCCGCTCCTTGGCGATGATCACCGGCGAGCTGTCGGTCAGGGCGATGAAGCCCAGGCGCGCCTTGGCGGTCTCGGGTCCCGCGCCGGCGGCGTGCGCTCCGCCCGGGAAAGCGGCCTTGGCGGCGGCGATGGTGGCGGCGGCGCCCATCAGGGCGTGGCGACGGGTCAGGCCGGACTTTGTGTTGTCGGTCATGGTCATGCGTCCTGTGGGCTAGAACTTGTATTCGAGGGTGAACCAGGCCTTGGTCCGCGCGGCCGGCGGCGTCGCCGTGCCCACGGGCACGGTCGTGACGCGCTGGAAGTCGGCGTACTTCAGCTGGATCGAGAGCTTGGTGGTTATGGCGGCGGTGAACTGGACGTCCCACTCGTGGCCGAGGTCCGCGCCGGTCCGCTGATCGTTGAAGTCGTGGTAGCGAACCACGACGTCGCTGTTGAAGAAGTAGGTCCGGCGGAAGCGCGGCTTGACGTTCAGGCTGAGGTTCAGGTCCTCGATCCCGTCGACGAAGCTCTTGTTGCCACCCGGTGAGGCGAAGGCGTCCGACCAGCCGTTGAAGGCGTGGACGGTGGCCAGGGGCGTGGTGAAGCCGCGCACGCCGTCGCCTTCCAGCGACTCGTAGCTGGCCTTCACGGTGTAGATGTCGAAGGTGCCGGCTAGGTCCGCGCCGAAGTAGTCGAGATCGAACGCTGCCGTATTGTGGCGATAGTCGGATTGCTGAGCGAAGGTGGCGTTGTAGGCGAACTGATACAGGCCCAGCCATGTCTTGCCCGAGGCTTTCACCCCCTTGGTGATGGACGAGTTGGCCGCCGAGTTGCCGAAGTCGAGGGCGTAGACGAAGCCCTGCAAGCGCAAGGCTTCCGCCGGCGACCAGGTGGCGTTGAAGAGATGGCTGTCGCTGTCCCAGTCGCGCAGTTCGCCCAGGATACGGTTGATGTGGGTGACATAGGCGTAGGTCGCCTTGAAGCGGCCGTAGGCGACGTCGGCGCGGATGGCGTCGAAGGTCTGCTCGTCCTGGCGCCAGCCGACATTGCCGACGAAGCGCTGGTCGTCCAACAGGATCCGCTGGCGACCGGCGGTGACCTGTAAGGCGGCGCTGGGCGTCCAGGTCAGCTGGGCGCGGTTCAGCTCGGTGACGTCCGGATCGTTGACGACCGGAAAGCGGGCCTTGTCGGCGCCGTTCAGCGGGGCGGTCGTCACACCCGGCACGTTGACGGCGTAGTGCTCGGAACCCAGCTGGCGGACGTCCTCGAACTCGACCAGGCCCTTGACGCCCTTGAACTCGGCGGTTTCCCAGCCCAGGCGGGTACGGATCGTGAAGGCGTTGGCCTCATCGCGCAGGGTCGCCGTGCGGGTTTGGTCGACGTTCTCGTAGCGGGCGCGGACCTCCAGGATCAGCTTGCCGGCTCCGATCTGGTCGCTGACCGTCGGCGGCGGCGCGGGTGGCGGCGGCGGTTCCGGAGCGGCTTCCGCGGCGGGCTCGGCGACCGCCTCTTCGGCCGGCTTTGGCGCCGGATCGGGCGCGGCCTGCGCCAAGGCGGCCGTGCTCCAGGCGAGCGCGCTCAGCGCCGCACCGCAGTGCAGCATAAATCGGACAGATTTCATGCCTTCATCCCCTAAGGCTAAAACAAAAAAACGCCCGGCGAGACCACGCGCAGCGGTCTCTCCGGACGTCGTTGTCCAAGCTTGCCAAACGGCTACAGCGCCGCCGGCGGCCCTTACGAGCCAACAGGAAACGTCGTTGTCCCCCGTGTCGTGATCAGGAGGCGGCCGGCGGGGGAAACCGGCAATCGCAAAACCGCGTTCTCAGCTGCCGCAGCGCACAAAAGGCGTCATTTTGCACAGCAGCAAAGCACGCCGAAGCAGCGCTCTGCCCGCTATTTTCGCGTTTCCAGCGTCCGAGCCCGGCGGACTCAGGTCCGACCTCTGGCGATCACCGCTGCGTCAGACCCGGCTTCACGCGCGGATAGCTGCGGGTTGAAAGGTCCGGCGGACGATAATCGACCTGGAAGTGGCAGGCCTCGCCATAGGTCTGCACCGCCTCGGCGCAGCCGGCGGCCAAAGAGGAGGGGCTGGGCTTGGCCCCCCGCTCTATCCACGCCCTCATCGCGCGCAGCAGGGCGGCGTATTCCGGCGTGGCGAGTTTCGAGTGTTCGTGCTCGTCGGTGAACGACTGGACCAGCAGATCGCTTCTACCGGCCTTGGCGACCGTGTCGTGGAACACCTGCTCGAGCTCCACGAAGGCCGTGGGATCGTCGATGGCGTGCAGGGTCAGGGTCGGCACGAGCAGCTTGCCGGTCAGGTCGCTGTCCTCCGCCAGCAGGCGCACGCCCTCCGGATCGGCCGCGAAGCGCGGCACACCCTTGTTCAGCGCCTTGTCGTCATCCGAGCCCTGATAGACGACGCCGACATTGCCGAACGGGTTCTTTCCGCCCAGTCGCTTGTTGACGATGTCGGCGAAGGTGAAGGTTGCCCAGCCGAGATGACTGTCCAGGGTGCGCTCGGGGATCCGCGTCACGGCCAGGATGTTGGCGAGAATGCGCTTCTGCTGGTCCGAGCGTTTGTCGGCCGGCAGGTTGACGCCCGTGCAGGCGTTCACGCGCTCGTCCAGTTGCTTGTTGGTGAGCTTCGAGCCGACCGGCTGCCCCTGCCACAGCGGATACTGCGTCTCGCCCTTGGCCGGATGGTCGCCGCAATAATACTGGTAGACGGCCCGCAGGTCGGCGCGGAAGTCGTAGGCGCGTGTCCCGCCCGAGACCACGCCGCTGGTCAGGATGACGCCGTCATAGACCAACTTGCCTTGGGCGTCCTTGCCATAGAGCTCGGCGGTCTTGGCCGCGACGTTGGCGCCCCAGGACTGGCCATGCAGCAGGGTGCGCTTGGGGCGGCCGTAGGTTTCCCAGAAGAGCTCGCGGAGGTTGTCGCTGTCCTCGGCCGCTGATCGGACGCCGTAGCCTTCCCGCCGATAGTTCGAGCCGGCCCAGGCATAGCCCTCGGCCACGGTGACGGCGAAACGCTGGAGATCCTCGACCGCATCGTCGGGCTTGGGCGTCTTGAGGCGCGGGCCGCCGTGGGTGTGCACGACCAGCGAGCCGTTCCAGGCCTTCGGGATAGCGATCCAGTAGTAGGCGCCGTTCTGGTCCTGCCCGGCTAGGCACCGGGTCTCGGTGGGGAGGCCTTCGGGGCACGCCTTGGCCGTGGGCGGCTCGGCCCGCGCGCCGCCCACGAGGGCCAGGCTGAAACCCAGAACGGCGGCGAGGATCTTCATGAGTGTATGGGCCTTCAAACGCGAAACGAGGAAGGGCCGGCCGCTCCCGGGGGAGGAAGGAGCGGCCGGCCAGCTCAGCATCAGAACGACTTGGCGATGCTGAGATACCAGTAGCGGGCATAGGGGTTGTAGAGCGAACCGATGTAGCCGCCCGACGACAGCGGCGGATCCTTGTCGAAGAGGTTCCGCGCGCCGACCCGGATACGGGTGTCATGCGCCCAGCCCTTCTGCTCGAACCGATACTGGCCGTAGAGGTTGACCGTGGTCAGCGGCTTGACGCGCCAGGGCTCGCCGACGGCCGACAGCAGGTCGGTGTCCAGCACCGCGCCGGTGTAGATCACCGAGGCGCCGACCTGGACCGGTCCGGCGCGCCAAGTGCCCGTGCTGCTCCACTTCCACTTCGGCTTGCCGTTGCGCTTCAGCAGGTCGCCCGGATCGGTCAGGGGCGTGGCTGGGTTGATGGTGCTGGCGGCGCGGGCGGCGAACAGTTCGGCGATCGGCGGGGCCAACTCCTGCGAGTACTTATCCATATAGGTGCCGTCGACGTTCAGGCTGAAGCGGCCCACGTTTTCGGTGCGCAGGACCCAGTTCAGGCCGAAGTCGATGCCGCTGACCGTCTGCGGCTGCAGGTTCTTGAACTGGTCGCGGATCTCCAGGATCTGGCCCACCGGCGCCAGACCCGTGCCATTGAAGAAGGCGACATCGTCGACCGTCGGGTTGGCGCGGATGACGTTGGTGTTGTTCGAGCCGGTCAGGCGGGCCAGGTAGTCCTGCACCGCGATATTGGTCGAGCCCAGGGTGCCGACGATGCCGTCCTGCTTGATCTGCCAACGGTCGACCGTGAACGTGAAGCGGCCGAACTGCTCGGGAATGAAGGTCGGCTGCAAAACCACGCCGACCGAATAGCTTTCGCTCTCTTCGGCCTTCAGGTTCGGGTTGCCGGCCGTGGTGAAGCGGATGCCGACGCCACGGCTACAGGCCGAGAACGTCGCGATGCGTTTGGCGCGCAGGTCGGCCTCGCAGCGGTAGTAGTCGGTGACCGTATTAGTCCGCGAGTAGCTGAACGGGTTGGTGGTCTCCAGGTTCGGGGCCCGGAAGCCCTGCTGCCAGGAGCCCCGGAACCGGACCCCGTCGACCACGTCCCAGGCGACAGCCACCTTGGGCTTCGCGACCGAGCCGAAGTCGCTGTAGTTCTCGAAGCGACCGGCCAGTTGAACGTCGACACGACGGACCAGCGGGATGTGCATGTCGGGCGAGACCAGCGGCAGGGCGAATTCGACAAAGGCCGAGCCGACATCGCGCGAGCCTTTCGTGCTCGGGGTGTCGTTGACGCCGGTCACGTTGCTGGCGCTGGTCGCGCCCGTCACCGGGTCGGTGAAGGGCGTGCGGCCGTCCAGCATCGGGTCGCGGCGATCCTGCTGGGTCTCATGGCGGAACTCGACGCCGGCGGCGACGCCGACGTCGCCCGACCAGATGGTCAGGAGGTCAGGCTTGGAAACCTTGAAGTCGGCCAGCGTCAGGGTGGTGGTCGAGTGGCGCTTCAGGCGGAAGCGGATGGCGTCCAGCGCGGCCTGCGAGCTGGGTGTGCAGTCACGACCGCCCGTGCCGTCGAGGCAGCCGCCGTTGAACGGGTTGTAGGCGTCGGGCGTCGACAGGGCGAGTTGGGCGGCCAGCTTCTTGCTGTCGATGCCGTCGCTCTCGTCCTTGGCGTCGGCCTTCGAATAGAGGAGCGCCGAGTCCCAGGACCAGCCCCACTTCTCGCCCTTCAGCCCGCCCAGGAAGCGGGTCTGATAGTTCTCGACCTCGACCTTGCTCGGGCCCAGGTCGTTGAAGCGGTAGTTGGTGAAGGTCACCGGCAGGCCGGCGGCCGGCACGTTGGTCAGGTTCGGCAGACGGTTGGGGTTGGCCTGTCCGTTGGCGAAGGTCACCGGACCGAACGGGTTGTAGTAGTTGCTGGCCGGCACGCCGATCGCCACCAGGCTGGTGCCCTGGGTGGTCAGCCCCTCGGAGGTCGCGTGGTAAAAACCGACCTCGCCGTAGGCCGTCAGCGTGTCACTGATGTCGTAGTGGCCATTCAGAAACAGGTTCTGGCGCTCGATCTCCGGCGCGATGGTCGTCGCGTCGTTCTGGGGCGCGTTATAGCGGTAGGCATTGGCGGTGCTGCCGGTCGCCAGGTTGCCGGTGCCCAGGCACAGGCCGTTGCCGATCTGGGTCACACAGCCGGCGATGGTGTTGGGCTGGACGTGGGTCGCGCCCGCCGCCGTGGTCAGGGCCGTCGTGCCCTGGCGGATGGCGCTGGTGACGCCGAACGCCGTGAAGTTGGCGAACGAGTTCTGGTTGCCGCGGTTGTCCGGCGCGGCGCTGGCCGCGTAGTCGGTATAGCCGGCGAACAGCGGACGCAGATCCTGGGTCGCGGTGTAGGGGCGATCGCTGGGACGCTGGGCCGTGCGCCAGGTGAAGTTGCCGTTCAGCGAGATGTTGCCCCGACCTTCCGCGAAGTTGCGGCCGGCGAAGATGTTACTGCTGTATTCCTTGCGGTGCGTGCCCTCGGCCCAGCCGTACTGGGCGTCGACCGTCAGGCCGTCGAAGTCGGTCTGCAGCACCGAATTGACCACGCCGGCCACGGCGTCCGCGCCATAGATGGCGGCGGCGCCGTCGCGCAGGATTTCCAGGCGCTCCAGGTTCGAGGTCGGGATGGCGTTGGCGTTGTAGCCGAGCAGCGGCACCGTACCCGACGACTGGCTGGTCGGGTGCGACACCAGGCGGCGGCCGTTCAGCAGCACCAGGGTGTTGCCGACGCCCAGGCTGCGCAGGTTGATCGAATTGACGTCGCCACGCGTGGAGTTGCTGGTCTGCGGGGCGTTGCTCGGATTGATGAAGACGTCGCCCATCTGCGGGATGGAGCGGAACAGGTCATCGCCCGAGACCGCGCCGGTGGCGGCGATCTGATTGTTGTCCAGCACCGTGACCGGCAGGGCCGCCGTGGTCTTGGCGCCCTTGATCTGACTGCCGACGACGACGATCTCCTCGACCTTGGTCGTGTCGGTCGCCTCCTGGGCGGCCGCGCCGGTGGCGATGAGCAGGCCGGCCAGGGCGGCGCCTTGAATGAGACTGCGGCGATAGCCACGAAGGGTTTGGTTCGTCACGCGATTAGCTCCCCAAAGTTTTCTTGTTCTGACTGCGCTTGAATGGAGGATCGGCCGCTTAAGGGCGGGCCGGGTCCGGAATGGTTCCGCTTGGAGGCGGCAAGGCCTTTTCAGGATTGAGCGCGGCTTTGAGCGCCTCGGCGTCCAGGCCACGCTCCCAGCGCGAGACGACGATGGCCGCCACCGCGTTGCCGGTGAAGTTGGTCAAGGCCCGGCATTCGGACATGAACCGGTCGACGCCCAGGATCAGGGCCATGCCGGCCACCGGCACCGCGGGCACCACCGACAGGGTGGCGGCCAGGGTGATGAAGCCCGCGCCTGTGACACCCGCCGCGCCCTTGGAGCTCAGCATCGCCACGCCCAGCAGCAGCGCCTGCTGCTCCCAGGAGAGGTGCACGCCCGTGGCCTGGGCGATGAACAGCGCCGCCAGCGTCATGTAGATGTTGGTGCCGTCCAGATTGAAAGAGTAGCCGAGCGGCACAACGAGGCCGACGACGGACTTGGGACAGCCGGCCTTCTCGAGCTTCTCGATCAGGCTGGGCAGGGCCGCTTCCGACGAACTGGTGCCCAGCACCAGCAGCAGTTCGGCCTTCAGGTATCGGATCAGGCTGAAGATCGAGAAGCCGTTGGCGACCCCGACCGCGCCCAGCACCACGATCACGAACAGCAGCGAGGTCAGGTAGAAGGTCCCGACCAGCATGGCCAGGTTGGCGACCGAGGCGATGCCGTATTTGCCGATGGTGAAGGCGAAGGCCCCGAAGGCGCCGATCGGCGCGGCCTTCATCACGATGTGAACCAGCTTGAAGAAGGCCTGGGCGACCGCTTCCAGGAAGTCGATCACCGGCCGGGCGGGCTCGCCGACCAGGGTCAGGGACAGACCGAACAGGATCGAGATCAGCAGCACCTGCAGGATCTCGCCGTCGGCGAAGGCCCCGACCACGGTGGCCGGGATGATGTTCATCAGGAAGCCGACGATCGTCTGATCGTGGGCCTTGGCGGCGTACTCCGCGACCTTGTCGGTTTTCAGGGTCGCGGGGTCGATATTCATGCCGGCGCCCGGCTGGACGACGTTGGCGACGACGAGGCCAATGACCAGGGCCAGGGTCGAGAAGACGAGGAAATAGACCATCGCCTTCAGCGCCACTCGGCCGACCTTCTCGAGGTCGCGCATGCCTGAAATGCCCGTGACAACCGTCAGGAAGATCACCGGGGCGATGACCATCTTCACCAGCTTGATGAAGGCGTCGCCCAGGGGCTTCAGCGATTGACCGATCTGGGGTTGGAAGTGACCGATCGCGCCACCGACCAGGATGGCGACCAGCACCTGGAAGTACAGATGCCGATAGAACGGCTTGGGTCGGCCGTCGTGCGGCGCCGGAGCGGCCGGTTGGATCGTCTGCACTGTCGCCTCTTGGCCAGGCCCGAGGGCCGCGTTTCCATCCCGCGCCCCTTTGCCAGGCCGCTTGGATAGACGATCCTTTTCGCAGGCAGGTCGTGCAAGCGACCTCGGAAAAAGTATCAGCCCTTTGAATTTACTCGAACTTTTCCCTGACAGCGCTGTGCAATCGCCGCAGCTCCTGGCGAAATCCCTCACGCCACGAGGCAGGTTTGTGCGAAATTCCGCACAAAGCTTGGAAGCGCGCTCATGACCCGGCCGCCGCTGCCGAATCTGGCCGACCCGATCGTGCGACGTTGGACGGTGTTTTTCGCCGCCAGCCTGATCGTGCTGGCCGGCCTGGTCGGTTTCGCCGGCGCCTTCGCCGAGCGCCGCGCGACGGCGGATCTGGCGCGTCAGGCCCAGGCCTCGGCGACCCTGCACGCGGCGGTGCTGCGCAGCGAGCTGGCCAAACACCGCTCCCTGCCCTTCGTCCTGGCCCAGGACCCCGACGTCGCCGAAACCCTGCGCTCGGCCGATCCGCGCGGCATCGACGCCTTGAACCGCAAGCTCGAGACCTTGAGCGGCGGCACCCGTGCGGCGGTGATCTACGTGTTGAACGCCAGGGGCACGACCATCGCCGCCAGCAACTGGCGCGAACCGACCAGCTTCGTCGGCTCCGACTACAGCTTCCGCCCCTATTTCCAGGACGCCGCGGCCAACGGGACGGCGGAGCTCTTCGCCCTCGGCACGGTCAGCCGCCGGCCGGGCCTGTTCATGTCCCGGCGCGTCGACGGCCGTGACGGTCCGCTGGGCGTGGTGGTCGTGAAGGTCGAGTTCGAGGCCCTGGAGGCCGAATGGTCGGCGGCCGAGCCCGCGTTCGTGACCGACTCCAATGGCGTGATCCTGGTCACCTCCATCCCGACCTGGCGTTTCTCGACCCTGCGCCGCCTGCCGCGCGCCGAGCAGGAGCGTCTGCGCGCCGAGCACCGTTTCGGCGACGCCCCGTTCCTGGTGCTGAATGCCTCCCCTGCCCCCGCAGGCGCCCGCGCGCCGGTCCTGACCAGCGTCGCGCCGCCCGGTCAGGACGAGACGCGTTACATGGCCGCCAGCGCCGATCTCGGAGCGGCGGGCTGGACGATCTATACCTTCACCCCAGTCGAGGCGGCGCTGCGGACCGCCGTGGCCGGGGGCCGGGCCATCGCCCTGCTGGCCGGCCTGGTCGCCTGTGGCCTGGCCGCCGCCGTGCTGCGCTGGCGCGGCCAGGCGACTGTCCGCGCCGCCCGCCAGGAAGCGGCTCGCCTGGAGCTCGAGGCTCGCGTCGCCGAGCGGACAACTGAACTGCGCGAGACCAACCAACGCCTGACCGTCGAGATCGAGGAGCGCCGTCGGGCGGAGGCCCACGTCCACCTGATGCAGGACGAGTTGGTTCAGTCGAACAAGCTCGCGACCCTGGGCCAGATCGCCGCCGGGGTGGCGCACGAGATCAACCAGCCCGTCGCCGCCATTCGCGCCTATGCCGACAACGCCACCGCCTTTCTCGATCGCGCCGACCAGAAGACCGCCAAGGCCAATCTCGGCCTGATCTCTGGCCTGACCGAGCGGATCGGCCTGATCACCGATGAACTGCGCGCCTTCGCCCGCAAGTCCAGCGCCCCGGCCGCGCCGGTGACGGTGCGCGAAGCGGTCGACGGCGCCCTGCTGCTCGTCGGACCGCGCCTGCGCCAGCAGGGCGTCCGTGTCATCCGCGACGAGGCCGACGAGGCCGCCAAGGTGATGGCCGAGCGCTTCCGCCTGGAACAGGTGCTGGTCAATCTGCTGCAGAACGCCATCGAGGCGTTGGAGGGCGCGGCCGATCCGGAAATCCGCGTGCAGGTCCTGGTCAAGCGTTCGCAGGTGCGGATCCTGGTCGCCGACAACGGCCCGGGCCTGGCGCCCGAGGCGGCCGACACCCTGTTCACCCCCTTCGCGACCACCAAGCCGCGAGGCCTCGGCCTGGGCCTGGTGATCAGTCGCGACATCGTCGCCGAATTCGGTGGCGAGCTCTCCCTGGAGCCAGGCCCCGGCGGCGCTCGCTTCGTCATGTCCCTGCCCAAGGCGCGCTAGCATGTCCGTGAACCAGGTCGCCTTCATCGACGACGACGACGTCCTGCGGGACGCCAATGTCCAGACCCTGCAATTGGCCGGCTTCGACGTCCTGGCCTTCGCCTCGGCCGAAACCGCCTTGGCGGCCCTGTCGCCCGCCTTCCCCGGCGTGGTGGTCAGCGACATCCGCATGCCGCGCATGGATGGCCGCCAGCTGTTTCGACGCCTCAAGGAACAGGACGAGGACCTCCCCGTCATCCTGATCACCGGCCACGCCGACGTCTCCGAGGCGGTCGAGGCCATGCACGACGGCGTCTATGACTTCGTGGCCAAGCCCTATGCGCCCGAACGCCTGGTCTCCAGCGTGCGGCGAGCGATTGAAAAACGGCGGCTGGTGCTGGAGAACCGCGAGCTCAGGACCCTCGCCGCCCAGGCTCAGAGCGATTGGCCGTTGATCGGCCAGACCCCGGTCATGGAACGCCTGCGCGCCACCCTGCGCCAATTGGCCAGCGCCGACGTCGATGTGCTGCTGGAGGGCGAGACCGGGGTTGGCAAGGAACTCGCCGCCCGCGCTCTGCACGTCTGGGGTCGTCGGCGCGACCGCGAGTTCGTCGCCGTCGACTGCGCCGCCCTGCCCTCGAGCGCCCTCGACAGCGAACTGTTCGGCCACGAGCTGGGCGCGTTCAGCGGTGCGGTTCGCCAGCGCATCGGCCGCATCCAGCAGGCCGATCGCGGCACCCTGTTCCTCGACGAGATCGAGACGCTGGCGCCGGAGGCCCAGGGCAAGTTCCTGCGAGTGCTGGAAGAGCGCGAGGTCACGCCGCTTGGCTCCAACCGCGCCCAGACCCTGGACCTGCGCGTCGTGGCCGCCGCCAAGTCGGATCTCGCCGACGCCGTCGCCGCCGGGACCTTTCGCGAGGATCTCTTCCACCGGCTGGACGTCGTGCGCATCCGCATCCCGCCGCTGCGCGAACGCCGCGAGGACGTGCCGCTGCTCTTCGCCCACTTCCTGGCGCGCGCCTGCGAGCGGTTGAACGGCGCCGAGCCCGTCGTCGACGACAAGGTGCGCTGGCGGCTGCTGAACCATGATTGGCCCGGCAATGTGCGGGAGTTGGGCCACTACGCCCAGCGCGTGGCGCTCGGCCTGGCCGACCAGGCCCCGGCGGGCGGCGTGGTCGACGCGTTGCCCCCGTTGCCCGAGCGGGTGGCGACCTACGAGGCCCATGTAATCGAGGAGGCCCTGGCCGGCTGCGGCGGCGACGTGCGCGCCGCGCTGGAGGTCCTGCGCATCCCACGCAAGACCTTCTACGACAAGGTCGAGCGCCATGGACTGGACCTGGACAAGTACCGCCAGCGGCGCTGACTCCAGGCCTTGCAGATTTCGCGAGCCCGCTTTTAGACGAAATCAGAGCCTGTTGCGGTTGCGGTCTGACGCCTCGTTCCCAGATAGCTGACAGACGCCGACGGAGGGTCGGCGCCCCTTTGAGGGACAGTCTCTACATGCCTACCCTGTTCGACACGCTGCGCGTCGGCGACCTTACCCTGCCCAATCGCGTCGTCATGGCGCCGCTGACCCGGCTGCGCGCCGGTCCCACCCAGATCCCCAACGCCCTGATGGCGGAATATTACGCCCAGCGCGCCTCGGCCGGCCTGTTGATCACCGAAGGTGTCCCGGTCTCGCCGCAGGGTGTCGGCTATCCCGGCGTCCCGGGCATCTGGTCCCAGGAACAGACCCAGGCCTGGAAGCAGGTCACGAAGGCCGTGCACGACAGGGGCGGCCGCATCTTCATGCAGATCTGGCACGTGGGCCGGATCTCGGACCCGTCGCACCTGAACGGCGAGGCTCCGGTCGGCCCCAGCCCGATCGCCGCCAAGGGCCATGTCAGCCTGCTGCGCCCCGAACGCCCCTACCCGACGCCTCGCGCCCTCGCGACCGAGGAACTCGCCGGCGTGGTCGAGGCCTTCCGCCAGGGCGCCCAGAACGCCAAGGACGCCGGCTTCGACGGCGTGCAACTGCATGGCGCCAACGGCTACCTGCTCGACCAATTCCTGCAGGACGGCTCCAACCAACGCACCGACCAGTACGGCGGCCCGATCGAGAACCGCGCTCGCCTGCTGCTGGAAGCGACCGACGCGGCGATCTCCGTCTTCGGCGCCGGCCGCGTTGGCGTCCACTTGGCCCCGCGCGCTGACGCCCACGGCATCAGCGACAGCGACCTGCCGGCCACCTTCGGCTACGTCGCCAAGGCCTTGGGCGAGCGCAAGATCGCCTTCATCTCAGCCCGCGAGCACGAGGCCGCCGACAGCCTGGGCCCGGCGCTGAAGGCCGCGTTTGGTGGCGTCTACATCGCCAACGAGAAGTTCGACCTGGCCAGCGCCAATGCGGCCATCGAGACCGGCAAGACCGACGCCGTCGCCTTCGGCAAGGCCTATATCGCCAATCCGGACCTTGTGGAGCGGCTGCGCAAGGGCGCCCCGCTCAATGCACCCGACCCGAGCACCTTCTACGGCGGCGATGGCAAGGGCTACACCGACTATCCGACCCTGGAGCAGGTCCTCGAAGCGGCCGAGTAACGCCAGAACCCGCGACGGCCGTCAGGTCGTCGCGGGGATCAGGCCTTCGGCGATGTAGGCCTGAGCCACCGCCTCGGCGATCTTGATGCCGTCGACCGCGGCCGACAGGATGCCGCCGGCGTAGCCCGCCCCCTCGCCGGCCGGGAAAAGGCCAGCGGTGTTGAGGCTTTGGAAGTCCTTGCCGCGCGTGATCCGCACCGGCGAGGACGTCCGGGTTTCGACGCCGGTCAGCAGCACGTCGGGATGGTCATAGCCGGCGATCTGGCGGCCGAAGACCGGCAGGGCTTCGCGCATGGCGTCGATCACGAAAGCCGGCAAGCAGGCCGACAGGTCCGTCAGGGTCACCCCCGGCTTATAGGAAGGAACCACCTCGCCCAGTTCGGTCGAGGGCCGGCCCGCCATGAAGTCGCCGACCTTCTGGCCCGGCGCCTGATAACTCGACCCGCCCGCCACATAGGCCAGGCTCTCCCATTTGCGCTGGAACTCGATGCCGGCCAGCGGGTGCCCCGGATAGTCGCGCTCGGGATCGATGCCGACCACGAAGCCGGAATTGGCGTTCCGCTCGTTGCGCGAATACTGGCTCATGCCGTTGGTCACGACCCGGCCAGGCTCGGACGTTGCCGCCACGACCGTGCCGCCCGGGCACATGCAGAAGCTGTAGACGGTGCGGCCGTTCTTGCAGTGATGAGACAGGCTGTAATCGGCCGCGCCCAGGTCCGGGTGACCGGCGCACGTTCCAAACCGCGCCTTGTCCATCCACGACTGCGGGTGCTCGATCCGCACGCCGATCGAGAACGGCTTGGCCTCGATGTGGACGCCCTGGTCGTAGAGCATCTGGAAGGTGTCGCGGGCGCTGTGGCCGACGGCCAGCACCACGTGCTGGGCCTCCAGATAGTCGCCGGTCGAGAGCTTCAGGCCACGCACCTTGCGCGAACCGTCGGCGGTCGTTTCGATGTCGATCTCGTCGACCCGGTGTTGCCAGCGATACTCGCCGCCCAGACCTTCGATGGTCTCGCGCATGCTCTCGACCATCGTCACAAGGCGGAAGGTGCCGATGTGCGGGTGGGCCTCGGTCAGGATCTCCTCGGGCGCGCCGGCCTTGACGAATTCGGTCAGCACCTTGCGGCCCAGATGTCGGGGGTCCTTGATCTGGCTGTAGAGCTTGCCGTCCGAGAAGGTGCCGGCGCCGCCCTCGCCGAACTGGACGTTGGACTCCGGGTTCAGCTCGCTGCGCCGCCATAGACCCCAGGTGTCCTTGGTCCGTTCGCGCACCACCTTGCCGCGGTCGAGGATGATCGGCTTGAAGCCCATCTGGGCCAGGATCAGACCGGCGAACAGGCCGCAAGGGCCTGCGCCGATGACGACCGGTCGGAGGCTGTCGGCCAGGTTCGGCGCCTTGGTGACGAGGCGGTATTCGGTGTCCGGCGTCGGACGCACGTGGTTGTCGCCAGCGAAGCGCGCCAGCACCTCGGCCTCGTCGCGCAGGGTCACGTCGACCGAATAGACCATCAGGATCGCGGCCTTGCGGCGCGCGTCATGGGCCCTGCGAGCGACCTCGTAGCTCACCAGGTCGTCGGGCGTGATCCCGAGGCGCTCGACAATGGCCGGCGCCATGGCCTCCGGCGGGTGGCCGAGCGGCAGCTTCAGTTCCGAAATACGCAGCATGTGCGCGTCTTAGCTGGAAGACGGCCGATGCGCCATCTTGTGCGCACGGGATCGTCGCGAGTTGCGATCGCGGCGCGCGTCACTAGCTAAGCTTCTCACGTAACCGCGTTCGGTGTGTTCATGCTTGCCCTGCTCCTCGCCTCAACCACCCTGCTGGCCGACCCGGCGCCCGCGCCCTGGACCTATTTCGAAGGCGCCTGGGGCTGTGAAGGGGTTTTCCTGCCCTCGAACCGCCCCCTCGCCTCGGACATCGTCTTCCGCATTGATCCGCGCAGCGGCGCCCTGGTGAAGGATCACCTCGACCGCCCGCCCGGTCGCTACGGCGCCACCGAGACCTGGGCCCAGGCGCCCGATGGCAAGACCTTCCGCGCCGGCATCGCCTCGGGCGGCGGGATGCGCTGGTATCGTTCCGAAGGCTGGACCGGCGACCAATGGGTCTGGACGCGTCAGCGTGACGGCGGCGAGCCCGAGGAGGCGTTCGCCTTCATCCGCCAGGATCCGGCGACGATGATCATCGAATGGCGGATCTCGCGAAACGGCGCGCCGATGACGGTCGGCGACCGCATCACCTGCCGCAGGACCTGAGGTTCAGGGCGCTACCCGGCTCAGACCTTCGGGTAGCCGCCGACCTCTTGCTCGTCGTCGATCACCTTACCCGTCCCGGCCTTCACCTCCCGGACGATCCGGCGGTCGACGGCGTCGCGGTCCCAGGGCCGCGCGCCGGCGTTTGCCAACACGTGTCCCTCGACCTGGCTCGAGGGCTTCAGCTTCAGCCCCTCCGGCCAGAACGGCGCCTTCTCCAGCAGCTTGATCTTCGGGAACGGGTCGGTGTTGAGGATGCGCACCGGCGGCATCTCGCTTCCGTCGGCATAGTGAGCCGGATTGTCGAAAGCGTAGAGCTCCAGATCCCCCTGCCCCTCGACGATCAGGAACGGCAGGTCAGGCCGCGTCGAGGCGCCGCCCTTCACGACATTGCCGGCGATGGCCAGTTGGCCGACGCGCCACTGGTGGCCCACCCATTCCGAGGCGTTCAGCGCGTAGTGCATGCAGCGGGTGCCGGGGTTGTAGACGAAGTTGTTGATCGTCACGGCCTCGACCCCGCCCTTGAACAGCTGGTTCCGCTCGCGGTTGTGGGCGTAGAGGTTGCCGACGATCAGCACCTCATAGGCGTTGTCGTGGATCAGGCTGCCCTTGGAGTGCTCGCCCTTGACGTGGCTGGCGTTGGACAGCCCCTCGGCGACGATGTTGTTGCTGAAGGTGATCCGGTGCGAAGTCCCGTCGCGCCACTTGGCCTGGTCCTCGCCGCCGTCGAAACGCGGACCCGAGGCCGACAGGTTCTCGTCCGTGGCCCAGCTGACCGAGCAATGGTCGACGATGACGTCATGGGCCTTCCAGCACGTGATGCCGTCGACTTCCCAGCCGCTCTTGCTGGCCTCGCCGTCACGGCCGGCGCGGACGCGGATGTGACGAACGATGACGTCGTGACTCTCGATGGCCAGGCTGCCCTTGATCAGGGTGACGCCCGGCGACGGCGCGGTCTCGCCGGCGATGGTCAGGAACGGCTCGACCACCTTGATGCTGTGGCGCTTGAGGTCGATCACCCCGGCGACGTCGAAGACGACCGTGCGAGGGCCCTTGGCGGCGATGGCTTCACGCAGCGAGCCCGGACCACCGCTTGCCAAGGTGGTCACCTTGATGACCTTGCCGCCGTCGCCGCCGGGAGTCTTCCCAGCCCAGCCCAGGCGTTCGAACACCGGCTTGCGCGGCGCGGCCAGGACGAGGCCCGGCGTCGCGGCCAGGGCGGCCGCCAGGAACGTATCGCGTCGGGTAATCATCGCGTTCTCCTTAAGCGCCGGTCGCCAACCAGGCGACGGCGTTGGCCAGCCAGCGCTGCTGCAGCGGCTTGGCCATGTCGGGCAGGCGGTGGACCAGGACCCGCGCCTTGTCCTTGCGAGCGATGAAGCTGGCCGCGCCGTTCTTGCGGTCGTGGTCGCGGCTATAGGCGGCGATGACCTCGACACCCTGACCATCGACCACCAGGCCGTTCGAGGGCTGCCCCTCGACTTGGTGCAGCACGCTCATGGCCATGTCGGCCGGCAGCCCGGCGAAGGTGGCGTGGGCGCGGACATAGTTCCAGTTGCCCATCCACGGCGCCCGTAGCCCACCGACCTGGCCAGCATAGCTGAACAGGCCCAGGCCGGAGAGTTGCTTGGCGACGCCGTCGGCGAGGCCGTCCTCCTGAACCATCGCCAGCAGCGGCGTGCCGGCCTGGACAGCGGCCAGGACCTCGGGCGGCAGTTCGCCGAGCACGACGACCGGCTTCTCGCCCTTCTTGGGCTGGGCTTCCAGGCCCGTCTGCTCACCGACCTGACGGCGAACGATCTCGTCGGTCTTCAGGCCAGAGGCGACGATGCCGGCGTAGCGGACGCCCGGTTTGAAGTCCTCGAACACCACACCCGGCGTGGCGGCCAGTTGCTCGCGGAGGCTCTTGGCGATCCCCGACACGCCGATGCGCACCGGCGTGGCGGACTTGGGGGTGGCGGCGGTGACCCAGATCTCACGGTCGGAGGCGACGTCGCCAAACGCGATGCGGATCTTGTTGAGCCCTTCGCGGCCCAAGGCCGGCGTCCGGAAGCTCTCGGCCACGAGATAGCTGAACTGGTCCGGCGATTGAGCCGGCGCGGGCCAGCGGCCCAGGACTTCGGTCTCGCCCCCGGGACCGACCAAGCTCAGCACCAGTTCGCCGGGCGCGGCCTTGCCCGTGTCGTTGAAGAACCAGATGTCCAGCTCGGCGCTGTCGCCGGCCGCATAGGCCAGGGCCCGGGGCTTGGCGATGGCCATGACCGGCCGCAGGGCCTGGCTCATCAAGGTCGGATCGGCCTTGAAGCCGCGCAGGTTGTCCACGACCCCGGAGTGGTTTTCGATCGAGGTGCTCTCCCAGCCCGAGACGCAGGCGACATCCACCGTCTCGCCCAGGCGGATGTTCTCAAGGTAGTTGCGCCAAGATTCGTAGACCTTGCGACCGACCGACAGCCACAGCTTCTCGCTGGTCGGGAAGGCCTGCTTGAAGCCCCAGCGCTCGATATAGCTGTTGGTCGTCGCCACCACGTCCTTGTGGTCTTGCAGATCGTAGCTCTTGCCACCCTTGGCCAGGATCTCGACGACCATGGCCTCATGGTTGTCGGCCGTGGCGCAGCCCTGCATCTCGCCGAACTCGACGATGAAGGGCTTGCCCTTCTGCATGTGGATGTACTCGTCCTTGGACTTGTAGAACTTGTCGTACCACTGGTCGCCGGCGCCCTGGTGTTCGACCCACCAGCCGCCCCATTGCTCGACGTCCGAGCGGTAGTAGTGGTCGTTGTACGGCAGGTACATGGCCTGGGCCGCGCCGCGCTTGACGAAGCCGTCGTTGAGGATGACCGCCCGGCTGGGGTCCAGGTCGTGCATGGCCTTCAGCACGATCTGAACGTCGGGATTGGCCAGGTTGGCGCCGATCTCGTTCTGCAGAGTGTACTGCACCAGCGACGGCCGCGAGCGGAAAGCGCGGACCATGGCCTTGCACTTCTCGAGCATGAAATCGCGGCTGAACGTGTCGGAAACCGACAGCTTCTCGCCGGGCTTGAGGTCGCGGCCGATGGCGTGACGACCGCCACCGGGCTCCATGACCCGCAGCAGGCCCATCTCATCCATGGCGTCGAAGACCTCGGGCTTGCCGACGTTGCGGTGGAAGTGCAGCGCGTTGAGGCCCAGGGCGTGGGCCGAGGTGACCTCGCGCTTGGCCAGCTCCGGCGTCGGCCACAGGCCGTTGAAGCCCCAGTAGCCCCAGGAGATCGCCGAATAGAGGCGCACACGGCGGCCATTCAGGCGCAACAGGGCGTCGGTTCCGACGCCATCGACGCCGAACCAGCGGAAGCCGAAGCGGACTTCGCGGGTGTCGACCGCCTTCTTGGTCTCGGTCCAGCGGAAGCGTAGGCGGTGCAGGATGGGCGTATCGAGATCCCAGATCTTGGCGCCCGGCGCGGCGACCGAGAACCGGACCCGCAGGCGGTGCTCGTCGATCGCCTCGATCGCCTCGATGATGGTCGTCGCCGCGACCGGCGCGCCGGCGTCGTCGACGAGGGTCACGGCGGCCTTGGCCTTCAGCTTGTCGAGGCCCGTCTTCGGCAGAGGCTTGTCGAGCACGACTTCCATGAAGCCGGTGACCTGCCGTGGCTGGGGCGTGTTCAGCACCCAGGCGTCATCGATCCGCGCCGCGCGAGGATGGACGCTCAGCGTCAGGCCACGATCGAGACCGCCGAAGCCGTGGTCGGCGAACAGCTTCAGCTTGCCCCACATCATGGTCGTGGAGTCGCGCCAGTCGAAGCGACCGCCGGGATTGGTGATGCGGATCGAGAGGCGATTGGCCTCGCCGGGCTTCATCGCCGCGCTCAGGTCGCAGACGAGCGGCAGCTCCGACATGATCGAGTAGCCGACCAGCTGCTCGTTGAGGAACACCTCCGCCCGCTTGCGCGCGCCCCGGATGTTCAACAGCACGCGCTGACCCTTGGCCGAGGCGGGGATGTCGACGGTCTTGGTCCACCACGACACGCCCTTGTAGGCGCTGTAGCGCGGCACATCGTCGTCTTCGGCGTAGCGGTATTCGTCTGGACCGTAGGGGCGCGTGCCGAACTGACCCCAGAAGTGCTCCTCGACCGTGGTCGGCAGCTTGACAGTGATCGCCTCGCTGGACGCCAAAGCGCCCCAGCCGCCGGTCGGCGGATTGACCGGCAGCTTGGCCAGCTCGAACGTCCCCGGCAGGTGGATGACGTCGTCCTTCCACGCCGCACCCTGGTCGATCCAGAGCCGCCAGCCGTCGTCAGGAATGGCCAGGGACGGCTCCGCGGCCAGGCTGGTCGTCGGCGCTAGGCCCGAGGCGGCGGCGACGCCGAGGCTGGTGGTCAGGAAACTGCGGCGATCGATACGCATGGGATAACTCGGTCCTAGGGTTTCCAGCCGTCCGAGCCCGCCAGGAATTTCCGGCGGTCCCAGGTCTTGGCCTGTTCATCGGTAAGCTGGTGGGTGCGCGGTTCGCGGGTCTTGGGGCTCGCCCCCGGACCGGTCGAGGCGTACTCGGCGAAATAGGCGGTGTTTAGCGTCTCGGTCTTGCCCGGCGTCCATTCGCGCCAGCCGGCGGGGTCCAGCGGCGCCTCGATGCGCGAGCGCATAAAGATCACCGTGGCCAGCGGTCGCCAGGCGCGGCCGAAGAAGATGCCCGTGGCGTCCTTGTCGGCGGTGATCAGGGTGCGGTCGAAGACATAGGCGCTGTCCTGGTCTGGCCGGACCTTGCTCTGGGCCGTGATCATCACGCTCTGGTGGGCGATGCCATGGATGTGACAGCGGTCGAAGAACGCCTTGGCGTCGCCGAAGATGAAGTCGACGTGGCCCTCGACGTAGCAGTCCTTGAAGTACTGCCGGCTGGGCTTGTCCTTCTTGCTGGCGGCGTAGAGCGTGTCCTGGGCGCCAAGCAGCCGAACCTTCTCCAGCACGGCCCGGTCGGCGGTGATGGCGAGGGCCACGGCCTGGGAAGGACGCGGGTCCTTCAGGTGGTAGTCGTTCTGAATGGTCAGGTTCTTGGCCCGGAAGCCGTCGCCCGAGACGTTCATCGAGAACGACTTGAAGGTGCCGCCGGCCATGTTGGCGCCGTCGCTCCAGACGATGACCACGTCCCGGGGCGTCTTACCCTTGCCGATCAGGCGCACGTTGGGCTTGGCGATCGTGACCTTCTCCCGGTACTCGCCGGGTTGAAGCTCGATCGTGCCGCCATCGGCCGGCAGGGCTTCGACGGCCGAGGTCAGGGTCTTGTAAGCCGCCTTGGGGCCAACCTTGAGCGTCGCGGCCACCGCCACATTGGTCAGGGCCGTCGACAGCAGCAGGCCGAGGAAGAGGCGTTTTCCGATCATCATGCGCGCACCAATTGGCCGCCACGCGTCACGAGACGCGCGCTCTGGCCTTTCTTGAGGTCGAGTTCCAAGGTCGAGCCGGCGTGGACCACCGTATGGCGACCGTCGGCCTTGGCCGACAGCACGGCCTCGGCCAGCTTGCCGCCCGTCCAGCGGACGTCGACGCCGACCGCGCCCCGCGCCTTGAGGCCCGTGATGTGACCCGTCGGCCAGACCGAAGGCAGGGCCGGCAGTAGATAGATGCGATCGTTGCGGCTCTGCAGGATCATTTCGGTCATGCCGGAGGTCCCGCCGAAATTGCCGTCGATCTGGAACGGCGGGTGGGCGTCGAACATGTTCGGATAGGTCCGCTCGGGACCCAGCAGCAGCTTCAGGATCTGGTGAGCATGGTCGCCATCGCCTAGCCGCGACCACAGGTTCAGGCGCCAGGCGATGGCCCAGCCGGTCGAGAGATCGCCCCGCGTCACCAGCGAGGTCTTGGCCGCCGCCGCCAGCTTCGGCGTCGTGTCGACGCTGATCTGGTCCGACGGAAACAGGCCGTAGAGGTGCGAGACGTGGCGGTGGTGGATGTCGTTGGCGTCGGCGTCCCAGTCCTCTTGCCACTCCTGCAGCTGGCCATCCTTGCCGATCTTGTAGGGCGCCAGCTTGTCGCGGGCGGCCTTGAGCTCGGCGACGAAGGCCGTATCGGCCCCGAGGATGGCTTCGGCCTTCAGGCAATTGGTGAAGAGGTCGCGGATGATCGCCTGGTCCATGGTCGGACCGGCGACGATGGACGAGCCGTGGCCATGGCTGTTCTCCGGCGAAATCGACGGGCTGGTGACCAGCACACCGAACTTCGGATCGACCACCAGGGTGTCGAGGAAGAACCGCGCCGAGCCCTTCATCAGCGGATAGACCCGCGCCAGATAGGCCTTGTCGCGATTGTAATCGTAGTGGTCCCAGACGTGCTTGCAGAGCCAGGCGCCGCCCGTCGGCCAGACGCCGTACTTGGCGCCGTCGATCGGACCCGTGGCGCGCCAGAGGTCGGTGTTGTGGTGCGTGACCCAGCCGCGCGCGCCGTACATGGCCTTGGCCATCCGGGTCCCGGTCTGGGCGATGTCTTGAACGAGAGCGATCAGCGGCTCGACCAGCTCCGGGAGATTGGTCGGCTCGGCCGGCCAGTAGTTCATCTCGGTGTTGATGTTGATCGTGTACTTGCCGCCCCAGGGCGCGGAGGTCTTGTCGTTCCAGATGCCTTGCAGGTTGGCCGGCTGGCTGCCCGGACGCGAGCAGGCGATCAGCAAGTAGCGGCCGTATTGATAGTAGAGCGCCGCCAGCGACGGATCGTCGGTCGTCGGCGACTGCTTGATCCGTTCATCGGTGGGCGACAGATCGGCGCGCGTGCGGCCGAAATCGACGCTCACCCGGCGGAACAGGGCCCGGTGATCGGCCTGGTGGTCGGCCAGCAGCTTGGTCCACGGCTTGCCGGAAACCTGGGCCAGCGTCGCCTTGTTCAGCGCGACAGGATCGCCCGATACGTCGTCATAGCGGCGATAGCTGGTAGCCGCCGCGATCAGCAGCAGCACCTCGTCGGCGCCCGTCACCGAGAGCTTGCCGCCCTGGCCCGCGACCTTGCCGCCCTTGGCGCGGACCTCGACGCGGCACTCGAACTTCAGCTGAGCGGGGATGCCCTGCTGGCTTTCGTTGACGCCGGTGAGGACCAGGGCCTGGCCCTCGACCGACGCGACCGGCTTGGACTTCATCGGGCTGGCGAACCCGAGATCGACGCTGATCGCGCCCTTGCGGCTGGCGGACAGGCGCACGGCGATCACGCCGTCCGGCGCGCTGCCGATCACCTCGCGCAGATAGCGGACACCGCCGGCCGTGAAGCCGGTGGTGGCGATCGCGCCGTCCAGGTCGAGGTCGCGGACATAGTCAGCGCTCGCGTCCCCCAGGCCCGGGAAGTCGAGCTTCAGGTCGCCGATCGTCTGATAGGACATCTGGCGCTTGGGCAGGGCCATGAACTTGGCGTCGGCCAGTTCAGTAGCCTTGGCGTACTCGCCCGCGTCGATCAGGCGGCGGATCTCTGGCAGAGCGCCGTTGGCTTCTGGATTGATCGGCTCGTAGGGGCCGCCGGCCCAGAGCGTGTCCTCGTTCAGTTGCAGTCGCTCGGCGTTCACCCCGCCGAACACCATCGCGCCCAACTTGCCCGACCCTACCGGCAGGGCCTCGACCCATTCCTTGGCCGGCTGGCGGTACCAAAGACGCTGCGGCGAGGTCTTGGGCGTGGCCGCTCGCGCCGAGCCGAAGGTCGCCAGGAGCGAGGCGCCGCCCATGGCGGTCAGGGCTGTTCTGCGGTTGGCGTCCATTGTCGTCTCCTCACCCAGGTCCACGGCCGGGCTTAGCGCCGGCGCTTCATATTTTTATATCTAAAACTAGTTTTGCATTTGGACGGCAAGGTGAAAAAGGATCAAGGGATCAGGTAGCGGCGCAGGGGCGGAACCACCTTCGACAGCTCGTCGGTGACGATCGTCGAGAAGTAGTCGGCGCCGGTCACGCCCAGGTGGGTGTAGTCGAACGAAAGCCTGGCCTGACCCATCGGTTCGACGGCGGCGTTGTTCTGAGCCACGGGCGTTGCGAGCGCGCCAGGCGCCACGGGGACGCCGGTGCTGGCGGCGATCGTCGTGCCGGTCTTGGTGGCGGCCTCGACCACCTCCGCCGAGGGCGGACGCTGAGCGAACTTCATGGCCTCGACAGGCCCCATGGCCTGGACGGCGGCCTGACTACGGGCGTGAAGGTCGACGAGAGGCGTCTTGGTCTCCGAAGCGACCTTGCGGACCGCCTCGGCCCAGGGGCCAAGGTCGTCGAGCAACTTGCCGTCCTTGAATGAACGACGGGTCAGCGGCGTCACCAGAATCGGCTTGCCGCCGGCCGCCCTCACCTCTTCGACGTAACGCTTCATATTGACGGGAAACTCAGTGACCAGATCGGTCGAGCGGCCCGGCTTGCCCGGCTGGTCGTTGTGGCCGAACTGGATCAGGACGTAGGTGTCGGTGAACCCTCCGGACTTGATCTCGTCCATGGCCAGGGCCCAGGAGCCCTCGGCGCGATAGTTGCCGCTGGAGCGGCCGCCGCGCGCCAGGTTGATGCAGGCGGCGAAGGACGTGATGTGCCAGCCGCAGAAGCTGGGGCCCCAGCCGCCCAGCACCGCGGTCGTGGAGTCGCCGACCAGCACGATCTTGATCGCCCTGAATTTCGGCGGCGCGGGCTCGGCCGCGGTCTGAGCCTGAGCGGTCAACGGCATAAGCGCCAGGGCGGCGGCCAGGGTCAGGGCTTTCAGACGCATGCGAGAACTCCGCTTTGAAGAAGAGCGGGCGGCGCTGGGGAAAGGACCGGCGCCGCCCTAGTTGGCACCTCGGGAGGAGGTGGTCTCTCGGCCTAGAAGCTGGCGCGGAAGCCGACGATGTGTCGGCCCGGATTGCTGCAGGCGATGATGATGGGATCGTTGGCGAACGGGTCGCCCAGCCGCTGGGTCGGGTTCAGCATCCCCGCGCTCGGCGACAGCTTCGAATTGAAGTTCTGGGTAACCGAGGCGTCGGCCCGGTGGTCGAACGGCCATCGATCGAGCCGTTGGCCAACGGCTGCTTGCGGTCGATGGCGTCTAGGATCGCGGCCGCCATGTGCGCGCTCATCGGTTCCCTCCCAGCTCCTCAAATGCGGCCTTCGCGGCCGTTCTTCACCGATTGTTTTGTCACCGGTGTCATTTAAGATAAGCATGCCCACGAGGCGGGAAAAAGCAGAAAGTTACCGGTAACTCACGAAAATCGTTGGATTTTCTTTGCTTATCAGGACCCGATTCAAAACAACGTTTTCCACGTCTCGATCCGTACAAAAAAGCTTCCAATCTCGCGAAAATCTCAGCCTGTTGTTGATCGAGCCTGCATTCCCCCGCATCGTCGCCTCCAACGGGGACGCCAAGAATAATAAGGGAGCGCCGGTGCCCAAGGCGGAGCGGCCGAAGCTTCGAATCGTCGAGGAAGAGGTTTGGCGTGACCACCCGGCTGGCCCGGCCGCCTGGGTGCGCGAATGGCGCGACCTTGGCGCCTTGCCGTTTCGTCTAGCGCTATGATGGACCGCCCGCCGCTTGCCCTGGCGGCGGCTCTGGCGGCGCTCCTTGTCGGGGCGCCAGCCCTAGCCGCTCAGCGCCCTGCCGACTTCGCGTTCGACCAACCCAGCTTGCCGCTCGCGCAGGCGCTGTTGGCGCTTTCCGAACGCACTGGCGTGGTGGTTCTCGCCCCTGCCCTGCCCGTCGCCAAGTGGACCGCGCCGCCCTTGAGGGGGTCCATGAGCCTGCGCGCCGCGCTCGAGCTCCTCTTGGCGAGCGCGCCACTCGACTACGTGATCGGCCCGGACGGTGTCGTCACCATCGTGAACGCGACGACGAAGCCTCGAAGGGCCTCCCGACCACCACCACCGATCGCGCCACCGCCATCTCCGCGGGAAGACAGGCCAGCCGAGGTCGCGACAGTGCGCGTCATCGCACCCGCCGGCGTCAACCAGCCCGCCGGTCTGAGGCGTCGAACCCCCTCGCCCATCGACATCCTGACCGACGAGGAGATAGCGCGATCCGGCGCGCTCAGCCTGGGTGACGCCCTGAAGGACATGCCCGGCGCCGGCGCCGTGACCGACGGCGGCGAGACGCGTCAGATCGCCATCCGCGGCGTCTCAGGACGCTTCACCCGGGTTCGCATCAACGGCATGGAGACCCTGGCGACGTTCGGCGGCGCCAATGCCGGCGGTGGCACCAACCGGGGTCGATCTTTCGACTACAACGTGTTCGCCGCCGATCTCTTCAGACAGATCCGTCTGCAGAAGACCGCCTCCGCCGACGTCGATGAAGGCTCGCTGGGCTCGACAGTAGACATTCGCACCCGCTCGCCGTTCGACCTGCGCGACCGCAGCCTGCTGCTCTATGCCGAGCAGACCTACAACAGCCGCGCCCAGCGTTTGGCGCCGCGTGGATCGGTGGTGCTGTCTCGTCGTCTGGCCGATGACAAGCTGGGCGTCTTGCTGTCAGCCGCCTATTCGCGCCGCTACGCCGTCGACGCGGGCAGCACGGCCGGCGGTTGGCAATCGGGCGAAGCGCTTTTCCCCGGCTTCGGCGCTGTCACCGGCGGCGCGAGCCTTTCCGATGTCAACACGGCGCTCCACGCCCGCATTCCGCGCCTCGAACTGATGACCGCCAATCAGTCCCGCCTGGGCCTGACGGCGTCGGTGGACTGGCGCCCATCGGATCGGACCCGCGTCTCGCTGGACCTGCTCTACGCAACCCTGGAGTCCAAGCGGAACGAGTTCCTGCTCGAAAGCTTCACCTTCCGCACCGCCGGCGCCTGTGGACCTGGCGCGCCGCCGGCTTGTGGGTTGAACGGCGTCACCGCGATCAATCCGGTCATCACCTCGTCTCGTCCCGGCGTGCCGGTGCTCATCGCTGGAACCTTCGACGGCGTCGATGTGAAGTCCGAAGCCCGCTACGACGAGCTCGACACCATTTTTCGGCAGGTCACCCTCTCGGCCACGCACCGGCTTTCCGACAAGGTCGAGGCCACCGTGCTGGCGGGCTTCTCGCGCTCGGACTTCAGCAATCCGATCCAGAACACGCTGCACCTCGACCAGTACGGCGTGGAGGGTTTCGCCTATGACTTCCGCAACCGGGCCCATCCTTTCGTCAGTTATGGCGACGCGGTGCTGGACCAGGCCTCCGCCTGGTCCCTGTCGGAGTTCCGTGACGATCCGAACTGGGTCGACAACAGCTTCAAGACCGCCGGCTTCGACCTGCACGGCGAGGGTCCAGGCCTCGATTGGCGAATTGGCGTCCTGCACAAGGACTATCGCACCACTGCCATCACCCTGACCCGCTCCGACGGGACGATCGCCAATCTGAACGGTGACATCCCTGCAGCGCTGGCTGCCGTTTCGGTCGCGGACTACGTGCGATCGGTCGGCGCCGGCGCATCGTTCGGCGCGGTCGCCCCGCCCGGCCAATGGCTGGCGCCCGACATCGCGCGGGGCCTGACATTATTGCGCCGCGCTTGCGCCCAAACCGGTTGCGACGCTTTCCGACTGGGCCCGAACCCCGTCGCCGCCACGAACTACACGATCGGCGAGCTCGACGACGCGGCCTATCTGCTGCTGTCACGGCCGCGTACGCCCAGTCGACGATTGTGGGGCGATATCGGCCTGCGTTGGGCGCGCACCGGGCAGAACTCGACCAGCCCGCAGGTGCAGGCGGACGGCACGCTGAAGTCCGTGCGCGCCCGACGCAGCTACCAGGACCTGCTGCCCTCGGCCAATCTGGTCTGGGAGGCGACGCCCGACCTCACTGTTCGGTTCGGCGCGGCCAAGGTCATGGCCCGGCCCGATCTGCCCGATCTTCGCAGCCTGCGGCCAGGCTTTACGATCTCCACCACCAGCCTGAAGGCCGTTTCGGCCGGTGATCCAGACCTGCGCCCTACCCACGCCTCCAATCTCGACCTCGCCGTGGAATGGTTCGCGCCGAATGGCGGGGCCGTTTCGGTCGCTGCCTATCACAAGTCGATCGCCTCGATCGTCCAGCAGACCATCACCCAGCCTGCCCCGTTCTCGACCAACCCCTATGGCCTGCCGGACAGCGTCGCGGTGCTGTCCTGCGGCGGCGCGGTGGGCTGCGATCCAGCCTTGCCGATCTGGCAGTTCATCCGGCCAGCCAACACCGGCAAGGGAAGACTCGACGGTCTTGAGGTGTCGGCCGCAACGCCATTGGGCGCGCCGGGTTCGCGCCTCGCGCCTTGGCGACTGCAAGGCTCGCTGGCCTATACGCGGTCAAAGGTGCTCTATCGAATGCCCGGCGGCGCGCTCGAACCGATCGAGGACGCCCTCGGCGGCCCGCGTTTCGTGGGAAATCTGGCGCTCGTCCATGGCGGCGCGCGTTGGGACACCCGGGTCAGCCTCAATCATCGGGGACGATACCTGTCGGCCATCCCGTCCCTGACCGGCGGCGATTCCGACGGCTTCGCCCCCATCACGACAGTGGACGCTTCGGTCCGCTACAAGCTCTCCCGCGAGATCACCCTGACGGCCGACTTCGCCAATCTCACCGACGCCGTCGTCCGCCAGTTCATCGATCGCAGCGAGATCCCCAACTATCAGCATCGCACCGGACGCGATTTCCGAGTGGGGCTACGCTTCCGCTACCGCTAGGACTGCTCGGCCAGGGCGAAGATCCGCGCCATCGGCAGCCATTTCTCGCCGGGTTCCGCCGCCGGCAGGGGGCGTTGGAACTCCCACATCAGCCGCTCCCACGCCTGGACGTCCTCCGAGGCCATGTCGGCCGCGCCCTTGGCCTCGGGCGAGAAGTTGGGCCCGGTCTCCATGATCATGAACAGCCGGTCGTGGACCCGCCAGATCTCCATGTCCCGGATGTCGGCGTCGCGGATCGAGCGGATCACCGCTTGCGGAACTTCGCCCGGGCTGTGCCAGGCCTCGTATCGCTCGATCAAGGCGGGATCGTCCTTCAGGTCGAGGGCGAAGCACTGGCGCAGAAGTGTCATCGATTCTGTCCGGACCTTGCGGTGATCAGTTGATCCAGCCGCCGTCGATGATGTGGATCTGGCCCGTGGTGAAGGCCGACTCGTCACTGGCCAGATACAGCGCAAGCTGCGCCAGCTCCTCGGGCTTGCCCAGGCGTCCCATCGGCTGGCGTCCCGTGAAGGCCTGGCGAGCGGCCTCGTAGTCGCCGGTGTCGGCCAGACGCTGGTTCAGCGAGGGCGTGTCGACCGTACCCGGGCAGATGGCGTTGCAGCGCACGCCCTGCCCCACGAAGTCGGCCGCCACCGCCTTGGTCAGGCCGATCACGGCCGCCTTGGTGGCGCCATAGGCGAACCGGTTGGGCACGCCTTTGATAGAGCTGGCCACCGAGGCCATATTGACGATCGAGCCCCTGCCCGCCTCCAGCATGCCCGGGAGGAAAGCGCGGATCGTGCGATACTGGGCGGTGACGTTGATGTCGTTCGAGAAGGCCCAGGCCTGTTCATCGCAGTCCAGGATCGTGCCGGAATGGACGTAGCCGGCGCAGTTGAACAGCACGTCGATCGGACCCAGCTCGGCCGCGAGCGCGTTGATCGCCTCCGGATCCAGCACGTCCAGGCGGCGCATTTCGCAGCCGACCACCTGAGCCAGCAGCGTCTCGTTGAGGTCAGTGGCGATCACGCGCGCGCCTTCGCGGGCGAACAATTCCGCGCTGGCCCGGCCGATGCCTTGCGCCGCCGCCGTCACCAGGGCGGTCTTTCCAGCTAGTCTTCCCATTCGGATGCTTCCTTAGCTCGCGCGCCGCAGCGGCAGGCAGGCCGGACCGATGGGGTCGAAGGCCTTGTAGGTGAGGATGAATTCCTGGTGCCCCAGGGCCTCGGACACGGTCCGCTGGCCGCCGGCCACGGCCAGCACCAGATCGAAGATCTCGTCGCCGACCTCGTCCAGCGTCCCGCGACCTTCCATGATCCGGCCGGCGTCGATGTCCATGTCGCCGGCCAGCTTCCGATAGGTCTCGGGGTTGGCGCAGACCTTGATCACCGGCGAGACGGCGGAACCGACCACCGAGCCGCGCCCGGTCGTGAACAGAGTCAGGTGCGCCCCGCAGGCGATCAGCTCGACGATTTCGGCGTTGTCGGAGATGTTGGGAAAGCCGAACCGCACTTCGCCGTCGGGGACGACGTCCAGCAGGTAGAGCCCGCCGGAGGGCGGCAAGTCGCCGGGCTTGATGATGCCCACGATCGGGGCCGAGCCTGACTTGGAATAGGCTCCCATCGACTTTTCTTCCTGGGTCGTCAGGCCGCCCTCGGCGTTGCCCGGCGCGAAGCTGCCGTAGCCCATCACCGTATAGTAGGCCTCGGCCTTGCGGACGCTGGCCTCGAGCTCGACGCCCAGCTCCGGCGTCAGCGCGCGGTCGGCCATGATCTTCTCGCAGCCAACGAGTTCGCCCGTCTCTTCGAACACACAGGCCGCGCCGGCCGCGCCCAGGCGATCGAAGGCTCGCCCGACGGCGGGATTGGCGGTGATGCCGCTGGTGCCGTCCGAGCCGCCGCAGATGGTGCCGACGACCAGTTCAGAGACGTCCATCGGAACGCGCGGGGTCTGGTCGGCGATCGCCTTCAACCGCGCGACCGCTTCGACGCCCTTGCGGATGGTCTCGGCGGTGCCGCCGCTCTCCTGAATGACCAGAACCTCGACCGGACGGCCGCTGGCGGCGACGGCCGCGCGTAGGGCTTCACGGTTGAAGCTCTCGCAGCCCAGCGAGACCAGAAGCACGCCACCGATGTTGGGATGCGTCCCGATCGCCTGCATGACCTTCAGGGCGTAAGCATTTGGATAACAACCCGGAAAGCCGATCAGGTGAATGTCGGGATCGTCGCTCTTGGTGACGATGGCCCGGGCTACGTGATGGGCGCACTCGACCAGATAGGCGACCGCAACGACGTTGCGGATACCCTTGCGCCCATCGGCGCGTTGATAGCCCTGAATGCTCATCGCGTCTGGTCCTCGCCGGTCGGCTCGCCCGTCGCCTGGCGGGTATGGCTGGCGATGTAGTCGCTCTTCATGTTGTGCATGTGGACGTGGGCGCCGGCCTCGGCTGGTGAGGTCATCGAGCCGATCGGCGCGCCGTATTTCAGGATCTGCTCGCCAGCGATCAATGCCCGGCGCGCGATCTTGTGGCCAACCGCGACATCGCCCGGCGCCACGACGATCGCGCCGTCGATCTCGATCGCCTGCCCGGCGCGGATCGCCTCGGCGAGCACCAGGACGTTGTCGTCGTCATGCAGCAGAATCGGCTTCATGCGGCGGCTCGCGTCGCCGGAACGGGCGCATTGGCGCGAACCAGGCCTTCGGCGCACAGCGCCGTCCAGAGGGCGTCAGGGATTTCCAGGTCCATCCAGTTCGTCGCGTCCTTCACCTGGCCGGACGTGGCCATGCCGGGGATCACGCTCAGCACGGCCGGATGGGCTAGCGGGAATTGCAGGGCGGCGGCGGCCAGCGGAACGCCGTGAGCGGCGCAGACCTGGCGCAGGCGTCCCACGCGCTCGACGATCTCCGCGGGCGCCGGCTCGTAGTTGTAGTGCAGCGTGCGGCCGGTCTCGACCAGGGCGCCGGAGTTGAAGGGCCCGCCAACGATGATCCCGACGCCACGCGCGACGCAGCGCGGCAAGAAGCCGTCGAGCGCGGTCTGCTCCAGCAGGGTGTAGCGTCCCGCCAGCAGGAAGACGTCGACGTCGGCGTGATCCAGGATCTGTTCGCAGACCGCCTGCTCGTTGACGCCGAGGCCAATCGCCCCGACCGCGCCGCCGTCGCGCAACTCGCGCATGGCGCGGTGGCCGCCGTCGAGGAAGTCGCGCAGGTGGCTCGCGTGCGCCGCGCCGTGGGTCTCGTGGCCCAGATCGTGAGCCAGCAGAACGTCGATGCGGTCACGCTTCAGGCGACGCAGGCTGTCCTCGAACGACCGCATGACGCCGTCATAGCCATAGTCGAACACCGGCTCGAACGGCGCGGCGTCGACGAAGCCATGGCGTTCGCGTTCGCGGCTCTCGATCGGCTCCAGGCGGCGACCGACCTTGGTGGAGATCATCGCCTCGCGACCTTCCAGCGCCTGCCCCAGGCGGGTCTCGCTGAGGCCGAACCCGTAGTGCGGCGCGGTGTCGAAATAGCCTATCCCAGCGGTCAGAGCGGTGTTGATCACCTCGCGGGCGGCGGCGTCCGACATCGCCGCGTAGAGGTTACCGACAGACGCGCCGCCGAACCCCAGGCGCGGCAGGCGCATCAGGGTTTCCGACCGCTTCTCGGCGACATCCATGCGCGCTTCCAACCCGTTCATTTATAAAATCAATCTTGCTGATAAAATCCCATTCCGAACACACCAAGTCAATCCAAGGCCTCGACCTGGACCGGATTTAGGCGGTCGGGCGGATCTCCGCGGTGATCTCGGCGGCGGCGGCCTGAAGGCTCGCGATGGTGTCCGGCATGGGGATCGCGGTCGGCGTGTCAACATAAGGACAGGTCAGAGCCGCGGCGACCCCGTCCGGGCCATAGATCGGCACGGAAAGATCGATCACGGCCTTGGTCACATAGCTGCCGGCGCGCACATAACCGTCCTTGCGCGCCTGGGCGGCATTGGCCTCGAAGGCCTTCCAAACGGCGCTGTCGGTCTCGACGTTCAAGTCCTCGCCCCAGCGACGGCGAACGCTCTCGGATTGAAAGGCGAACAGCACCAGACCCGAGGTCGCTTCGACGATCTTGCGGCGATAGCCGATCCGGACCGAGAAACCCTGGTCGCCGGGCGCCTCGATCCGGGCGACGACGACCATCTGGTCGGCGCTGGCCACGGCGAGGTGACAGGATTGGCCGATCCTCTGGCAGACGGCGCGCATGATCGGCAAGGCGGCTTCGAGCAGATCCTTGGCCGGCGCGCGGGTCATGCCCAGCGCGAACAGCTTGTTGGTCAGGACCAGACCGTCCTCGTCGGCGGCCCGGCCGACATAGCCTCGCGCCTCCAGGACCTGAACCATGCGGAAGAGCTCGCTGGACGACCGATCGAGAGCGGCGGAGATCTGGGCCAGGGTCAGGCCGCTTCGGTTGGCGGCCAACAGTTCCAGGACGTCCAGCCCCTTCTCGAGGGCGGGAGCGCGATATTCTCGCTTCTTGGCGCGGGTGTCGGACATGGCTTCCCTATAAGCGATAGAATCGGCGCGCAGTCTCGCCGAATAGCGCCGCGCGATCCTGGCTCGAAGTCCAGGCCTCGCACATGCCGCGCCATCCAGCATAGTCGCCAGCCAGGTTCAGCACCGGCCAGTCGCTGCCCCACATCAAGCGGCTGGGGAAAACCTGGATCAGGTGCGCGGCATAGGGTGCGACGGCCTCGGCGGTCGGCGTGTCACCGGCCTCGGTCAGCAGGCCGGAAAGCTTGCAATGGATCCCCGGCGCTTCGGCCAGCGCGGCGATCTGGTCTCGCCATGGATCGAGTCGGCCCGCCGCGATCTCCGGCTTGGCTCCATGGTCGATGACCACGCGCAGCTCGGGCCAGCGGCGCACGAAGGTCAGGAGATGCGGTAGATGCCTGGGCTTGATCAGGGCGTCGAAAGACAGGTCCGCCGCGATCATCGCCTCGACCGCGCGATCGAGCCTGGGATCGAGGATCCAGTCGCCAGGCAGGTCCTGCAGCATCGGGCGCAAACCCTTCAACCACGGATCGCCGGCCAGCCGCGCGATGCGGGCCGGCGCGTCGACCGCGGCGATGTCGGTCCACCCCACGACACCCAGGGCGAGCGGATCCTGGTCCGCCAGGGCCAGCAACCACGCGGTGTCGCGCTCGCTGGGCTGCGACTGCACGAGGACAGCGCCAGAAAATTCAGCTTCCGCCGCGACTTGCGCCAAGTCTCTCAAGCCGAAATCACGATGGATCGCCGCCAAGTCGGGCGTCGGCCATTCATGATCGTTCTCGCCGATCCGCCAGACGTGACAGTGGCTGTCGATCAGCACGAAACGATGGCCTTGATGACACCGGCCGATGGCTCCATCCAGCCCGGCAGCGCCTGGGAAAGGTCCTTCAACGCGGCCTTGTGGGTGTTCAGAGCCGCCGTCGGCACCTGCCCCGCCCTCATCGCCGCCAGAACGTGGTCGAAGTCCTCGAGCGTGGCGTTGCGGCTGGCCAACAGCGACATCTCGCGCTTGTGGAACTCCGGGTCCGAGAAGGTGATGTCGGCCGAGACCACCGAGATCAGCACATAGGTCCCACCGTGACCAACATAGGCGAAGCCCTGCTGCATGGCCGCCGCGCTGCCGGTGGCGTCGAACACGACGTCGAAGAAGGCGCCCTTGGTGAGGTTCGAGAGCGCGGTCGGGGTTTCGTCGCTCAGACCCACCACGTGGTCCGCGCCAAGATGCTGGCGACAGAACACCAGGCGGTCGATGCGAGCGTCCAGCACGGTCACCTCGGCGCCCGCCAGCTTGGCGAACAAGGTCGCGGCGATGCCGATCGGCCCCGCCCCCACCACCAGCACCGATTGGCCGGTCTCGATCCGGGCGCGTCGGACGGCATGGGCGCCGATGGCCAGGAACTCGACCATGGCGGCCTCGTCGAGACCGACACCCTCGACCTTGCGGACGAAGGCCGCCGGCACGGCCAGGAACTCGCAGAGCCCGCCGTCGACGTGGACGCCCAACACCTGGATGTTCATGCAGCAGTTCGGCTTGCCCTTGGCGCAAGCCGGACAGGCGCCGCACGACAGATACGGCATGACATAGGCCTGGTCGCCCTCGGCCAGGCCGCCGCCGGCCGGGGCGGAGACCACCTCGCCCGACAGCTCGTGCCCCATCACCCGCGGATAGCTGAGAAAGGGCTGGGTCCCACGATAGATGTGCATGTCGGTGCCGCAGATCCCGACCCGGCGCACGCGCAGCAGCACCTCGTCAGGACCCGGTTGAGGCTGGGGTCGGCGCTCGACCTTCAGCTCACCGGGCGCGGCGCAGACCAGCACATCCATCGTGGCCATTGGCGTCATGCTCAATGGCCGCCGGCCAGGACGGCGTCGTGGGCGGTGACGCCGCGGCCTCGGGCGGTGATTGCGAAGAGACCCACGACGGCGAAGCAGAAACACGGCACGAGGATCGCGAAGCGGATCGCGCTGGCGTCGGAAATCGCCCCCATCATGACCGTCAGTATGGCCCCGCCGATGATGCTCATGACCAGGAACGACGAGCCGGTCTTGGTAAGAGGGCCCAAGCCCTTCAGCGAGCTGGCGAAGATGGTCGGGAACATGATCGACATGAAGAAGCTGGTCGAGGCCAGGGCGAGCAGTCCCAGATGTCCGCCGACCACCACCGCCACCAGCGTCAGGCCGACATTGGCCGCCGCGAAGACGGCCATCAGGCGCGAGGGATCGACCTTGCTCATCAGGGCCGTACCCGCGAAGCGCCCGGCCATGAAGCCGACCAGCGACCAGGACAGATAGGCCGCGGCGGTCTTCTCGCCCATGCCCGGAACCTGGTCCTGGGCGTAGCGGATCATGTAGCTCCACACCCCGACCTGAGCGCCGACATAGAAGAACTGGGCGGCGACGCCGAACAGGAAACGGGGCCGCGCGAACAGGCCCAGGATCGGCTTGTCGACGTGCTCATCCTGCTGGTCCTGCGCCGTCGGGCGGCTGGCTTGCGGCGGGAAGCGCGTGATCGCCACGAGCACGACCCACAACAGGACCACGCCGGCGATGATCAGGTAGGGCAGCTGGGTCGACTTGGCCTCGATCGTCTGGAACGCCGAAAGCTGGGCGGGCGTCATGGCCGCGAACTCGGCCTTGGTCGGCTCGACGCCGGACAGAATGAACTGACGGCCAACGACGACGGCGGTGATCGCGCCCAGAGGGTTGAAGGCCTGAGCCAGGTTCAGGCGCTGCTCGGCCTTGGCCGGATCGCCCAGCACGGTGATCAACGGATTGGCGGACGTTTCCAGGAACGCCAGGCCCGAGGCGATCACGAACAGGGCGGAGAGGAAGAACTCGTAGCGGCGCAGTTCGGCCGCCGGCCAGAACAGCAGCGCCCCGCCCCCAAACAGGACCAGACCCACGATGACCGCGGCCTTGTAGCCGTATCGCCGCATCAGCAGGCCCGCCGGCAGGGCCAGGAAGAAGTAGCCTAGATAGAACGCCGACTGCACCAGGCCCGACTGCAGGTCGGTCAGGAAGAAGGCTTTCTTCAGATGCGGGATCAGGACGTCGTTGAGGTTGTTGGCCACGCCCCAGAGAAAGAACAGCGCGACGATCAGCACCAGCGGCGCCCAACCCGCGCGCGGGCTTGAACCTTGGGTCATGGATGTTTCCTCCGGCGGCGACTCTGACGGAACGCCTACCGAATGCACATCATATATGAACTATACCGTCAAATATGAAATCAACGGGAGCGCCGCGAACGGCGCTCCCGAGAGTTCCTAGTCGATAGCGACGACCACGACCGACTTGGCGGGGATGTCGAGCGTCAGCTTGTCGCCGGAGATCTTGCCGCCCTTGTAGGCGACCGGCGCGACGGTCGGTTTGACGCCGAAGGCGTTCATCGCGTCCATCTTGTCGGCCGTCATGACCTGGCCCGACACAGTCTTGGCTTTCAGCGCGCCCAGGGCGACGTCCAGCTTCACGCTATCGTCCGGCGACATGTTGGCGACGGCGACATAGAGCTTGCCATCCGCGCCCTTGGCGGCCGAGGCGTTGAAGGCCGGGATCTTGGTCCCCGCCACGTCGATCTCGGGCGCCGTCACGTCCAGCGGGATCGCCGTCGAGTCCTGGAACGGCAGGTACATCTTGTAGGCATAGTAGGTCGGCGTCAGGACGATCTGGTCGCCCTTGGTCAGGATCATCGCCTGCAGGACGTTGATGGTCTGGGCGATGTTCGTCATCTTCACCCGGTCGGTATAGCGGTGGAAGATGTTGAAGTTGGCCGCCGCCGCCACGCCGTCGCGCAGGGTGTTGAGCTGATAGAGGTGGCCCGGATTGGTGCCGGGCTCGACGTCGTACCAGGTGCCCCATTCATCGACATAGAGACCGATCCGCTTCTTGGGATCGTTCTTGTCCATGACGGCGATGTGCTGCCTGATCAGATCGTCCATGCGCAGGGTCTGGGCCATGGTCTTGCCCCAGGCCGCCTTGTCGAAGCCGGTGGCCGCGCCCTTCTTGCCCCAGTTGCCGGTCGGCAGCGTGTAGTAGTGCAGCGAGATGGCGTCCATGAACCGGCCCGCGTTCTTGGTGACGACGTCGGTCCAGTTCACGTCGAACGAGTTCGCGCCCGAGCCGACGCGGACGGCCGGATTGTCCTTGTTCTTGTGGAAGAACGCCGAGAAACGGCGGTATTCGTTGGCATAATACTCCGGCGTCATCTCGCCGCCGCAGCCCCAGCTCTCGTTGCCGATGCCGATGAAGGGCGCCTTGAAGGGCTTGTCGCGACCGTTGGCGCGGCGCTCCTGCGCCAGGGTGTCGTCACCCGGCGAGGTCATGTACTCGATCCACTCACGCATCTCGGTCGGATCGGATGAGCCCATATTGATCGAGACGTAGGGATCGGCCCCGACCTGTTCGGCGAAGTCCATGAATTCGTGGGTGCCGAAGGCGTTGGTCTCGGGCGAGCCGCCCCACCAGTTGTTCTTGCGCGACGGACGCTTGTCGCGCGGGCCGATGCCATCGCGCCAGCGGTACTCGTCGGCGAAACAGCCGCCGGGCCAGCGGATGACGGGCGTCTTGATGTCCTTCAAGGCCGTGACGACGTCGGTGCGGATGCCCCGCACGTTGGGGATCTTCGAGTCCGTTCCGACCCAGACGCCGTCATAGATGCCCGCGCCCAGGTGCTCGGAGAACTGGCCGTAGATGTAGCGGGAGATCGGCGCGCCCGGCTGATCAGCCTTCAGCGTGGCGGCCGCCGTCAGTTCAGCGGCCTGCGCGCCCGCCGCCATCGCAAGAAGCGCGACCGCCGCGCCCAGGAACCTCTTGGCCTTCGCCATGCCCATCTCCCTATGGATTTCGCGGACGCTCGCTCGGCGTCCGGATTTTTCAGGAGGTTAAGTAGCAGGCGTTCTTTTGTCCTACAATATCGGAGACGCGACCATCGAGATCCCAATTTGTGGGATAAATCAATGAGACCGACCCGAGCGCGGGCTCGGCTGCTGGCGGGCGAGGCATAGGCCTACGTTGACGCGGGATCCGAGCGGATATACTCCGACAAAATAAGAGTGGTGCAGGCCACCCCGCGTGATCACGCCGACGAAGAGGAAACGATGCCCGCCCTTCCCCAAAGCGCACCGGCTGCGGCCACGGACGCCCCGCAAACTCGCTACGGCTCGGCGCTCAGCCTGCTGGCCAGCCTGTTTTTCATGTGGGGCTTCATCACGGTCATCAACAACACGCTGCTGCCGCACCTGCGCAGCGTGTTCGTGCTGGACTACACCCGCACGACCCTGATCGAATCCGTCTGGTTCATCGCCTATTTCGTGGCCTCGATCCCGTCCGCCAAGCTGATCGAGCGGATCGGCTACCAGAAGGCCATCGTCATCGGCCTGCTGGGCATGGCGGTCGGGGCGGCCATGATGGTCCCGGCGGCCATGCTGACCTCCTACGCCCTGGTGCTCACGGCGCTGTTCGTGATCGCCAGCGGCATCACCCTGCTGCAGGTGGCGGCCAATCCTTACGTCGCGGTGATCGGACCGCCTGAAACCGGCTCGGCGCGCCTGAACCTGGTCCAGGCGTTCAACTCCTTGGGCACCACCCTGGCGCCCCTGTTCGCCGGCTACCTGATCCTGGGCCGATCCAAGAGCGGCACGGCCGGGACGGACGCCGTTCTGACCGCCGCCGAACGCCAGGCCGACGCCCAGTCGGTGATCCTGCCCTATGTCATCGTGGCGATCGCCCTGCTCCTATTGGCCGTGGTCATGGGCCGCGTACGCTTGCCCGCCATCGGCCAGGCGACGCAGCGCACCTCGCGCGAATCCCGCAAGGGCCTGTCCCTGTGGTCACACCGCAACCTGGTCTGGGGCGTCCCGGCGATCTTCATCTACCTGATCGCCGAGATCGGGGTGGCCAACCTGTTCATCAACTTCGTCTCGCAACCGAACATCGCGGCGATCACCCACGAGGAGGCCTCGCGCTACCTCGCCATCCTGTGGGGCGGCATGATGGTCGGCCGGTTCCTGGGCAGCGTCCTGATGCGCCGCTTCGCGGCCGAGCACGTGCTGGCAGCCTTCTCGATCGGCGCCTTCGCCGTGATGCTGGTCGCCACCTTCGCCCAGGGCCCCACCGCCATGTGGGCGCTGATCGCCGTGGGCTTCTTCCACTCGATCATGTTCCCGACCATCTTCACCCTGGGCATCAAGGGCCTGGGTCCGCTGACCGAAGAAGGTTCGGGCCTGCTGATCATGGCGATCGCCGGCGGCGCGCTGGTCATCGTCCAGGGCTGGCTGGCCGACACCTTCGGCCTGCAGCTGTCATTCTTGCTGACGGCGGCCTGCGAGATCTATGTGCTGTTCTACGCGCTGTGGGGCTCCAAGCCGACCAACGCCCTCCCCGATCAGCACGTCGAGTAGAGAGGACGCCATGACCGGACCGTCGCGCCGTACGGCCCTGAAGACGGGCGCCGCGATCGGCGCGGCGGGCCTGGCCGCGCCCGCCCTCGCCGCCTCGGGAAACGCGACACGCCTGGAGAGCTTCCCACTCTCGCAGGTGCGGCTGAAGCCTTCGCGCTTCCTGACGGCGCAGCAGGCCAACCAGCGGTATCTGCTGTCGCTGGAGCCCGACCGCCTGCTGCACAATTTCCGCGCCGGCGCGGGCCTGACGCCCAAGGGCGCGATGTATGGCGGCTGGGAAAGCGCCGGGATCGCCGGTCACAGCCTGGGTCACTACCTGTCGGCGCTCGCGCTGATGTGGGCCCAGACCGGCGAGCTCGAGTTCAAGCGGCGGGCGGCCTACATCGTCGAGGAGCTGGCCGTCTGTCAGGCGGCGAATGGCGATGGCTATACCGGCGGCACAACGGTCGACCGCGATGGCAAGACCGTCGACGGCAAGGTCGTCTACGAGGAGATCCGGGCCGGCAAGATCGACACCTCGGGCTTTGGCCTGAACGGCGGCTGGGTGCCGATCTACACCTACCACAAGGTCCTGAACGGAGCGCTGGACGCCCACGCCCTGTGCGACGATCCCAAGGCGCTGAAGGTCGCTATCGGCCTGGCCGACTATCTCGGCCGGATGTTCGAGGCTCTGGACGACAAACAGGTCCAAACCGTACTGCGCGCCGAACACGGCGGCATTGTCGAGAGTTTCGCCGAGCTTCACGCCCGCACCCGTCAGCCGCGCTGGCTGGATCTGGCCCGACGGGTCCAGCACACGGACATCGTCACGCCCCTGGCCGAGGGTCGGGACGAGCTGGCCGGCAAGCACGCCAACACTCAGATCCCCAAGGTGATCGGGGCGGCCCGCCTCTACGAGACCGGCGGCGACGCAAAGGCCGCCAAGGCGGCGCTGTTCTTCTGGGAAACCATCGTCCACGACCACTCGTACGTCATCGGCGGCAATTCCGAGTTCGAGCACCTGGGCAAGCCGCGCCAGCTGTCCACGCGACTGGGCCAGCAGACCTGCGAGTGCTGCAACAGCTACAACATGCTGAGAGTGACCCGGCATCTGCACGCCTGGTCCGGCGAGGCGCGATACTTCGATTTCTACGAACGGGCCCACCTGAACCACATCCTGTCGCAGCAGGATCCCGACACAGGGATGTTCACCTATTTCTCGCCGCTGGCTTCGGGCTATGCACGGGGCCATTCGACGCCGACGGACTCGTTCTGGTGCTGCGTCGGCACCGGCATGGAGAACTTCTCAAAGCTGGGCGACAGCGTCTTCTGGCGCGACGGCGAGCGGGTGCGGGTCAATCTCTACTACCCCGCCACGCTGAACTGGGCCGAGAAGGGCGCGACGCTCGAGATCGACACCGCGTTTCCATACGGCGAAGAGGTCGTCCTGACCCTGGCCAAGGCTCGCTCGCCCCTGCCCGTCTCGCTGCGGGTTCCCGGCTGGTGCGCCAAGCCGTCGCTGAAGGTCAACGGCCGCGTGCGTCCGGCGACGGCGAGGAACGGCTACATCGCGCTAACGCTGCGCGCCGGCGATCGCGTCGCCCTGACCCTGCCCATGTCGGTGCGGACCGAGGCCATGCCGGACGATGCGAACCTGGTTGCCTATCTGAACGGCCCGCTGGTGCTGGCCGCCGACCTCGGCCCGGTCGACCAGTCGTGGGACGGCTTCGATCCTGTCGTGATCGGCGAGGCCACGCTGAGCCCGGCCGACGGTCCGCAACGGTTCGCTTTGGGCGAAAGCGGACGGCCGCGAGACCTGGCGTTCCGCCCCTATCTGGAGCAGCACCGCAATCGCACCGCCGTCTATTTTCGTCGCCTCAGCCCGGACCAGTGGGCCCAGGCCGAGCCGCGCCTGATCGCGGAGGCGAAGGCTCGCGCCGACATCCGCGCCCGCACGGTCGACATCATCCGCTTCGGCGAGCAGCAGCCCGAGGTCGATCACGATCTGAAGGCCAGTCCCGGCACTCAGGACAGCGGCAACCTGACGGTCCGCAGCCGGGTGCTGAACAAGGGCTTCATCGCGTTTGAAATGGCCGCCGCGCCAGGACCGCTGACGCTACAGGTCATCTACGACGGCTCGGCGCGCGGCAAGGCCTTCACGATCCTCGTCGAGGGCCAGGAAGTGGCGCGCGAGACCCTCGCGGGCGGGCGCACCTCGACCCTGAACGTCAGAACCTATCCCCTGCCCCAGGCGCTGACAGAAGGCCGCGGCAAGGTGAAGGTGAGGTTCGAAATGGCCGCCAACCAATGGACGGCCGTCTTCGAGGCCCGGATCTTCAAGAGCGCGCCCTAGGCCCTAGGCTTGGGCCAGGCGATAGAGCCCCGCGCCGTGCGCCGGCAGCTTGACCGAGAACCGCCCTGACACGGCGCCGAGCGCGCCGTGGGTCCACAGGTCCCGCGCCGCGCCAGAGGTCGCCAGACCGAGACTGGCTAGGTCGACGCCAACCTCGCGCGCCTTGCCGCCGGTGTTGAACAGGGCGAGGTAGGCGTCGCCGTTCGGCGCCCGCGCGGTCCAGACCCGCATCCCGTCCTCGACGAAGTGCGGGCGGTTGTCGCGCGAGGCCTGGTTCACGGCGATGACCTCGAGGTTCGTCAGTAGAGCCTTGGTGGCGGCGTCCAGATGCCGCAGGTCGCCGCCCATGATCAGGGGCGAGCGCGCGATCGACCAAAGGGTCATCAGGGTGCGCTGTTCGTCGGCGGTGAACTTGGTGTCTCGCTCGCCCAAGGCCAGACGGCCCAGCGGCAGCATGTCGGCGTCGGGCCAACCCCCATCGCCGATATAGGGCGACCAGTTTTCCAGGCGCGTGAACTGGGCGTCCAGCATCCGCCAGTCGTCCCAGAAGTCGTCCGAGATGCGCCACATCTGGGCATGACGGCGCGCGTGGGCGCCGCGGATCACCGGGGTCTCGCCCGGTGACATCGAGAGGATCATCGGCCGGCCCGAGCGCACGATGGCGCGATGGATGGCTTCGATCTCGGCCATGTGTGCGTCGTAAGGACGGCAGAGATCATCGACCTTGACGAAATCCACACCCCAGGACGCCAGCAGGGCGAAGACGCTGTCGTAATAGGCCTGGGCGCCCGGCTTGCTCATGTCGACGCCGTACATGTCGGGGTTCCAGGAGCAGACGCTGCGCTTGTCGACGATGTCGGCGACGCGGATGTTCGTGCCCAGCACCTTCAATCCCCGCTCGGCCGCCAAGCGGGGCGCGCCACGCATCAGGTGGACGCCGAAGCGCAGGCCCAGGGCATGGACGCGATCGGCGAGCGGCTTGAAGCCCGTGCCGCCGGCGCTGGAGGGGAAACGGTTCGAAGCGGGCAGCAGCCGGCCGTGATCATCCAGCGTCGGGACCGGTTTGGCCGCGTACTCGTAGCTGCTGGCGCCCGGCTCGTACCACTGGATGTCGACGGTCAGGATGTCATAACCGGCGGGCAGCAGCTCGCGGGCCATGATCCCTGCCTGCTCCAGGGTTTGGGCCTCATTGATGGTGGTGGCGAAGCTGTTCCAGCTGTTCCAGCCCATTGGCGGCGTGGGCGCCAGGACGGGCTTCGCTTTCGCGCTCGCCTTGACGCCCTTCGGTTTGGTCGCGCCCGCCGCCGGCGTGGCGGCCAGCAGGGTCGACGCCCCGAGCAGGGATCGGCGGTTCAAGTCCATCGCTCTGCTCCGGTCGCCGGACGCCTAGTGGTTGTCGCGCGGCAAGCCCTTGGTCTGGGCGATGCGCTGATACTTCACGGCCGGTTCCAGAACCGCGCCGGTCTCCATCTGGCCAACGACAGCGCGCTGCATCTCTTGCCAGGGCGTCTGGCTTTCCGGGTAGGCAAAGCCGCCCGCGGCCTCGAGGGCCTTGCGGCGCTCGACGATCTCGGCGGGCGAGACCAGGACATCGACGCGAGACTTGCGCAGGTCGAAGCGCACGCGATCGCCGCTCTTCAGCAGCGCCAGGCCTCCACCCGCCGCCGCTTCGGGCGAGGCATTCAGGATCGAGGGCGAACCCGAAGTGCCCGACTGGCGTCCGTCGCCGATGCACGGCAGCTGGGTCACGCCCTGTTTGATCAGGTAATTCGGCGCGCGCATGTTCACGACCTCGGCCGCGCCCGGATAGCCGATGGGGCCGGCGCCGCGCATGAACAGGATCGAGTTGGCGGTGATGCCGACCGACGGATCGTCGATCCGGTGGTGGTAGTCTTCCGGCCCCTCGAACACGATGGCGTCGCCCTCGAAGGCGTCTGGATCGTCGGGGTTGGAGAGATAGCGGTCGCGGAATTCCTGCGCGATCACGCTGGTCTTCATGATCGCCGAGTTGAACAGGTTGCCGCGCATGACGACGAAGCCGGCGCGCTCGACCAGCGGCCGCGAGAACGGTCGGATGACCTCCTCGTCCTCGATCTGCGCGCCGCGATACTGCTCGCCGATGCTCTGCCCCGAGACGCAGCGGGCGTCCTCGTTGATCAGGCCCTGCTCGATCAGCTGGCCGAACACGGCGGGCACGCCGCCGGCGCGGTAGTAGTCCTCGCCCAGATATTCGCCGGCCGGCTGCAGGTTGACCAGCAAGGGCACGTGCTCGCCCTTCTGCTGCCAGTCGTCGATCGAAAGCTCGACCCCGACGTGGCGCGCCAAGGCGTTCAGATGGATCGGAGCGTTGGTCGAACCGCCGATCGCCGAATTGACGACGACGGCGTTCAGGAAGGCCTCCCGGCTCAGAATGTCCGAGGGCTTCAGGTCTTCATGCACCATGTCGACGATGCGCAGGCCCGTCCGGTAGGCGTTCTCCTGGCGGTCGCGATACGGCGCCGGGATCGCGGCCGAGCCGGGCAACGACATGCCCAGGGCTTCGGTCAGCGAGTTCATGGTCGTGGCCGTGCCCATGGTGTTGCAGTAGCCGGTCGACGGGGCCGAACTGGCCACCAGCTTGATGAAGCCGGCATTGTCGATCTCGCCGCCCGCCAGCAGCTCGCGAGCCTTCCAGACAATGGTGCCCGAACCGGTGCGCTGGCCCTTGTGCCAGCCGTTCAGCATCGGGCCGACCGACAGGGCGATGGCCGGGATGTTCACCGTCGCCGCCGCCATCAGGCAGGCCGGCGTGGTCTTGTCGCAACCAATGGTCAGCACCACGCCGTCCAGCGGATAGCCGTAGAGCAGCTCGACCAGGCCGAGGTACGAAAGATTGCGATCCAGGCCCGCCGTGGGGCGCTTGCCGGTCTCCTGGATCGGGTGGACCGGAAACTCCAGCACGATCCCGCCGGCGCTGCGGATGCCCTCACGCACGCGTTCGGCCAGGACCAGATGGTGGCGGTTGCAGGGCGACAGGTCCGAGCCGGTCTGGGCGATGCCGATGATCGGCCGGCCCGACTGCAGCTCTTCCAGGGACAGTCCGAAGTTCAGGTAGCGCTCCAGATAGAGCGCGGTCATGTCGATATTGTCGGGATTGTCGAACCAGGCGCGCGAACGCAGGGCGCGGGGCGGAACGGGGGTAACGCTCATGACAATCCTTGACGACGACGACGTGGAAGCTGCGATCATCAGACGAGGCGCGAGATCGCGGACTCGGGCCTTCGCCGCTTCGCTTATAGTATTTGTCTGACTATACCTCGCCGCACCCAGCGTCAATCATCGCCCGCCCCATCGTGGTGAGGCGGCGGGAAGCGAAATTCTCTCCGATATCAACGTTCGCGACGGTCCGCCGACTAGGATTCAGGCCGGTGGCCGCGTTCGATCGCGGCGCGCGTATCGTCCAGTGCCAGGCCGACCAGCCGCTCCATCGCCTGCCGCGCCTGGTCCGCCCGACCGGCGGCGATGGCGTCGAACACTTTCCAATGGTCCGGCATCGGATCGCGCGCCAACTCGCCGCCGCGCTGCTTGAAGATCGTCGTCCAGCGCACCGCCGCGCCGATGCTGCTGCTCAGGGTGAACAGCGGGGCGTTGCGAGTCGCCTCCAGCACCGTGTCGTGGAAGTCGCGGTCGGCGGCCTGCCCGGTCTCGGTGGCGAGGGTCTCGTGCTGCATGGTGACCAGCGCGGCCCGCATCCGTTCCAGCTGGGCGTCGTCCCGGCGCTCGGCGGCCAGGGCCGCGGCCGAGGGCTCGACGATCATCCGCAACTCGTAGAGCTCCCGGAGGAAGTCCTCGCTGGGCTCGGACGCGAAGAACCAGGCCAGCACCTCGGGATCCAGGAGGCTCCAGCGCGAACGCGGGCTGACACGGGTGCCAGTCTTTGGCCGGCTCTCGACCAGACCCTTAGCGGCCAGGATGCGGATGGCTTCACGATAGGCGCTGCGCGAGACGTGCAGTTGCTCGCTGGCGTCGATCTCGTTGTTCAGAACGTCGCCCGGCTGATGCTGGCCGGAGACAATGGCGATCCCCAGGGTGCGGGCGATCGAGCCGTGGATTCGGCCGGAGAAGCCTTCATCGCGCTCGCCTTCGGCGCCACGCCCCGCTTCCTTGGCCTTCGACACGCGCCCTTCGCTCCTTCTGCGAGATCAAACCGGGCCGCGAAACCAGCCTGCCGCGACTCTAGCGAGACCATTTGTCGGAGAACAAGCGAATTCGCCAAGGGACCGCATACTCATGAGTTCTGCCCCCGCGCCTCAAATGTACGATGAATCCGACCCGCGATCGGCGCACTGAGGCCGTTCAGCCGGACACAGCGACGCGTCGGCCCCGATTTCGCCGTCGGCCATCTCAAACGCGATTTGACAGCGCGGCCCACCGCGCTATTTGTCAGACTATTATACAGCTTCAAAAAGGTCGTTCGCCGTGGTGTTCCGGTTCGTTCAGTTGAAGACCTCGCGCGGCGATCGCCAGCTGGCGGCCGTGGACGACGCGGGGCGCGCCCGCAAGGTCGAGGTCGCCGACACGCTCTACGATCTGGCCCAGGCCGCCGTGAGAGTGGGCGCCACGCTCGCTGAAGCCGCTCAGTCCCACGCGCTGGGCGAGGAGATCGACATCCCCACCGCCTTGGCGGAGGGCCGCGTGCTGGCGCCGATCGACCATCCGGATCCCGCCCACCTGGCGCTGACCGGTACGGGCTTGACCCACCTCGGCTCGGCCGAAGGGCGCGACAAGATGCACAAGGCCGCTCAATCCGGAGAGCAGCTGACCGACTCCATGCGGATGTTCCTGATGGGGGTCGAAGGCGGCAAGCCGGCTGACGGCCAGACCGGCGTGCAGCCGGAATGGTTCTACAAGGGCGACGGTTCGCAGCTGATTGGTCCGGGCCAGCCCCTCACCTCCCCGGCTTTCGCCCAGGACGGCGGCGAGGAGCCCGAGATCGCCGGCGTCTATCTGATCGGCGCGGATGGGACCCCGCATCGGCTGGGCTTCTGCCTGGCCAACGAATTCTCCGACCACGTGATCGAGCGCGGCAACTACCTGTGGCTGGCCCACTCGAAGCTGCGCAACGCGGCCTTGGGTCCGGAATTGCTGACCGGCCCTCTGCCGGCCGATGTGCGCGGCTCCAGCCGGATCATCCGCGACGGCGCGGTGGCCTGGGAGCAGCCGTTCCTGTCCGGCGAAGCGAACATGTCTCACGCGATCGCCAATCTCGAGCACCACCATTTCAAGTACGACCTGTTCCGCCGCCCCGGCGACGTGCACGTCCACTTCTTCGGCACCGCCACCCTGTCGTTCTCGGCGGGCTTCCAGACCAAGGTCGGGGACGTCTTCGAGATCGAGGCCGCGCCGTTCCACTATCCGGTCAGCAATGTGCTGGCCCAGGCGACGGAACGTCCGGTCGTGGTGAAGTCGCTGTGACGCCTATCCACCTCGCCCTGGTCGGCTTGGGAAAGATCGCCCGCGACCAGCATCTGCCGGCCATCGCCGCCGATCCGCGCTTCACGCTGGCCGCCGTGGTCAGCCGCAACGCCGAGCTCGACGGCGTCCCGCATTTCACGGCCCTCGCCGACCTGCTGGGCAGCGACGTCGCGATCGACGCGGTCGCGCTCTGCACGCCGCCGCAGCCGCGCCATGCCTTGGCCCACCTGGCCCTTGCCGCCGGCAAGCACGTGATGCTGGAAAAGCCGCCGGGCGCGACGCTCAGCGAGGTCGAGGATCTCCGTCAGGCCGCCGCCGCGCGGAGTCTGACCCTGCAGGCCACCTGGCACTCGCGCCACGCCGTCGGCGTCGAACCCGCGCGCGCCTGGCTGGCGGACCGCGCCGTCCGGGCCGTGCGGATCTTCTGGAAGGAAGACGTGCGAGTCTGGCATCCCGGCCAGGACTGGATCTGGGAGGCCGGCGGCCTGGGCGTCTTCGACCCGGCCATCAACGCCCTGTCGATCGTCACCCGCATCCTGCCGCGCCCGTTCTTCTTGTCGCGCGGCGTGCTGCACGTGCCGTCGAACCGCCAATCGCCGATCCAGGCCGAGCTCGACTTCCGCGACGCCGCCGGCGCGCCGATCCGCGCCGAGCTGGACTTTCTGCAGACCGGTCCGCAGAGCTGGGACATCGAGGTCGACACCGACGACGGCGCGCTGAAGCTGACCCACGGCGGCGCCAAGCTCTACATCGACGGCCAATTGATCCAGGAAGGTCCGGATCGCGAATATCCGGGCCTCTATGACGAATTCGCTCGGCTGATCGCCGACGGAGCCAGCGACGTCGACGTCAGCCCGCTACGCCATGTCGCCGACGCCTTCCTGCTCAGCGAACGCGTGGTGGCGCCGCCTTTCGTCGAATAGGCCGGCCCAACAGAAGAACAGAACAACAAGAGGGAGAAGACCATGAAGCTGAAGAGCATCGCCCTATGCGGCGCGGCCACCTTGCTCGCGACGACCGCGGGCGCCGCCGAGCTGTCGCGTAAGCCGTTCGGCCAGATCCCGTCGGGCGAAGCGGTCGAGGCCTTCACCCTCACCAACGCCCACGGCGTCAGCGCCACGGTGATCACCTACGGCGCGACCTTGCAGTCGCTGATCGCGCCGGGCCGCGACGGCAAGGGCGCCGACATCGCCCTCGGCTTCTCCGACGCCGCCGCCTACGCCAAGAACGCCAGCTATTTCGGGGCGACGGTCGGCCGCTTCGCCAATCGCATCGGCAAAGGCCGCTTCTCGCTCGACGGCAAGACCTACCAGCTGGCCCTGAACAACAACGGCGTCGCCGCCCTGCACGGCGGCGTGAAGGGCTTCGACAAGGTGGTCTGGAAGGTGCTGGACACCAAGTCCGGTCCGACCGCCTCGGTCACGATGGGCTATGTCAGCCCCGACGGCGACGAGGGCTATCCCGGGACCCTGACCGCCACGGCGACCTACGCCCTCGATGAACAGAACCGGCTGACCATCACCTACGGCGCGACGACCGACAAACCGACGATCGTCAACATCACCAATCACGCCCTGTTCAACGTCGCTGGCGAAGGCGCGGCGGAAGGCGCGATGGGCAATGTGTTGACCATTCCCGCCGACGGTTACTCGCCCGTCGACGGCGAGCTGATCCCCACCGGCGCCACCACCCCGGTGGCGGGCACGGCCTTCGACTTCCGCAAACCGACGGCCGTCGGGATGCGCATCCGCGACGCGCGCGACCCGCAGATGGTCATCGGCCGGGGCTACGACCACAACTACGTCCTGAACGGCAAGTTTGGCGGCGACCTGCGTCTGGCCGCGCGCCTGGAAGATCCCAAAAGCGGCCGGGTCCTGGAGATCCTCTCGGCCGAGCCGGGCATCCAGTTCTATGCGGGCAATTTCATCGACGGCACAGTGATCGGCAAAAGCGGCAAGATCTATCGCCAGGGCGACGGCATCGCGCTGGAGCCGCAACACTTCCCGGACGCGCCGAACAAGCCGCAATTCGCGCCGGTCCGGCTCGATCCCGGCCAGACCTACAAGAACACCATGGTGTTCAAGGTCTCGGTGGCCAAGTAACCGGGCTGGAGACCGGCGGGCGGCCTCCCGTCGGTCTCAGGCCTTCCGGCCCTTTAGCGCCCGGGCCACCAGCGGCGCCAAGGCCTCGCCGATCCGTTTGGCGCCGGCGGCGTTGGGATGGATTCCGTCCCCTTGCATCAGGGCCTTGTTGCCGCCGACGCCGGCCAGGATATTGGGATACAGCGGCGCGGAGAACTCCCGCGCCAGCGCCGTATAGATCCCGTTGAAGTCCCGGGCGTACGCCGCGCCGATGGTCGAGGGCGCCCCGACGCCCACCAGGACCACGCCAACGCCCCGGGCCTTCAGCTTCTGGAGGATGCCGCGCAAATTGGCCTTGGTCTGGGCCGGCTCGACGCCCTGTAGAAGATCGTTCCCACCTAGCGCCACCACGCAAAGCCGGGTGTCGACGGCGACGCTGAAACCGACCCGCGCCAACCCGCCGCCGCTGGTGTCACCCGAGACGCCAGCGGCCCGCACGATCGCCGACACGCCTTGTCGCGCCAGGGCCGTCTGCAACTGGGCGGGCATGGCGTCCCGGGCCGGAAGGCCCAGGCCGGCGGTGATGGAATCGCCCAGCACCGTCACCACGGGCGGCTTTGGAGCCGCGCCGGTCAGGGACAACAGACCAAGGCTCACCAAAATTCGGCGACGGCTCGGAAAACGCTGTGCGGTCTGGCTCATGCCTTCCTATGTAGTCTAGCTGCCGCCGCGACAATGGTCGGCGATTCAGGAAGAACCATGACCGACGACGCCCAGCCCGCCGCCCCCTTGGTTCTCCACGCCGTCACCCTGACCCTGCCCTCGTCCGCCGGCCCCGTGAACATCCTTCGCGGCGTGGATCTCGTGGTTGAACCGGGAGAGCGCGTCGCGGTGGTCGGTCCGTCGGGATCGGGCAAGTCGTCCCTGATCGCGGTCGGCGCGGGACTGGAGGAGCCCACCTCCGGCACCGTACGCCTGTTCGGCCAGGACCTAGGCAAGCTGGACGAGAACGGTCGGGCCCGCTTGCGACGCGGTCGCGCGGCCCTGGTCTTCCAGGCCTTCCATCTACTGCCCAACATGACGGCCGAGGAGAACGTCGCCACGCCGCTGGAGATCGCCGGAACCCGCGACGCCATCACGATCGCGCGCGATTGGCTGGGACGGGTCGGACTCTCCGAGCGCCTCACGCACTATCCTCATCAGCTGTCGGGCGGCGAGCAGCAACGCGTGGCCCTCGCCCGCGCCCTGGCCGCGCGCCCCGCCCTGTTGTTCGCCGACGAGCCGACCGGGAATCTGGACAGCGCCAACGCCGCCTCGGTGGCCGATCTGATGTTCAACCTCGTCGCCGAGGTTGGATCGGCCCTGGTCATGGTCACCCACGACCCGAGCCTGGCCACGCGCGCCGATCGTATCGTGCGCATGGCCGACGGCCGGATCCAGGCTTGAGCATGGCGCCGCCCGCCTTCCATTTGGCCTTCCGACTGGCCGCCCGCGAGTTGCGCTCGGGCGTGCGGGGATTCCGCATCTTCCTCGCCTGCCTGGCGCTGGGCGTGGCCGCCATCGCCGCCGCTGGCTCTACCGCCGAGGCCTTCCGCCAGGGTCTCGCCAGCCAGGCGCGCGAGATCCTGGGTGGCGATCTCTCCTTCTCCATTGAAAACCGTGACTTCACCGACAAGGAGCGCGCCGCCATCGATCGCCTGGGCGTGACGACCTACGCCGCCGGGGCCCGCGCCATGGCCCAGGCGCCCGGCGGCGATCGCCGCTTGGTCAGCCTGCGCGGCGTGGACGACCGCTTCCCGCTCGCGGGGGTCGTGAAGCTGGACGGTGCGCCGAACCTGGCCACCGCCCTGGCCGAGCACGATAGCCTGCCCGGCGCCGCGGTCGAACCGGCCTTGATGGATCGTCTCCACCTGAAGGTCGGCGACCGGTTCGAAGCCGGTTCCATGACCCTGGTCGTGCGGGCCCGGCTGCTGGGCGAGCCCGACGGCCTGTCCCGTGGCTTCTCGCTGGCGCCGCGCGTGCTGGTGCGGCGCGAGGTTCTCGAGCGGTCAGGGCTGCTCGCGCCCGGCGGCCTGTCCAGCCGCACCGTCCGGGTGGCGCTGCCGGCCAACCAGGACCCCCGCGCCACGGGGCGGGCGATGCAGACGGCGTTCCCGGAAGCGCACTTCCGCGTGCGCGACCGCCTGGACGCCGCGCCGGGCGCTCGTCGCCTGATCGATCAGTTGGAATACTTCCTCGGCTTCATCGGCCTGGCCTCGCTGGTGGCGGGCGGCTTGGGTGTCGCGGGCGCGGTGTCGGCCTATCTGTCGACCCGCGAGCCGTCGATCGCGGTCCTCAAGGCGCTGGGCGCGGAGAGCGGGCTGATCCGCGACCTGCACCTGATCCAGATCGGCGTACTGGCGTCCTTCGGCGTGGCGATCGGGCTGGCGATTGGAGCCGGTGCGCCGCTGGCCCTGGGACAACTGGTCGGCTCGTCCCTGCCCATCCCGGCGCTGTTCAAGGTCTATCCCTGGCCGCTGGCGAAGGCCGGCCTGTTCGGCGTCCTCGCGGCCATGGCCTTTTCGCTGCTCCCGCTGGCCCGTGCGCGCAGCACGCCGCCTTCGGCCCTGTTTCGTCGAGCTCCTCGCGCCCGCCTGCCCCTGGGATTGGAGACGATCGGCGCCGTCATCGCGGGCGCGGGGCTCGCGGCCCTCGCGGTCGTCACAGCCCCCACGCCCATGGCGGCCGCGATCATGATCGCGGGCGTCGCCATCGCCTTTGGCCTACTCTCGGCGCTCGGTCGGGCAGCGGCCTGGGGCGCCGGTCAGACGCGAAGGCTGACGCGTGGGCCCGTCAAGCTGGGCCTGGCCAATCTCGCCGGTCCAGGATCGGCCGCGCGCACCGCCAGCCCCGCCATCGGCCTCGGCGTCGCGCTGCTGGCCTGCGTGGTGCTGATCCAATCGGCGCTGCTGGCCCAGGTCAGCGACGTCGCGCCCCGCTCGGCCCCGGCGATGGTGTTCACCGAGATCCCCGCCGACCGGGCCGCCGCCTTCGACGCCACGGTCGCCGAGGTCGCCGGTCCGCAAACCGAAGAGACCTATCTGCGCATGCCGTTCGCCACCGGCCGGATCGTCGCCGTGAAGGGCAAGCCGGTCGACGCCAAGACGATCAAGCCATCGGAACGATGGGCGTTCGACAATGACATCAGCCTGTCGCTGTTCGCGCGCCAGCCCCGGAACGCGGGCGTCGTCGCCGGACAATGGTGGAGCCCGACCTATGCCGGCCCGCCGCTCGTCGCCATGAATGTCGAGATCGCCGAGGCGGCCGGCCTGAAGATCGGAGACGCGATCACCGTCCAGGTTCTGGGTCGCGAGATCGAAGCGCGGATCGGCGTGCTGCGAAAGGTCGACTTCGGCGGGTTCGGACCGAACTTCGCCCTGATCTTCAATCCATCGACACTGGAAGGGGCCGAGCTCCGCAGCGTGGCCATCGCCCGTCTGGATCGCGCCCGTGAAGCGACCTTGACGCGCCGGCTTGGCGAGCGATTTCCGGGCGTCAATGTCATCAGCGTGCGCGAGCAGCTCGACGCGGCCGCGGCCCTGTTCGACCGCCTGGCGTTGGCGGTCCGAGGCGCGGCCGCTGTAGCGGGGCTCGCTGGTCTGCTGGTGCTGGCTGGCGCTATCGCCGCCGGCGCACGGGCTCGTGCGCGCGAAGCCGCCACGCTGAAGGTGCTGGGCGCGACCCGCACCCAGATCCTGGTCGCCTACCTCGTCGAGTACGGCGCGGTGGGGCTGATCGCCGGCGCGGCCGGCGTCCTGCTGGGTTTCGCCGCCGCCTGGCCCGTGGTGGTCAAGGTCTTCGAGGCCAGCTGGAGCGTCGACTGGGGCGGGGTCGTGATCCTGTTGGTCGGCGCGGCCTTGCTGTCCACCGCCGGCGGGCTGATCGCGGCCGGCCTGGCCCTGTCGCAGCGCCCCGCGCCGGTTCTTCGGGGCGAGTGAGCCGGTCTAGAAACAAAAAAGCCTCCGCTGACGGATCAGCGGAGGCGTTTTTAGGCTGCGTGAGCGCTAAAGCTTACGCGCCGCCCGGGAAGCGGAAGGGAACCTTCACCGCGCCGGTCTTGGCGCCCATCGGGAGCTTTTCGGCGATGCACATGGCGGCCTTGTCGAAGCCCTTGCCGGCCGCGCTGTTGTCGATGACCTTGCAGTCCGACAGCTTGCCGCCGTCGGCGTTGCACTCAAGCATGACCTGAGCGGCGTCGCGGGTGTTCGCGTATTGCTGCAGGCAACGGCCCATCTGGTCTTCGAAACCGCCAGCGGCCGAAGCGGCTTGAGCGATGATGAGGCTGCCGGCGAAAGCCGCGGCGATCGCGATCGGATATTTCATGGCCCATTCCCTTGGTGGACGACACTTGATGTGAGGCTTTTCGCAGCCAGGCCCTAAGGAACAGCCAAGGTTCGCGGTTAATCATTTTCGAAAATCATTAACCCGGCGCGGCCGCCTAGCCCGCGAACACCCGCCGACGGCGCTCGACGCGCATCTGGTGCGATCCCGCCAGAGCGGTCGTGCGAGCCCTGATCGTCTGCAGGAAAAGCCACTCGCCGGTCACCCGCTGGGGCGTGATCTCGACCATGAGGTAGCCGCGCTGGCTGGTGTCCGCCCATTTCAGCTCGGGATTGGCGGCCATGAAGCCCTTGGCGACCAGCTTGGGGTCGGCCGCCATGTCGCCTTCCATGCCGCCCGAGGTGACGCCCTGCCCCGCGAACTCGACGCCGGCGGGACGACCATCCTCCATCAACCCATAGGCCCAGGCGTTGTGGCTGTCGCCGGACAGCATGACGAGATCTGCGTCAGCCTGCTGGGCCGACTTGAGCAGCCGCGAGCGGGCCTCCGGATAGCCGTCCCAGCGGTCCATCCACATCGGCAAGCCCAGTTGGGCGGCGCGCGCGTTGTTGCGGTAGCCGTTCACCTTGCGCTCGGCTGTCTCGGGGCGCAGCCAGCCGACGGCGTCCCGCGGCATTACCGTCCGGCCCATGATCGTGCCCATGCCGACCATCTGCCAGGCCGTCGAACGGGCATTGGTCGTCAGCGCGTGCGCCAGCCAGCCCTCCTGGGTCGAACCGAGCATGGTCGCCGAGGAGTCTCGCCACGGTCCGTCGCGGAAGGCCTTCAGCGCAGCGTCGGGGTTCGGCGCCCGAAAGGCTGAAGCGATGTCGGCGGGGCGGGTGCGCCCCAGCAGACGCGATTCCGTTCGATAGAGCGTCGCCAGCGTTCCGACCGGATAGGCCTTCCAGGGCTCGTCGGAGACCGGCATCCATTCGCGATAGACCTGCATGGCCGCGGCCTTGCGGACAATCCAGTCGCCCTCGGTCGCCACCTGGTGGTTCTGCGCCCCGCCCTCCCAGCTGTCGTTGGCGGACTCGTGATCGTCCCACAGCGCCACCATCGGCGCCATCTGGTGCAGGCGTTGAAGGTCGGGATCGGCCCGATAGCAGGCGAACCGCAGGCGATAGTCGGCGAGGCTCAGGATCTCGTTGGCCGGCTCCAGCGCCCTGCCCTCGACCCCATCGCCCTCGCGAACCGACGCGGCGCCATATTCATAGATGTAGTCGCCCGTGTGCAGCCACAGATCCAGGTCCGGGCGCGCGGCCGCATGACCGTAGGCGTTGAACCAGCCATAGGGCAGATTCGAGCAGGAGAAGACGCCGAGCCCGAACCGGGCGACGTCGCCCTCGGGCAGGGTCTTGGTGCGGCCGACCGGCGACTTGCCGCCATCCGGCGCCACGAAACGATACCAGTAGACCGTGCCCGGCTTCAGGCCCTGCACGGTGAACTTCACTGTCCAGTCGCGATAGGCGCCGGTGCGGACGCTGCCGCCCGACACGACCTTCGAGAAGCTCGGATCCAGCGCCGCCTCGACCTCCAGACGGATCGTGTTGTGGTCGGTCGCCGGGACATAGCGGGTCCACAGCAGCATGGAGTCCGTGCCGGGTTCGCCGCTGGCCACGTTGTGCGTGAAGCCCGTGGCGCCGAGCAGTTCGGCGGCGAGGCTACGGCCCGCCGGGCGCAGGAGGGCGGCCAGGCCCAGGGCTCCGCCCAGGACCAGGCTCCGGCGATCGATGTTCAAGGCCACGACGCGTACTCCGCGATGATTGAGATCACGCTCCCGGAGGCGATGCGCTCGACGGGAGGCCGGAAAAACACGGCCGCGTCGCCGGAACGACGCGGCCGCAGTCGGGGGGATGGCCTAGAAGGTGCCCTTGACGCCGATGTTCCACATCGAGCCGTAGATGCTGTACTGCTGCACCCGGGTGCGGACGTTCGAGTAGATGACGTCCGGCGCGTTGAAGATGTTGCGCCCGGCCAGCATGACCTCGAACCGCTTGCCGAGCTTGTAGCTGGCGCTGACGTTCCAGAGCTCGCGCGGCGCGTGATAAAGGATGCCGTTGTTGGCGGTCGTGGGCGTGTTGCTCAGGGCGCTGGTGCGATACTTGCCCTGCGCGTTGCCGGTCAGCTGAAAGTCGAACTTGCCGTAGCTGTAGCGAACGCCCCAATTGGCCGCCGTCTTGGGCATGTTCACGCGCTCGCCATTGGCGTCGATCTTGGTGATCGAGCCCCGCAGACCGAGGCCCCGCAGCGCGCCGGGCAGGAAGGTCAGCTGCTGGTCGTATTCGAGGGTGACGCCCTTGTTGGTGTTGGTCCCCGGCAGGTTCTGAGCGCTGCGGAAAGTGTAGCCGGCATAGTCGCCGGGGTTATAGCCGACGTCTTCGGGATCGACCGTGATCCCCGTCACCTGCATGTCCTTCACGTCGAGCTTGTAGACCGAAAGGCCGATCACGCCCGACGGTTCGAGGAAATACTGCAGGCCGGCATAGTACTTGGTCGAGTGCTCGGGCTTCAGCAGGGGGTTCGGCACGGTGACGAACAGACTGTTGTCGTCGACCGCGACCACCCCGCCCAGATTGCCGTAGTCGGGACGCAGGATCGACTGGCTGAAGGCCAGCTGACCGACCAGCTTCTTGGTGAAGTCATACTTGGCCCCGCCGCTGAGGAACCAGTCGTCGTACTCGCCGTGGCGGGTCGTATAGGTTCCGAAGCGGTACTGATAGAGCAGACCGGCGACGGTGCTGGTCGACAGACCCGCGGCGGTCACTTCCTTGGCAGGCCGGATGTCCGCGACCCTGGCGTCGGTTTCGGTCTTCTCATAGCGTAGGCCGAGGTCGAACTGGGCCTTGCCGACGCGCGGCTGGATCTCGAAATAGGCGGCGTTGACCGTCTCGCCGACCTTCTTGTTGTTGTCGAGCCGGCGCTTCAGGTTACCGACCGTGTCGGCGACAAAGTACTCAGGATGCGCCCGGTAGATGTCGTAGGTCGCGTAGTTGCTGTCGGCGCGCCAATGCTGGTCGTTCATATCGCCGGCGTCGAAGCCGTGGATCTGGAACTGGTAGCCCTTGGTCCAGGGGATGACCGCCTCGGGAGCCTTCTGGGTCAGGTCGCCCGTGGGGCCGACGTACTGGAACTGCTGGAACGAGCCTTCATTGGTCTTCCAGACGTTGGTCCGGTAGGTCGCGCCGGCCAGCACCTTGAGCTGAACGGCGCCAAGGTCGAGCTTCTTCTTCAGGTCGAAATTCAGACCATACATCTGGTTGGCGGCGTCGGACTCGGACGTGCGGATGTTGTTGCCGATGTCGTCGTCGCGATTGAAGCTGGTCGGATCGCTCCACGAGCGGCCGGCGGTCTGTTTCAGCGTCCATTCGTTGGAGTCCTCCGACGCGCGGTCCAGCGTGAAGCCGATGCGGGTCAGGTAGTCGTCCGTCCGCTGAAAGAAGCCCTTGCTGTTGTCCCGGAAATTGAACTCCGAGCTGGAATAGCTGCCGCGCAGCACGGCCTCCCAGGTGTCGCCGCGGTATTCGAGCTTCGGCGCGAACAGCCAAGAAGGCGTGCCCGCGTAGCGGTGCGAATACTGGGTGTGCAGGCGGGTATTGGTCCCGTTCGGGTTGACGACGATGTGGGTCGGCGTGGAGTCGGCCGTGGTCTGCGAGGCCGTCGTCGTGCCGAAGATCAGGTAGGTATATTGGTTGAAATACTCGACGTCATAGAACGAGTAGGTGCTGCGCAAGGACAGCGCCAGCTGGTCGGTGATCTTGTAGTCCACGCTGAGATTGGCGGCCTTACGGCTCGTCAGCTTCGGACCCGGGCGCCACATCACCTGGTACGGGATGACCCGGCCGCTGGCGAGATAGGACCAGTCGGTCTGGATACGGTCCTGCTGGACGTAGTTGGCGTTGTAGCTGGCGTTGAACGCGATCCCGAGACGACCGTCCAGGAAGACGTCGGCATAGCCGATCTGGGCCGAGGGGAAGATCCGGGCGTGCTTCTTGTCGTCCGGCATGTAGGCTTTCGAGAAGCCGGAATCCGAGGTTCCGACGCCGCCGAACTGGAAGCGCAGCAGGCGGCTGTTGCGCTGGAAGGCGTACTTGCTGCGCAGGTTGATCGCGCCGCCGGGGGAGTCGGCGTCCATGCTGGCCTGCAGCGTGTTGTTCAGTTCGATCGAGTCGACGCCGGTGATCGACATCTGCTCGAACGAGTTCTGGCGGCCATTGTTGTTGTTGGATGTGGCCGTCGCCATGCGTGCGCCGTCGGTGGTGAAGGTCGAGTATTTCGGATCCAGACCGCCGATGCGGACCGCTGTGGCGTCCACCTCGGTATAGTCGAGCGAGATGCCCGGCATGTTCTTCATGAACTCGCCCACGTCGCCCATGGTGAGGGCGCCGAAGTTGTCGGCGGCGACGACGTTCTTGGCATTCGTCGAGGCGCGACGCTCCATGATGGCGCTGGCTTGGCCCTCGCGCTTGGCGGTGATCGTCACCGCCTCGACGCCATCCGCCGAGGCCGCATAGGACGGAGCCTGCAGCGAAAACTCGACCGTCGCCACCTGGCCCGGAGCGACCGTCACGACCTGCCGCGACTCCTGCAGGCCGGTGTATTTGACGATGACGGTGACGTCGCCGGCCGGCACACCGGTCAGTCGAAAGTCGCCGCCGTCTTCGGAATAGACGACGATCTTCGTGCCCTCGGCACGGATCTCGGCGTTACGCACGAACTCGTTGGTCGCGGTGTTGAAGATCCGCCCGCGTACGACGCCCGCGCCAACGCCGGCTTGGGGCCGCGCCAGGTTCGAGGCCGACGACCGCAGCGTGATCACCTGGCCGTCATCGGAGTCGATCTGTAGCGGCGTGCCTGCAATCAGGCGACGCAGCGCGGTCCGAACGTCCATCGTGCCCTTCACCGCCTGGGTCTGGACGCCTTCCAGGTTTCGAGCCGGGGCCACGATTTGCACCTGCCCTTGGCGGGCCAGTTCGGGAATGGCGCGAACGGCCGATTGGGCCGGAATGTCGAAGACACGTTCCTGCGCGAGGGCCGGCGCGGCGATCGCGAGCACGGCTATGGAGGCGCCACAGGCGAGGATGGAATGGCGAGAATACATTGGCTGACGAACCCCAATCGTCGCTCAGTCGCGACGTTCACGGTTGAGAGCCGTCGGCCGATTGGTTCCGCTATCAGTCACAAAACTTTATTGGTGCGGCGTCGTCGCGGCCCGGGTCAGGATGACCTCGTCGCCACGCTGCTCGAGCCTAGCGTCGAACACGCGCGCGACGGCGTGGCTGAACCCCACCGGGTCATTGGCGGCGAAGAGGCCGGTCACGGGCTCGCGCGCCAAGGCCGCGTCAGGGACCTCGATCCGAGTGTCGCTGTAGCGCGCGAAGGCCTCCGCCGCCTGTTTCAGCGTCTCGCCCTCGAAGGCCAGCTTGCCTTCGCGCCAGGCCAGGTCGCGCGTGACGGCGTCCGGCCCGACGGGCCGCGGACGTTCGACAGCCCCCGCCAAGGCCAGTCGCGTATTGGCGGAGAGCGCCACGACCTTGGTGAAGCTCCTGGCGTTCGGGGCGGCGATGTCGATCCGCCCCCACTGCACCAGAATGTCGACGGGAACGGCGTCCAGCTTGCGAACCCTAAAGCCCGCCTGCGTCGTTCGCAGCCGGCGGCCATCTACCTCGACGACAAAGGGCCGCCCCTCGTCGCGCGCCACCGAGAAATAGGCCTCGCCCTTCAGCAGAGTGACGAGGCGCTCGCCCCGATCGTAGCGGACACGGATGCTGCTTTCCGTATTCAGCAGGACGGTCGAGCCGTCCTTGAGCGGCGCCAGGCGGATCTCCCCGCGACCCGTGCTGGTCACGGCGCCGGCCGTCGACACGCCGACTCCGAGGGCCGCCACGATGGCCGTGGCTGCGCCGCCGCCCGCCCAGGTCAGCGCCTGCCGGCGCGACAGGCCCACGAACGCACGCTTTGGCTCTTGGAAGGCGGTCGGGTCGAAATCGAGGCCCAGCGCCTGGGCGGACTCGCTCATCATCGCCAGCGCCTGGGCGCGCAGCAACGCGCCCTTCCGACGTGGATCCCCCTTCAGCCAGGCTTGAAGCGCCTCTTCCGCCTCCGGCGCCAGGGGCCCACGGTCCAGCCGCGCCGTCCAGATGGACGCCGCCTGATCAATGTCTCGACTGGATTCTCGTTCGGGCATCTAGCGCGGCAATCTCTGCTTCCGTCTTCCTAGAGGTTTGGGACCGCTTGTTTCCGCCACGACCGAACCAATCAATCAAGAAAAGGACGCCTCGGGAGATGTGGGTTTCGACCGTATTTTCGGATATGCGCATCCGGGCGGCGACCTCGCGTTGCGACAAACTTCGAACTCTTCGCAGGATGAAGGCCTGCCGGGTCTTGGCCGGCATCGCCGCGATCGCCCGGGCGACATGGCGCAACTCATCACGGTCGATCGCGTATTGCTCGGGGGAAGCCCCCTCGTCGGCATGTTCGAGCCGCTCGAGATCATCGACGGCGTTGATCGAGACGATGCGAGCCCGTCGCACGTGCCGCACCACGATCGAGCGCGCGACCTGGAACAGATAGGCGCGCGGATGGCGAATGCCCTCCACGCTCTCCAGCTCGGCCAGGATCGTATAGGCCTCCTGGATCACGTCGTCGGGTTCAACGCCCGACGAGGTGCTCCGCGAGAGCCAGCCCCTGAGCGCGGGTTCGTGCGGAAGGATGTTTCGCAGGAACCAAAGCTGCCTTTCCCTGTCGACGCCGCTCATCTCTGACCCGCTGGTTGGACATCGCGCCGCCGCCGACGCTTGCGGACCTGCCTAGCCGTCATTTGTGACAGTCAGGCCCTGGGTCGCGGGCCCTTCCGATTAATGGGCGAGGCCGCGCAGATCCTCTGCGCTCGCCGGCGCGAACGGCGCTCGCGTATCCCCGGTCCAGCGCATGAGCGCCAGGTCACCGGTCTGCAGGCCTTCGCGCTTGCCGTTCTCGACCAGGTAGAAGAGCCCGTGACCGACGGGTTGGAGGCCGACATCGGCCTTCTGGTTCCAACCCCGGACGCCGGTGGCGGCATCCTTCAGGCCGTCATCCGCCAAGGGAAGCAGCTGCCCCCTCTCCCACCCTTCGCCTCCGGCGTCGGGCACGCCGACGAGGTCGGTCAGCTTTGGCTTGTCGCGCGCCTCGACGGCGAACAGCCGATAGTTTGGAAAGGCCGGCTTCTTGCCCGAGTAGACACCCAGGAGCCAACGCCGCTGAGCCTCGTCATAGGCCAGGTTCTGCACGCCGTAATGGGTGTTGCCCGTGCGGACGAAATACTTACCGCGCGGGGCTGCCGGACCGTTGTGGTGCGGCGCGGCCTCGGTCAGCGGGCTGGCGTAGCGCGCCCAGTCGCTGATGTCGTACTGCAGCAGGACCTGATGGTCGTTGTCAGCACGTTCGACATTGCCATAAATCCCATAGGCGACGGTCAGGTAGCGCGGCCCATCGGTCCGCCCAAAGGCCGGACCGAAACTGACGCCGTCGATGCCGGAGCACCCGTAGCGATGATCCGGCGAGGCCGCGACGTCGTTCCGGAACTTGCCGTCATCCCCCTCGAACTGGCCGTCGCCATTGACGTCGGCGGTGTAGTCGCTCGCGACCTCGGACAGATAGACGGTGCGGAAGATGTCCGACTTGCTGGCCTCGACATCCACGCGATCGAGCAGCGCCACGTCGATCACCGCGATGTAGAAGGCTTTGTCCTTCTTGTACTCGAGGGAGCCATACACCTTGCCGTCGTCCGGATTGAAATCCAGGTCGCCAAGGTGCCCCGTCCAGCCAACCAGGGTCCCGACCAGGTTTCCCTCGAAGTCGTATTTCGCCAGCAGGTTGGTGAACGAGTAGTAGATGTAGCCGCCCCGCACATCGATGGCGACGCCTTGGACATGGCCCGAGGGCCATGCGCCGCCGCTCTGCTTGAGGGGCAGGCGACCGAGCGACGCGGCGACCGCGGGTGAGCCCATCGCGACGACGGCGGCGGCGAGCAAGAACAGCAGCGAGGAACGCGTCTTCATCGGGAACTCAAGCGGCGACTGAAACCGAAACCGCCGACCTAGCGCGCAAACGTGAACCCTTGGCGACAGTTCGCGCACCCGGACGATGATCCTAACGGGCGCGGAAAAAGCGGGCGTCGCGGGGAGGACCACGACGCCCTTGAGAGGTTTCCTACAGGGCTAGAACGTGTACCGGACCCCGACCACGAACTCGCGGCCGGTGTGGTGGTAGACGGACTCCATGTTCTGCGGCCCGATGAACTGGTCCTGGAACTGATCGGTGAGGTTGATGCCCTCGATCGACAGCTTCAAGCGCGGGTTGATCGTGTACTGCAGCGAGGCGTCGACGTTCAGCGTCTCGTTCGTGCCCTGGAACGGGATCGGCGTGACGGCTGTGTTGTCGGCGCCGGGCACGGCGGTCAGGTAGCGGCTGCGCCAGGCGGCCGAGACCCGGGTGCTGATCCGGCTGTCCTCGTAGTAGAGCGTGGCGTTGTACGAGTGCGGCGAGAGGTTGGTCAGGTTCTGGCGCGCGACCGTCACCCCCGCCCCGTTCACGTAGTTCACCTTGGCCATTACGCTGGTGTAGTTCAGCAGCACCCCCGTATTGCCCAGCAACCCCGGCAGGAATTTGAACGCCTGCTGGTAGTTGACCTCGAAGCCCTTCAGGTCGCCGCCCGGCGTCGATGTCGGGGCCGCGAAGGCCCAGGTCGTGGTGGTGACATTGCAGTCCGTCGTCTGGTTGCCGCACGCGGCGAGCGCCGCGCTGTCGGGCAGGCCGAACGGATTGCCCTGATAGGGCTGGTTGGTGGTCACGACCTGGACGAAGCTGGAGATCTTCTTCTTGAACAGGGCCACCGACAGCAGCGAGCCGGGCTGGAAGTACCACTCCGCCGCCAGGTCGTAGTTCGTGGCCCGGATCGGGTCGAGACTCGGGTTGCCGGCCGTCACCGAACGGGTCGAGCCGGCGACGTTGAAGCTGGCCCCTGGCGAGATGTTCACCAGTTCAGGCCGCGCCATCACCTTGCTGGCGCCGAAGCGGATCAGCAGACTCTCGGTCGGCTCTGCCACCAGGTTCAGGCTGGGCAGGGTGTCGGAATATTTCCGCTCGGCCGTGATCGGCGTCACTTGGCCGCCGACATAGGCGTAGCCCGACGACTGCTGCTGTGTCTGCACATAGCGCACACCGACATTGCCGCGCACCGGAATGCCCAGGGCGTCGGTGCGGAAGTCGGCCTGCAGGAAGGCGCCCTTGTCCTCCTCGACCACGCCCTTGTTGTTGGTCAGGGCGGGCGCGGTCCCCATCTTGAACAGCCCGCCCAGGGCGGTCTGGTCGTTGATGTTGAACAGCGTGTAGGCCTTCATCAGGTCCGGAATGACCCAGGCCTTCGGCGTTCCGGCCGGGATGCCCAGGCCCTTGCCGTTCAGCTTGGCGATCATGCTGTACGAGGACAGGGGCGCGATGGCGTTCAGCTGCGCCACCTGAGCGGCCGTGAACACCTCGACATTGGCCGTCGAGCCGGCGGCGTCAACACGGCGGAGCTCCGTCGTGATGAACTTGTACTTCTTGTAGTCGAGGCCGGCGCTGAACTTCAGTCCGTCGGACCAGGCGTATTTCGCCGAGACCTTGGCGCTGTCGTACTTGTTGCCCGCCGTGATCTGACGGGCCCGCAGCTCGCGCAGGACCCAGCCCGACGGATCGGTCAGATCCACCGTTCCATAGGTCAGGGCCGGGTGGCGATTGTCCGTATAGTCATAGCCGTAGCCCTGGATGTTGAACTTGTCGAAGGTCAGGGTCGACTGGAATGGGTTGTCGTGGAACGAGCTCGAGTGGCCCAGGTGCATCGCGGCGCTCAGCTTGTCGCTGAACTCATGATCGACCTGCAGGGTCACCTGCTTGAACTTGGTGTCCAACCGGTCGAAGCGGTGCTCCATCCGCAGGTCGACGTCGTTGAAAACGCCCTTGGTCAGCACGTTGTTGCTGTCGATCGTGGCCGAGACGACGTTGAAGTCGGCGACGCCGCAGTTGGTGGCCTTGTTGGCCGCGGTGCACGCCCCGCCGGTGCTGAAGGACGGCGCTTCGAGATAGTACTCGCGGCGCGTCGCCTTGAAGTCGGCATAGAGAGCGTCCAGCGAAACCAGCGTCTTGTCGCTGGGCTTCCACTGGATCGAGCCAGTCAGGCCGATCCGCTCACCGTGGTTGTCGAAGTGGTCGTAGCGCGGGAAGCGCGGGTGGAAGGCGTTGTTCAACTGGGCCAGGGTCGGGCCACCCACCGGGGCGGACTCGAAGCCCGGATTGAAGTTGCCGATGTTGCTGCCCCAACGAACGGTGCTGGAGCCTTCCTCAATGGTGTCGCGCTGCGAATAGGCGCCGGAAACCAGCACGCCCAGCTTGCCGTCCATGAAGGTCTTGGAGATCAGGCCGGCCAGGCGCGGACCGGTCTTGCGCGACAGGTCGTTGTAGGAGGCCTGGGCCGAGGCGGCGAAGCGGAAGTCGGCGCTGGTGTCGAACGGCCGGCCCGCCTGCAGATCGACCGTGGCGCCCAGTGAGCCTTCCTCCTGCGCCGCCTCGGCGGTCTTGGCCACCTTGATCGAGCTGAAGAGATCCGAGGCGAAGACGTTGAAGTCGAACGAGCGGCTGCGGTTGGCGCCGCCCGAGCTGTCGGCCCCGCCGGTGCTGGCCAGGGCCTCCATGCCGTTGATCCGCACGCGGGTGAAGGTTGCGCCCAGGCCGCGCACCGCGATCTGCCGCCCTTCGCCGCCATCGCGCGCCAGGGCCACGCCCGGAATGCGCTGGATCGACTCGGACAGATTGAGGTCGGGGAACTTGCCGATGTCCTCGGCCAGGATGGCGTCGACGGCCACCGAGCTTTCACGCTTGGTGTTCAACGCCTTGGCGAGGCTGTTGCGGAAGCCGGTGACGACGACTTCGCCGACCTCGGTGGAGTCGGCCTTGCCGGTGCTTTGAGGGCCGCTTTGGGCCAGGGCCGGCGCGCCCAATCCGATGACGGCGCAGAACGCGCTGGCCGACAACAAGGCACGACGACGCGATCGCCCAAACGGGCGTTGACGATAGCTCACGATGGTATTCCTCCCAGGTACGGAGCCCTTACCGCTCCGAAACTTCGACAAACCGCTCCACTCGCGGCCCCTGCGCGGGGGTCGTGCTGGCTGGGACGCCAGGCTCGTTCTGGGTTGGGCTTGGTGGGCGCGGCGGTCCTTACCTCGCAGCGCCGCGAGCGCGCCTCTGGCGCCCTCGCATCGTAGTTTCCCCTCCTTCGGCACACGCCGTTATTTATTATGTGACCCGGTCATATGATGAATTTTGACCGACGTCGAGCCCCCGGGCGCTTAAGCTGATTGAAGCGGGTCGGGCCAAGCTCTAGACTCTTCGCAACAGTAAGGAGTCTTCATGGCCGTCGCCCGCCGACGTTCGCTCGTCGATGAGATCTTCGACGACTTCGCGGGCCAGATCCGCAGCGGCCGGCTCGTGCCAGGCGAACGGCTGCCGACCGAGAAGGTGTTGTCGGCCGAACTCGCGGTCAGCCGCACGGTCGTGCGCGAGGCCGTGGCTCGGCTCACCGCCCATGGGCTGACGGTGCCCAAGCAGGGCTCCGGCGTCTTCGTCGCAGAAGGACCGCGCTATGAGGCCTTCCAAGTCACCCCCGATGAGCTGTCGGCCCTCGAGGACGTGATGAAGCTGCTGGAGATGCGCGTGGCCATCGAGGCCGAGATGGCCGCCCTGGCGGCCGAGCGCCGCAGCCCCGCCGATCTTGAGGCGCTGCACGACTATCTCATGGCGATGTCACCCGAGGCCCCTGCCGTCGACGAAACCGTCGACGCCGACGTCGCCTTCCACCGGTCCCTCGCCCGCGCCACGGGCAATCAGTACTTCGAGCGCTTCATCGACTTTCTGGGCGTGCGCCTGGTGCCGCCGCGCACGGTCTATCTGGCCGGGCGCGACGAGACGGCTCACCGCGACTATCTGCGCGGCATCTGGAAGGAGCACGAGGCGATCTATAAGGCGGTCGAGAAGAGTGACCCCAAGGCCGCCGCGGCCGCCGCCCGCCTGCACATGACCCGGAGCCTCAAGCGCCACGCCGAACGCCTCGGGCGCTAGGCCTGGCCGTCACGACGCGCTCCGGGGCGGGTCAGATGATCCGCGCGCCCTTGGCCCGTACGACCGCATCGGTCCGGTTGACGGCGCCCAGCCAACTCGTCAGCCGCGCCACGTGGATCTTCACCGTGGCCGGGGAGATGCCGAGATGCCGACCGATCTCCTTGTTGGTCATTCCCTCGGCAAGCAGTTGAAGCACCTGCTGCTGGCGGGGCGGCAGCCGTTTGGCCTCCAGCGCCTGTAGACCCGGGATGCGCGTTCGGACCGCCTCCATGAGGACGGCCGCCTCCGCGTTCTTGGAATAGACGCCCGCGACACCGCACGCCTGCACCGCCTCAAGCAGCGTCGCGTCTTCCACCCCTGTCACCACGAGCATCACGGCGTCTGGAATCCGTGCGCGCAGGCCGTTGATGCCGACCAGCGGCTCGGCGCCGGGCATGGAGAGATCGACGAGGCAGAAATCAGGCCGCGCGTCGGTCTTGGCCCAAGCCGTCGGGTAGTCCCCGGCCTCGTCCAGGGTTACGTCGGGCCACCGATCCTGTATCGCCGCGACCAGCGCTTCGCGCATGAGCGGATGATCGTCGCAAATCAGGCCGCGCATTTCACCTCGTTCACGGCGGGATCCGCCGCTAGTCGGATGTAGAAGGCCGCGCCGCGCGTGACGCCAGGTTTCACGCCGCACGTTCCGGCCATGGCGTCGACGAGGCCCAGGGTGGAAGCGAGGCCCAGACCGAAGCCGCCAGCCACGCCCACGTGCCCGCCTTGTTCGAACGGACGGAAGATGCGCGCCTGGTCTCCTGGGGCGAGGCCGCGGCCGTCGTCCACGACCCAGATCGTCACGTGGTCGCCGTGAGCGCGGGCGCCGATGACGACCCGCCGCCCTCCAGAATGCCGGATGGCGTTGGCGACTAGATTCTCCACGGCGCGCGCCAGGAGTTGCGCGTCCGCATGGAGCGTCACAGTCCGACCGACGAAGGAAAGACGGACATGCGCGGCGGCCGCCGCCGGCCCTTGGGTCAGCATCACCCGTTCGAACAGTTCGCCGGCCCGGAAGCGGGCGAAATCGGGCCTCACCGAGCCGCTCTCCAGCTTCAGGTGCTGCAGCATCGCGTCGACCAGCTCGCGCGCCAAGCTCAACGAGCGCTTGACGCCGCCCAGTGACGCCTGTCCGCCAGTCCTTGCGCCGAGCCTTATCCGGTCAAGAAATAGCGACGCGGCCTGCAACGGCTGCTGGAGGTCGTGCGAGGCGGCGCGGATGAAATGCGTCTTCGCGTCCCGCTCACGCTCTAGATTTACGAGCGCCTCCGCCAGCTCGCGTCGCGAAGCGTCAGCCGCGGCCTGGGCGGCGGTCGCCTTCACCACGGCTTCGCGCACGAAGCGTCGGATCGCGACCAACGTCGCTCCGAACAGCGGCAGAAACAGGATGAGCTTCTCGAAATGCGGCGGTCGCTCGATGATGAGCCAGGCGGTCAAGGAGCCCAGGACCAGCATGACCGCGACTCGAAGCACCTGGGTCGCCTCGGTCGCCGCCGCGAACTGGACGATCAGGAACCAGGCGTAGAGGACGATCAGCAGCGCCCGCAGCTCGGGCTCGGACGCCGGCATGAAGACCCAGACGCTGCCCGCGGTCGCCGCGTTGCATAGCGACATGCCGAGCTTGGCGCCGGGAATCCATCGCTTGAGAATGGCCTGGTCCGTCGGTGGTCGGACCTTGAAGCGAACCCACGCCACGAGCCAGCCAACCAGGCAGGTCGAGATGGAGCCGAGCCAGAGGAGGTAGCCGATGCGTTCCGTGCGCCCGGCGAATTCGAAGGCGACGAACGCGGTGACGGCCACCAGGCCGAACCATGCCGCGATGCTGCCCTTCAACTCGGTGCGCGCTTCATTGACGAGAACCTGGTCCCGAAACGCCGGATCGAACACTAAAGAGTTCCCCCACACTCGCGACGACGATCCGCACACGGTGCCTCGCCGTCAAGCGATGCCGGGCCTGGATGTCCCCATCTCGAGCGAACCTTGTAGCCCATTCGGTCTAGTGGCCGCGCAGGCGCCCGCGACCTAGCTTCGAGACCAGGTCGGACACCGGCACGCGCAAGACCTTAGGGGGTTATCTCATGAAGTTCGCCGCAAGTCTCGCGGGCGCCCTGGCGCTTGCCTCCGGCGCCAGCGCCCAGACCGGGTCGTTCGGCGTCAATGTCGGCACGCCGGGCATCGGGATCCAGGCCTCGGCCAAGGTCGGGAACGCGATCGTGCTGCGCGGGGCGGTCGACGGGCTGAGCATCAGCCACAACGAGACCTATTCGGACATCGCCTATGATGGGAAAGCCAAGCTGATGACCGGCGGCCTGTTCGCCGACGTGCATCCGGGCGGCGGAAGCTTCTTCCTGTCCGGCGGGGCCTATGTCGGCAAACGAAAGATCAATCTGAGCGCCCAGCCGACCACCAGCGTCGACATCGGCGGCCAGACCTTCACGCCGGCCCAGGTCGGACGCCTCGACGGCGAGGCCAAGCTGTCCAGTTTCCAACCTTTCGCGGGACTGGGCTTCGACAGCACCTTCACCGGCGATCAGGCCTGGGGCTTCCGCGCCATGGCCGGCGTCTCGTTCAGCAAGCGCCCGGACGTCAAGCTCGCGGCCTCCGGCGGCACGCTAGCGAACGACGCCAATTTCCTGACGAGACTGCGAGCCGAGGAAGCCCAAGCCCAGGATGACGCCAAGAACTTCAGGTACTTTCCGATCGTCCAGCTTGGCGTCACCCGACGCTTCTGAGCCTCCGGTCCGGGCTATTTAAACGTCACGCCGCTCACATGGGGGCCGATGTCGAGTACGCCCGCGGCGGGGCCCGTCAGCTTCCGATCGCCGATCATGACATTGTCGAAGACGACGTTCCGGACCGGTCGGTCGGCGGCCAACCCGCTGATGATCGAAGGCGCGGCGAAGCCTTCTCCGGCATAGCTGATGTCCTTGAAATAGACGCCGTCGATGAGCTTGCCGGGACTGGTGTTGTATTTGGCGTTGTAGACGACCCGCACGTTGAAAAGCTTGCCCTCTTCGATGCGCTCGACCCGGATGTCGCGGAAGGAAATGTTCCGCACCGCGTTGGTGTCGCCGGCGCTGACGGCCATCGCGCCCTCGTACTCCGGATCGTCCTCGTCCAGGCTGAGGACGTCGATATCCTCGAAGCTGACATCCTCGATGACATTGGGCTTCACCGAGTCGCCGTGAAGGCCGACGAACATGGCGTGGGCGACGTCCGGCCAGAACACCGAGCGCGTCACCTTCACGCGACGAGTGTCGCCCACGCCGTCCTTGCGCGTGGCGTAGACGGCGACGCTGTCATCGGAGGTGCGGATAAAGGCCCGGTCGATCTCGACGTCCTGGCAGGCGAAGATGTTCACCCCATCGGACCAGGCGCCGACGCTGAAGGTCTTGATGTCCCGGATCGCCACGCGGCTGGAGCTCGCGCAGGCGATCGTCCCATGGACGGGCGCCATGAAGATCGGGCCTTCGACCACCACGTTCTTCGAGTTGAGGATCACCAGCTGATCGGCCTGATCCTTGATCATGCCGTGGCCCAGGATCCGAACGTTCTGGACGTTGGTCGGCTGGAACGTGCCCTGCAATACGGCCCCGCCCGCCAGGTAGATCGTCTGGTTCGAGGCGACCGGGAAGAACTTCTGGCCTTCGGGAGGAAGGTGCAGACCCGGGCCGTAGACGGTCACATCCGGCCCCGGCTTCGGCGGCGCGATCGGCGCGCCCGCCAGGATATGCAGGTTGTGCAGGCGATCGCCGTCGAACTCGACGGACAGGTTCTGGGGCTTGTCGATCGTGAAGAACACGACGCCATCCTTCACGACGGGGGTCAGCGCGTTGTGCTTGGGACGGATTTCGACCCTGCGGAAATCGCCGTTGTTCTTCTGGACCGCGATCTCGACCGCGCCCCGGAAATCGAACTGGACCACGGAGGCGTTCTGCTTGGTGTCCTGGTCGATCGTGACCTTGTACTCGTAGAGATCGCGCCAGACCCCGCCCGGCCGCCGCACACGGACCGTGAAGTCGTCGTTGTGCATGGCGTAGATCAGCTTGGCCGGCGTCGGATAGACCTGCAGATCCGGGTCGGCCTGCTCGCTGGTCGCGGCGTCATTCTGCGCCGCCATGGCGGACGTGACGCCCAGGCAGAGCGTGGCGGACACGGCCAGGAAACAGGCCCGGCCAATGGCCAGCGAAGGACGCATGGTCTTCTCCCCTTGGGCCGACGCGAGCGACCCTATTGTTCTTGCGAGCGAACCGGCCCTTCCCGTCCCTCAGAACCCTTCCACCGCCCGCAAAGGCGCGGGGCGTCGGCTCGGCCGGACGCCCCGCCTCGGCATGGGGGAGGTAGTTTGATCCGAGAAAGTGCAGGAGGGACATACGCCCTACGGAATTGATATCGATATCACAACGGGCGTGCAACCCCTCTCACCACGAAGGCCGCAAGTCGTTCAGGCGCCGCGTGTCGCCTTGCGCGTCCCGGTGGGCGCGGGCCCTGACGAACCGCGCTTGATCAAAGTGAACTTCATCAGTTGGTGGGTCGGTGGCGGGGAAGCCCCTGCCCGCTCGGCCTTCACCTCGTCGACGATCAACGACACCGCCGCCCGTCCCATGGCGCTAATCGGCTGATGGACGGTCGTCAGTTCGGGCCAGACCGTGCTGGCGATCGGCGTATCGTCGAAACCGACCACGGTCAGGTCGGTCGGAACCGCGATCTGGAGACCATGGGCGACGGCGAGCGCGGCCGCGGCCATGTCGTCATTGCTGGCGAAGATCGCGGTAGGCCGCCGCTTTCGCGCCAGGAGGAGCTCCGCGGCGGCGAGGCCCGAGCGATAGGTGAACTTGCCCTGCACGACCAGTTCGGGATCGACCGCGATGGACGCGGCGGTCATCGCGTCGACGAAACCGTCATAGCGCAGCTCCGTGGGAGTGTGCTGAGGGTCGCCCTTGATGAAGGCGATCCTGCGGTGGCCCAGCTCGATCAAGTGACGGGTAAGAGCCGCCGCGCCCTGATAGTCGTCGATGCGAACCGAGGAGACATCGTGCATGGGCCTCGCCGTCGCCAGGGCCAGCACCTTCACGCCCGCCGCGTGCAGCATGTTGATGGTCGGACGGGAGTCACACAGCGGCGGCGGAAGGATGACGCCGTCGACCCCTTGGTCGAGCAGTCGCCGCACCGCCGCCTTTTGGCTGGCCAGGCCCGTGGAGCGCTCAAGCACGAGCTGGGTGCCCATCTTCGAGCTCTGTTCGATTCCGCCGAGCATGACCTCGCTGAGATACGAGGCGCTGGGGTTGCTGTAGAGAACGCCGATCCGGGGCCCGGCGGCCCCAGCCCGTGTATTTCGCGCCGCGATGTTGGGGGTGTAGTTGAGCTCCTTGATCGCCGCCTCGACCCGCTCGCGCATGGCGGAGCTGACATAGCTGTTTCCGTTGACGACCCGAGAGACGGTCATCGACGCGACGCCGGCGTGCCGAGCGACATCGTGGACAGTGACGGCGCGCGCGCCTTCCAACTGTCCTTGAGGCCCGCTCGTCGGTGTGCGCTTGGCCAAGATCTGGCTCCTCAATCCTTCGCGACGAGGTGCCTGAAGCGCTCCTCGCACAGCGACGTCGACAAACTCGGCGCGCGCCAAGACCAGGGCCGATTGCTCGGCCTCTCCCCGGATACCCCATCCGAGTCCCGATCGTTATCGATAACTTTCCAGACAGGGCGGGGCTTGGCAAGGCGGCGCGCCTCGCGCCGAACCGCGCCCTGGAGGTCAGCGCACCGCGGGGATCGACTGCTAGGGACTAGGCCGCTCCGTCGAAAAGGATGGCCTGGCCTCCGCTGGGCTTGAGGTCGAGCGTCAGCGTCTGGCTGGCCTCGACGACCGCTTGACGGATCTCGACCGGCGTCTTGACCGGTTTGAGGCCGGCGCCCCCGTCGGCGAAGATCGTCGCGCGCCGCTTCCCGCGCCCCAGGAACGACAGGGACACCGTCAGGGTCCTGGCCTTCTCATTGGTCATCGCGCCCAGGAACCAGCGCTGGCCATGCCGACGGGCCACGACGACGTACTCGCCGATCTTGCCGGCCAGGACCCGCGTCTCGTCCCAGGTGGTGGGGCAGGCGTCGAACCAGGCCAGCTCGGGCCACGGCTTGGTCGCGTACTTCTCCGGAGCGTCGTACCAGTAGAGGAAGGTCAGCGGGTTGTAGTAGACCGCCGCCATGGCCAGCTGGTGGGCGTTGGTCGTCTGGTTGCGGTCATTGGCGTAGCAGATCGTGTAGTCGATTGGGCCGGCCACGGCCCGCGTGAACGGCAGCGTCACATTGTGGGTCGCGGTCGGGAACTGCTCGTTGCCGCGCACGCCCTCCAGAGCCAGGTAGTTCGGCAGGGTCCGCTCCAGGCCGGCCGGTCGCAGGTTGTCGTGCAGGTTCACCAGCAGGCCGTGCCGCCCACAAGCCTTCACCAGATCGAAGATGAAGTCGTTGTCGCTCTGGCGCCCTTCCCAGACGAAACCGAATTTGACGCCAGCCACGCCCCAGGCCTTGTAGGCGGCCAGGATCTCGTCGCGCTGACGCATCACCGGCACGCGGTCGACATACAGGATGACGCCGACATTCCGGGCCTTGGCGGCCTTGATGATCCCGACCATGTCGAGCCCCTGGATCGGGCGCGAGGCGTCGCTGGGATCGGTGCCGTCGCCATACCAATGGGCGTCGAACTCGATGTACTCGAGCTTGCGGGTCACCGCGAAGTCCAGGACCTTCAGCGCGCCCTCGGTGCTGTAGGGTTTGCGGACCCTCACCGCCCGCCCCGGCCGCACCCACCGCACGTCGCCCAGCTGGTTCGGGCTGGCCAGCGTCGGAATGAGGTCGGCGCGCTCCAGCAATCCGGCTTCGTCGGGCGCGACGATCAGTACGCGCCAGGGCGTGCTTTGCCCGACCGGCCAAACGAAGGTAGTTTCCGGCGGCGTGTCGCCCGGACCGGAATAGCCCGTGGCGCGTCCAGGGAAGCGCATGAGGTGGATACCCAGGCTGTCCGCCTCGGCGCCCGGCTTGAGCATGGCGCGCGGATAGTGGAGGCGGTCGGACTCGGCGATCAGCACCGCGGCGCCCTTCAGCAGCGCCGTCACCGGAACATCGGCGAATGGACCGACGTCCGAGCTACCGGTCAGGTCCGGATGCGGCGGCGGCGCGAGCCCTGCCGACGAGGTGATCTGGTATTCGCCCTCGTCCCGGCTAGCGTAGAGCACGGTTTCGGGAGGGAGATTGAATGCGGTGGCTTCTCCCGCCAGGGTCAGGCCTCGCCCGGGCGCGTCGTTCAGCACGTAGCGTATGGCGCAGCCGTGATCATAGGCTCGCGCCACGATCGAGAAGGTCGCGCCGCTCGCCGGGTCGGCCAGCTGCAAGGTCGCTTCGGCGCAGGCCTGGTCATAGCGATCGCGGATCCCGAACGGGGGCGACCAGCTTCCCTTGATCTTCCGGACGCTGGTCTTCAGCACGCGCGCGCCCTGCCCCACCCGCCGGCCGTCGGCCAGGGTCAGGCCCAGGACGCTGGGCGCCAGGATCACCCGGTCTTTCCAGCGCACCGACCAGGTCGGGCCGGCCGCGTCGACCTGGACCCGCAAGCTCCCATCTGGAGAGATCGCCTCGACGTGCGTCGCGCGAGCATCGGCGGCGGCCGTGGCGACTGGCGTCAGCGCCGCGCCGCCGGCAAGCAGCAAGGCTCGTCGATCCAGATTCAAGCCTTCGCTCCTATTCACCAACGCCTCCCAAATGTTATCGATATCAGTTTTGCAGTTAGAGAGCCCGTGGGCAAGCGGTTCTGGCGCCTAACCCCTCACCCCAGGGCCAGGTTCACCGCGAAGCTGCGACGAACCCCGGGGCTTCGGAACGGATAGACGCAGTGAAGCATCCAGGACGGCCACAGATAGAATGCGCCGACCTCGGGCTTGACCACGAACAGGTTGCGCACGCCAACCGCCGTGCGGCTGTCGATGAACTGAAGGCATCCGACCGTGTTCTGCCGCGCCTTGTCGGCCTGGAACTCCGCCTCATAGCCGGGCGGCAGGCGCAGGAACCCGACGCTGCTGAACAGGCAACCCTGATGGAAATGAGCCGGGTTGTAGTCACCGGCGACCATGTCGTTGACCCAGCCTTCCTTGATCTCGATCTCGAGCTTCTTGTCGGCCAGTTCCTCGGTGGTTTCGTAGTTGGGATAGTGCAGCAGCGCGTTCTCGCACCGGTAGCTGAAGGTGCGCGCCACATCGAAGAGGAAGTCGCGCAAGGCGGGTGTCTCGCGGATGATGTCGGTGATCCGGATCTCGGCGCTGACATTCCCGGCCAGGTGCTGTGACCAGTCCCGCGCTTCCACCTCTTCCCGCTCGGCGACGATGGCGTCAACGCGCGCATTCAAGGCTTCGACGACGTCGGCGGGCAAGGTGGCCTTGAGGATCGAAGGACTGAACGGCGCGACCAGGCGCAGGTCGTGATCGACGCTCATCGCGGGGTTCCGGCGGCGTCGAGACCGACGTCCGAGAACCGGAACCAGTCGACATCCGTCCAGCCGATCCGCGTGGCGGTGTTGGCCAGCGTGCCGGAGGGCGCCTGGGCGAAGACCCCGACCTGGGCGCCGACCCAGCGGCCGGGCCGGCTGACGAAGGGCTCGCCGATCGTCGTGAAGGTCTTGCCGTCGAGGCTGTAGCTGAAGACCACCTCGGCGTGCCGCGACCGCAGCATCGAGGGCCAGAAGGGCGCGAAGTTTGGAGCCGGGTCGGCCACGGTGACCGGGGTGGCGGACAGGCGCAGCACGAGGTTGGCCGGCGCCTCCGCCAGCCCGACCACGACCGTCTCGGCCTTCCCCTTGTCGGCGTCGAGCCGATCGGCGCGAACCAGGCGGATGCCGGCTTCGGTCTTCTCCAGCCCGATGAAGGCATAGTCGGAGCCCAGCATGACCAGCCCCGCGCGCTCGCCGATCGCCTTGGGTTGGAAGTTGAGCCTGGCGGTCGCCACGAAGCGGTCGCCGGGCAGCTTCTGCGTCAGGACCGCGCCCGCCTCCCACAGATTGGCCGGCGACGAAATCGACTTGAGCCTCAGATGGCCGGGCGCGGCGGTCGCGCTCGACCAGTCGTCGGCGGCGTTGGCGTTCCATTGCCAGGCCAGCGACGGCGCGCGATCGAACTCGTCGTCACCCGTGATGTTGGGCGGAACCGCGCCGCCGCCGGCCTTGGGCGCCGGCCAGATCGTGACCGGCTCGCCACGGCCGTCGCCATCCTTGTCCTGGCCGATGACCGGCCAGTCCTTGCGCCAGGTCATCGGCTCCAGCCAGACCCGGCGGCCGTAGGAGTCGGCGTCCTGGAAGTGCAGGAACCAGTCCTCTCCTGACGGCGTGGTCACCCAGGCCCCCTGATGCGGTCCGTTGCTGTCGGTCTTTCCCTGGTCGAGGACATTTCGCCCCTCGTAGGGTCCCGTGATGGCGCGCGAGCGGAACACGCCCTGCCAGCCGCCCTTGACGCTGCCGCTGGGCGCGAAGACGTAGTACCAGCCGTTGCGCTTGTAGAGCTTGGGCCCTTCGGTGGTCATCCACGGCATGACCCCGTTCGAGGTCGCGACGGGCGGCATCTTGTCGGCTTCGATGATGTTGATCGGCTCGCCGACCGTCTTTTGACCGTCAGCGCTGAGACGCTTGAGCGTGATGACGTTGTTGATCCCCGAGCGACTCTTGGCCCAGCCCATGACCAGCCAGCCAGTCCCGTCGTCGTCCCAGAACGGAGCGGGGTCTATCGCGCCCTTGCTGCCGTCCACCAGCACCGGGTCCGTCCAGGGTCCCGCCGGGTCGGTCGCGGTCGTCACGAAGATTCCGAAATCCGGGTCCGGATAGTAGATCCAGAAGCGGCCCTCATGGTGCCGGATGGCCGGCGCCCAGACGCCCCCGCCTCGGCGTGGCGTCGCGAAATGCGCCTTGGGCCGCACATCGGTCAGCGCGTGCCCGATCAAGGTCCAGTGCACGAGATCGGTGGACTTCAAGATCGGCAGGCCCGGCGTATTGGCGAACGATGAGCTCGCCAGATAGTAGGCGTCGCCGACCCGCACCGCGTCGGGGTCGGAATAGTCCCCAGGCAGGATCGGGTTCGTGTAGCGACCGTCGGAACGATCGAGATTCCAAGGCGGCGTCTGGGCCAGCGTCGCCCCGGCGATCAGCCATGCCAGCGCCGCGCCGCTGAGTAACCTGCTGGCCCGCATAACCGCCTCCCAAGATCCGCCCGATTCAATGCAGGCGCCGTCTCGTCATGCCACGCTTGCCCGCCCGTGAAAAAGGTGGCGCGGGCGAAACGCCCGCGCCAAGGGGGACCCGCGGAACCGACTATTCGATCCCTCGCACGCCAGAGCCTGGCGCGACGAAACTAGAACTCCTTGCGGACGGTCAGCCAGATCGATCGCGGCGTGTTGCGCTTGATCAGGAAACCCGACTCCGGCAGCTGCTCGACGACGTCGTAGACCTGGACGTTGGCCGGAAGGTTGGTGCTGATCATCGGGTCGTAGGCCGAGATGTAGTTCTTATCGAGGGCGTTGCGGACATCGAGCGTGACCAGCGTCTTCTTCATCCCGGTGTACTGGACCGAGAGGTCGATATTGTCCTGCTTGGGCAGGAAGCGATGATCCAGCGAGTTGTTGTTGAGCTTACGCACGTCCATCCAGCGGTGGCGGACATTGAAGCGGAAGTCGTTCCAGCGGTAGGACACCGTGTTGCTGACCGTCCACTTCGGCGACCGGGCCAGGAGGCCGGCGTCGATGCGCAGCACGTCGTCGGAAGCGCCTAGGCCGTTGGCTCCCGTGTTCAGCCACACATAAGCCTCGGTGGTCTTGCCGTTCAGGTAGGTGACCGACGGATCCCACGACAGGTTGCGCGTGATCTTCCACTTCGCCCAAGCCTCGACGCCGCGCGTGAAGTACTTGTTGAAGTTCTCCGGCAGCAGATAGGTCGAGACGTTGTCAGTGTCGACGGCCGTCGGATAATCGTTCACCGCGAAGTTCTGGTAGAAGTAGGTGATCTGGCCGTTGAACTTGCGATCGCCGAACGTGTAGGCGAATTCGTGGCCCTTGATATAGGCCGTCGGGCCGAGCGGACGCACCAGGGTCGCCGCCGTGGAGTATCGATTGATGACGCCGGCGGCGGGCTGCTTCGCGTCAGTCCAGCGATAGTAGATCTTGTGCTTGTCGCTGAAATTGTAGCCGAACGCGACGCTGTAATCCCAGATGGCCACGTGCTTGTCGGCCTCGATGACCTTCGCCGCCGTCTTGGTCATGTAGAGGTTGTCGTAGACCGTCAGCGGGTCGTTATCCAGGCCGCCCGTGGTCAGCGTCGCCGCTCCGGGGTTCCGGGTGTCCCAGGTCTCCGAATAGGTCTTGGCGTCGAAGCGCTGGTACTTGGCGCTACCGTTGAAGTCCCACTTTCCGGGCGACCAGGCCGCCGCGACATAGGGCGAGATCTCGCGGATCTTGGCGCGCTGCGAAACGGTGGTGAACAGGCCCGATCCGTAGGAGCCCCAGCCGCCGGCGTCGGTCAGCTGGTAGGTCGTGCCGGTGGAGGTGACGTACTTGGCGTTCAGGTTCTCGACCTGACCGTCGGCCCACGCCGACACGCCAAGCCCGTTGGCCCAGTTGTCGTTGCGCTGGCTGGACCGCGACACGTACACGCCGGCATTGAAGCTGTAGTTGTCGCCTCGGTAGGTCGTGGTGAAGTTGCCCAGATAGTCGGTCGAGCCCCGGTCGTTGTCCTCGGCGCGCGTCAGCAGCACGAGGTCCTTGGACGCGGCGTCGACAGGCACGACACCCGAGTTGAAGGTCCCCGTGGCGGTGGGGATCGTGGCGGTGACCAGGCCGCCGCGCATGTCGATGTCGCGGTTGGGCAGGCTGTTGCCCACGATGCAGAGGCCGTTGGCCTGGAAGGTCGTCGCCGTGACGCGCGGGCACGCTACGTTGGTGCGGTAGTTGGTCCCCAGCTGCGAGCCGTTGATATTGTTCGCCACGCGGGCCACCAGCGCCCCCGCCGAGTTGTAGAACTCATAGTAGCCGGGCGTGCGGTCCAGGTTGTTGATGTTCAGGCCATAGCGTTCACGCGTCGCCGCGGCCGAGCCCAGCGAAGCCAGCTGCTGAGGCTTGTACGACTGGCCCCGATAGCTGGACTTCTGAATGCGCGCCGCGCCGGCGAAGCTCCAGGGGCCGTTGGTGTCGTGGTTCCAGCGCACCGAGATGGCGTCCTGCTTGTAGCGGTAGCCGTCCGATGGATCGAGGCTGTGCGTGCCGTCCTTGAAGGCGTTCGGCACCGTCTGCCTGCCGCCTTTCATGAACAGGTTCACGTCGCGGCCAAAGCCCGGGATTTCCTCCGGATTCTCGTAGCCATAGGTCGGCTGCTGGAAGGTCGTCAGCTCGGCGTTGGTGTCGTCCAGGTGCTTATAGATGACGTTGAACGAACCCGAGCCGTTCGAGGTCTGGTAATCCTTGTAGAGGTTCAGCTTGAACTGGCCGCCGTGGTTCAGATCCCAACCAGGCTTCACCTGGCCGTTGGAGCGGCGATAGAAGCCGCTGACCCCGACGCCCAGGTCGCCGGCCTCGTTGACCCAGCCGTAGGCGCCGTCGACTTGCTTCCACGACAGGTGCAGATCCTCGCCTTCGAAGCCGATGCGGGTCTGCAGCACCGCGCCCGGCTTCACCTTGCCGGTGATGTAGTTGAACGTGGCGCCGACCGAGGTGGTCACACCGGTCGCCGACGAACCGCCGCGAACCGATTCCACGCGGCTGGTCGAGATGTCGGCGCGGTAGAAGTAGCCATCCTGGAAGCCGCTGAACTTGAACGGCACGACCGGCAGACCGTCCTCAAGAATGGTCGACCAGAAATAGCCCGAGGTGTTCGCGCCGGTGCCGATCGTCATGCCCCGCGTGAAGACCTCGTTGCGGGCCACCCCGTCGTTGGATTCCACGACCACGCCCGGCATGTCGCGCAGCATGTCATCGGCGCTGATCGGCGTGAACTTGGACATGTCGTCCTCGTTCAGCACCGAGAAGGAGACGTTGGCCTTCTTGGCTTCGGTGCCGACCATCACGCCGGTGACGATGATGGTGTCGACGGCGGTGACCTCGGTCTCGGCGGCCTTCGGCGTCTGCGCGGCGGGCTGGGCCGGCGCGGACTGGGCGTGCGCCGCGGTCACCGACAGCGCGCTCGCGCCGGCGGCCAAGGCCAGGACCATGTGAGAAACCTCAAACGCACGGTGACGGCCGCGCTGAGCGTCATGACCACTCATCTTCTTCCTCCCCTTCGGACTTTGTCCGACGTCGCCTTGGCGCCGCACGGGTGCCTGGACCGCCGACCGCATTGTCGAAATCGAAGAGGGCAAGCCTCTCGATCAGCGTTGTTGTTATCGATACCAGTGACATTCTCGCAATGTCAAACGCTTTTGCCGAGGCCATCCGGGGAGGTGGTTTTTCCGAGGTTCGTCAACCGTGGCGCTCCTTTCCACTGTCCGCCTTTGGACTTCGGGGCGTGGAGTTGACTAGACTGTGGCCGCGACCTCCGACGAGAATCGCAAGGGAGCCAGACACCTTGAACACCCGGAAGCGACAGGCCGCGACCATCCACGATGTGGCGCGACACGCCGGTGTCTCTTCGATGACCGCGTCGCGCGTCGTGAACGACTATCCGCACGTCAGCGTCGCTGTCCGCGCGAAAGTCGAAGCGGCGATCAAGGAACTCGGCTACCGGCCCAATTCCCTGGCCCGCGCCACCCGCACCGGCATTGCCCAGGTCGGCCTCCTCTACTCGAACCCGGCCTCCTCGAACCTCAGCAACTACCTGATGGGCGCCTTCCGGCAGGCCAGTTTCAGCGGCTGCCAGTTGCTGGTGGAGCCGACAGCGACCCACCCAACTCCCCGTGACGCCGTGCGTCGGCTGATAGACCTCGGCGCCGCCTCGGTGATCCTGCCGCCGCCGCTTTGCGACGACGACGCCGTGCTTCAAGAACTGGAGGCGGCCGGCGTCGGCTTCATCGCTTTCGCGACCGCGCGGCCTCGGACGGGCGTCCCATCGGTCTTTATCGACGACTACGAGGGCGCGCGCCTGATGGCCCAGCACCTGCTGGATCTCGGCCACACGGACATCGCCTTCGTCCGAGGCGACCGCAGCCACTCGACAGCCATTCGCCGTGAACAGGGCTTTCGCGAGACCCTGGCGGCGGCGGGCGTCGCGATCCGCGAAGATCGTTTCGTCGAGGGCGGCTTTACCTATCGCGGCGGACTGGAAGCCGCCCGGCGTTTGCTGGACGAGGATCCGAGGCCGACCGCGGTCTTCGCCGCGAACGATGACATGGCCGCGGCGGTCAGCGCCGTCGCGCACGGCCTGGGGCTCAACATTCCGGGCGATATCAGCATCAGCGGCTTCGACGACAGTTCCGTGGCGACGACGGTCTGGCCCGAGTTGACGACCATCCGGCAGCCCATCGCCGACATGGCCGCCGCCGCCGTGCGCCTTGCCACGGATCTCGCGCGCTCCACGCCGGAAAGCGGCGAGCACGTCAGGGCGGAACTCACCCTGGTCCATCGCGGATCCACCGCGCCGCCTTCCCGCTAGGTTCTGCCGCCTTCCCAAGGCCCTTGCGCCATTGTTCGGCGATGATATCGATAACAAGACATCATCGTGGATGCGGCTAGGCGACGACGCGGCCCTTCCCTCGCGCTCTTCAAGGGAAAATCGCCATGCACGCGGCCGTCCAATCGAGCCCTCCCGTCGGTACGGGCGGCGCGCACTCGCTCAAGGACTGGCTGTTCGCCGCCGCCGCGCCCCTCTGGTGGGAAGCGGGCGTCGACCGCGCGCGGGGCGGCTTCCACGAAGCGCTCGACCTCCAGGGCCGGCCAACGATCAGCCCGAAGCGCGCCCGCGTGCAGCCGCGTCAGCTCTACGCCTTCGCCACCGCCGGGTCGCTCGGCTGGACCGGCCCCTGGAGCCAGGCCATCGACATCGGCCTGGAGTTCATCGACCGCGCCTACCGACGCGAAGACGGCTTCTACCGAACGCGCGTGACGTCCGGTGGCGAGATCCTGGATGACGAGGTGGTTCTCTATGACCAGGCCTTCATCCTGTTCGGCTGGGCCGCGGCCTTCAAGGCGAACCCGGCGCAGGCGCATTTGCCCGCCAAGGCCGCGACCTTGCGCGATGCGCTGAAGGCAGCCTTCCCTCACCCGCTCGGCGGCTTTTACGAAAACCCGCCCGGCGTCGCCCCTCTGCTCTCGAATCCTCACATGCACATGCTCGAGGCGAGCCTGGCCTGGTTCGAGCTGACCCGGGAGACCGCCTGGCGGAGCCTGGCCGACGAGATCGCCGAGCTGGCCCTGCGCAGCTTCATCGTGCTTCCGGGCGGTCTGCGCGAATTCTTCGAGAGCTCATGGCGGCCGGCGCCCAACCTCGCCGGCCGGATCGTCGAGCCCGGCCATCAGTTCGAATGGGCCTGGCTGCTGCTGCGCTGGGGAAGGCTGGCGGAGCGGCGGGACGCGATCGACGCCGGCCTTCGCCTCATCGCCATCGGTGAGCAGGGTTGCGATCCGCGGCGGGGCGTAGCGATCAACGCCATGCTCGATGATGGCGGCCGCCACGATGCGGTCGCGCGCCTCTGGCCCCAGACCGAGCGGATCAAGGCCGGGCTGCTCGCCTGCGCCCAGACCGGCGATCCGATCTACGCGGCGATGGTCAACAATGGTGTCGCCGGCCTCAGGGCGTATCTTGATACGCCGATCGTGGGTCTCTGGCGCGACCGCATGGACGAAGAGGGTAGGTTCATCCTCGAGCCGGCCCCGGCCAGTTCGTTCTACCACATCGTCTGCGCGATCGCCGAGCTGGACGCCCACGGAGCCTAGGCCTGCTTGATCACCTCCGTCCCGCGACCGACGCGTCGTGTGATCAGCCGGTCCTGTTCGAGCGCCAGGAGCGCGGCGCGCACGGTCATCCGCGAGACGCCGAAGCGTTTGGCCAGAATGCGTTCCGGCTGCAGCCGTCCGGCGCCGGCGGCGATGGAGCGCCGAAGGATCCGTTCGATCTGCCGGTACAAAGGCTTGGCGATATTGAAGCGCTCGAGGGTGGCCTCGTCGCTGGAAAGGCCCGATGGGATCATGGATAGCGCCTTCCTGAACTTTGTTGCGGACCCGACCCATTCGGGCACTGGTATCGATATCAGTTTGCCCCTATAAGCGATCCGAGAATGGTTGCACAACGGGCGCGAAAGCCTGGATGCCGGTTTGGGAGGCCGCCTTGAGCTTGAAGAGAAACTACGTTCTCCTGAGCGCCTTCCTGTTCTGCTATTTCTTCGCCCAGGCCATGAGCATCTCGCTACTGGCCCTCTGGCTGAAACGAACCCTGGGCCTCACCGGCGCGCAGACCGGCGTCGTCTTCGCCGCCAATTTCGTCTTCGCCATGTGCTCCCAGCCGATCTACGGCTTCATTTCCGACAAGGTCGGCCTTCGCAAGACGATCCTGTGGGCGCTGGGTGTCCTGGTCCTGCTCTCGGGCTTCTTCTTCACCTTCGTCTATGGCCCGCTGCTCAAGACCAATCTGCTGGCGGGAGCGGTCGCCGGTGGAATCTATCTCGGCGTCACCTTCATCGCCGGCAGCTATGCGCTGGAATCGTATGTCGACCGGGTGGGCCGCAAGTACGGGTTCGAATACAGCCGCGCCCGCCTGTGGGGATCGCTGGGCTTCGCCTTCGCCGCCTTCTTCTCGGGCCGCCTCTTCAATATCGACCCGCTCTACAACTTCTTCCTGGCCTCCGCCGCCGGCCTGCTGCTGTTGCCGATCCTGGCCCTGACCAAGGTCGACCTGACCGAGGAGGAGCGGGCCGAGAGCAAGTCGCTCCGCCCGGCCGATGCGCTCACCATCCTGAAGCTGCCCAAGTTCTGGGGCTTCATGGTGCTGATCCTTGGGGTGACGAACCTCTACCTCGTCTACGACCAGCAATTCCCCGCCTACTACGCCTCGCAGTTCGCCGACCCCAAGCAGGGCGCGGCCATGTTCGGCTACCTGAACTCGGCCCAGATCTTCGTCGAGGCCGGCATGCTGTTCGTCGCGCCGTACATCGTCGACCGGATCGGCGCCAAGGCGGGCCTGCTGACGGCCGCCGCGATCATGATCGTGCGGATCGCCGGATCAGGCGTCGTCGAGGGACCGGTGCTGATCTCGGCCATGAAGATGCTCCACTCGCTGGAACTGCCCATCCTGGTGGTGTCGATCTTCCGCTACATCGCCGCTCACTTCGAAGGCCGCCTGGCCTCGACCCTCTACCTGGTCGGGGTCAGCTTCGGTCATTCGCTCGGCCTGGCCATCCTCTCGCCCATCGTCGGCAAGAGCTACGATCTGATCGGATTCCCCCGCACCTACCTCGTCATCGCCGCCTTCGCCGCGCTGTTCTGGGCGGCCTCGCTGTTCAGCCTCTCCAGGACGCCACCGACCAAGGGCCGTGCCGATGGAGACAGCGTGCGCAAAACCGCCCTGCCCGCCGCCGATCTGGCGACCGAATAGCCCCTTACCCAAGACCCTCCGATGACCTCCTCACCTTCCTCCCGTCCCGCGGCCGCACCGCGCGAAGCCCTGGCGCGCCGCGACGAACTGCTGGCGCGCCCGCCCCTCACCCGCGAAGCCGCCGAACAGGCCATCGAGGCGGTGTTGGCGCGGATCGACCGCAATCTCGAGCGCTTCACCGACGCCTTCCCGGCCCCGTCCAGCATCGACGGCGTCTATCCGGCCATCGCCAACGACGAGTGGACCAACGGCTTCTGGACCGGGATGATCTGGCTGGCCTACGAGGTCACCGGAAGCGATCGCTACAAGACCGTCGCCCAGCAACAGGTGCGCGACTTCAAGAGGCGCATCGACCAGCGGGTGAATGTCGAGCACCACGACCTGGGCTTTCTCTACACCCTGTCCTGCGTGGCCGCCTGGAAGCTGGCCGGCGACACCTGCGCGCGGGACGCGGCGATCCAGGCGGCCGACGCCCTGCTGGACCGCTACCTGCCGACCGCCGGGATCATCCAGGCCTGGGGCGACCTGACGAACCCCGCCGAAGCGGGCCGGATGATCATCGACTGCAACCTGAACCTACCGCTGCTCTACTGGGCCACGCAGGTCACCGGCGACCTGGACTATGCGCGCGCCGCCGACCAGCACATCGCCCAGGCCGCGCGCTACATCGTCCGTGACGACGCCTCGACCTTCCACACCTTCTTCATGGACCCGGTCACCGGCGCGCCGCGCGGCGGCAAGACCCACCAGGGCCACGCCGACGACTCCTGCTGGGCGCGCGGCCAGGCCTGGGGAGTCTACGGCTTTCCGCTTGTCCATCGCTACAAGGCCGACCCGGACCTGATCGCCCTTTCAGGACGGCTCGCCAACTACTTCCTCAATCGCCTGCCCGAGGATTTCGTCTGCTGTTGGGACCTGATCTTCACCAGCGGCGACCATGAGCGCGACAGTTCGGCCGCGGCGATCACCGCCTGCGGCCTGCTGGAACTGGCCCGCGCCCTGCCGCTTCTCGACCCGGACCGCGCCGCCTACGAGGCCGCCGCCCAAGCCATCGTCGCCAGCCTGGCGGAAGGCTACGTCCTGCCGCTGGGCGCGCCCGGAACGGGCGTTCTGGGCCACGCCGTCTATCACATGCCCAACGGCGTCGGCGTCGATGAGGCCTGTATCTGGGGCGACTACTTCTACTTCGAAGCGCTCGTGCGCCTGACGCGGGCATGGGAGCCCTACTGGTGATTCAGATCGGTATCGATTTCGGCGGCACCAAGGTAGAGGCCGCCGCGCTCGACGCGGATGGCGGCTACCTGCTTCGCAAGCGCGCGTCTAATCCTGGAGCCTATGACCCGGCGGTGCAGACCGTCCGCGACCTCGTGCTCGCCCTCGAGGCCGAGACCGGATCGATCGGCACGGTGGGCGTCGGATGCCCAGGCTCGATCTCGCCCGCGACTGGCGTCATGCGCAACGCCAACTCGGTCTATCTCAATGGCCGCCGGTTTCGCGAAGACCTGAGCGAGGCCCTGACCCGCGACGTTCGCATGGCCAATGACGCCAATTGCCTAGCGCTGTCCGAAGCCGTCGACGGCGCGGCGGCCGGCGTTCGAGTGGCCTTCGCCATCGTGCTGGGCACCGGATGCGGCGGTGGCCTGGTGGTCGACGGGCGTCTGGTGGAAGGCGGCAACGGCAACGCGGGGGAATGGGGTCACATACCCCTGCCCTGGCCCAGCGCCGAGGAAAGCCCCGGTCCGGCCTGCTGGTGCGGACAACGCGGCTGCCTGGAAATGTGGGTGTCGGGGACGGGCCTGAGACTGGACCATCAGGGCCACAACGAGGTGGCGCTTTCAGGCGAGGAGATCGTCGAGCGGATGCGCGCGGGCGAGCCGGCCGCTATCGCGACCTTCGATCGCTACATCGACCGCCTCGGGCGCGCGATCGCCGTGCTCTGCAATACGGTGGACCCCGACGCCATCGCCATCGGCGGCGGGCTCTCCAACGTCCAGGAGATCTATGACCGCGTGCCCGCGATCGTACGCCAGCGCATCTTCTCGGACAGCTGGCGAACCCGCCTGGCTCCGGCCCGCTGGGGCGATGCTTCCGGCGTCCGCGGCGCCGCGCGACTTTGGGATTTCGGCGATCCGGCGGGGCTGACGCTCGACGCCGGCCGCGCGAGCCCGTCCGCACTGGCCGCGTCCGGCGCGGCGACTGGTCAATAGAGAGGAGAGGCGTCGATGACGCGGCGATCCAAGACCTCGACCCTGGCGGCGCTGCTCTGCGGCGCGGGGCTACTGGCGATGGCGGCCCCGGCCGGGGCTCAAACGCTCCGACATGGCCACCCTTATCTCGACTTCAACGACGCCCAGGTGCGCACGTTCAAGTCGCGCGTCGCCGAGGACGCCGGCGCGCGCACAGCCTGGGCCGGCGTCAAGGCCAAGGCCGACGAGGCTCTCGCCAAACCTCCCAAGGGACGAGCGGCCGAAGGCTCGCTGACCGCCCTGGCGCTCACCTACCGCATGACCGGCGAGCGACGATACGCCGAGGCCGCGCGCGACGGGCTTCGGCAGGTCGCGGCCCGCGCCAATTGGGTCACCGACGCGCCGCTTCTGGCCCGCGATCCGGTCTGGAATTCGGATCTCGGCATGGGGACGAGCGCCTATGTGTTCGCCCTGACCTTCGACGCCATCCATGACGCCCTGAGCCCGACCGAGCGCCAGGAGCTCGCCAAGGGCCTCGTGCGGGGCGCGATCGATCCGATCCTCGGCGACTGGGTCAATGGCGCCGACCGCATCCACACACTCGACACCATGGGCCACAACTGGTGGAGCCACATCGTCTTCGGAGCAGGCGTCGCGGCCCTGGCCGTGCTGGACGAAGAACCGCGCGCCAAGACCTGGGTGGCGCGCCTCGACGAAGCCAGCCAGGAATGGGCCAACTATTCCGGCAGCGCCATCGAGACCAAGCCCGCCACCTTCGGCTCGGGTGGCGCTTTTACCGAAAGCGTCAACTACGCCGACTTCGGTGGCGACGGTCTGCTGCGCTTCCGCCGCGCCTGGTCCGAAGCGCTGAAGGAGCCGCTGGCCCCGCTGCCGGTGCTCGATCGCTTCGGCGAGTATTTCGTCGCCAACAGCTATCCGAGCGCCGACGGGACACTCTCGGTCAATTTCGGCGACGGCTCGCCCCGGTCCAGCGGCGCGCACGCCCTGGTCAATCTCTGGGCCCTCGGCGACCGGAACCCACACTATCTCCGCTATCTCGACGGTGTCCGCGCCCTGCCCAAGCAGGACGTCTTCGCCGAGCCGCAGCATATGATCCTCTGGCCGAGCGCCGCCGAACGCGCCGCCGCCACCAAGGCCGCGGACCCGGCGCTATCCTGGATCGATCGAGATCTCGGTACAGCCACCCTGCGCTCGTCCTGGAAGCCCGACGCCTCCCTTTTGGCCATCCGATCAGGCTTCACCTGGAACCACAATCACGCCGACGCCGGCAGCTTCATCCTCTGGAGCCAGGGCAAGCCCCTGCTGATCGACTCCGGCAACAGCAGCTATTCGCGGTCCGAGTATGACGGCTACTACCGCCAGAGCGCGGCCCACAACGTCGTCACCCTGGACGGCGAAGCCGAGCCCACCAGCAATACCTACGACGGCTCGCACCTTTCCGGCCGGGTCGATCATCTGATCGACGACGGCGACCTGCGTTTCGTCTGGGCCGACGCGACCGGGCCCAACGCCAAGACCTTCGCGCGAAAGTTCCGCAGCTGGCTATGGATCGGCGACACCATCCTGGTCATCGACGACCTCAAGGGCTGGAAGGCCGGCCGGTTCGAATGGCTGATGCACTACGCCGGCGAAGCCAAGCGCGTGGGACAGGTGATCGGGATCAAGAACGGCGCGGCCGAGCTCGCGGTCCAGCCCCTCTTCCCTGAAGCCTTGCCCGACGGGGGACTGCCCACCGACTATCCCGAAAAGCTGGGACTGGCCGAAGGCGTTGGTCTCGAGGACCACGCACCCGACACCAAGACGCCCTATTTTCGACTGCAGGCGCCGGGCCTGACCGACCGCGCCAAGTTCATCGTCGCCTTGCAACCCGGCAAACCTGGATCCGGCGCTCGCCTGGAGCGGTTCGAGACCAAGAACTATCTCGGCGTCCGGCTGAGAAAGGACGGCCAGGTGACCGAGGTCTATCTCAACCTGCTGGCCGACGGCCGGATCCGTCACCGCAACGCCAACGCCAAGCTCGGCCCGTGGGAAACAGACGCCTACCTGCTGACCGTGACCTATCCCGAGGGCGGCTCGGCCGCGCAGCCGACGCGCTGGTTCGTGGCCGACGGCAGCTATCTGCGTCGCGACGGCGATGTGCGGCTGGATTCCCTGTCGAAGGTCTTCGTCGCGGTGCGCGCGGGCGGCGACCGCGCGCACGCCACGCTCGAAGCCCAACCGGTTCACGCCGTGCGGCTGGGCTGCGGCGGCGCGCGCGTGATGACCGTCGATGGTCAGTCCCTGAACTGTCCGGCCGGCGTCGCTGTCGCCCGGACCACGGCCCGTCGATGACCGATCGCGCCTCATCCGGCGTCCTGAAACCCTCGGAGGAAGCATGACCCGCAAGAGAGCTGGCCTAGGTCGCCTAGCCTTCGCGCTCGCCGCAGCGACACTGCTTGGAGCGGCGGGTTCGGCCCTGGCCGGCACGCTGCTGACCTATCCGACGCCGTCGGCGCTGCTCTATTCGGCGCACAACGACGATTTCACCGTCCGCGTTCGCACGCCTGGCGGTGAATGGCGGGACCTCTACGAATACCGGGTGCAGGTCGACACCGACACCAAGCAGAACGCCTCGATGGTCTATTTCGATTTTGACGGCGTGGTCGAGCTTGAGGTCCTGAAGAACAACGGCCGGTTCGAGCAGGTTTCGGTCGCGCCGCTGTCGAGCGCCATCAAACCCGAACGTAAGGGCGCGATCCTGCGCATGACGCTCAACAAGCCAGAGCGTTTCTCGCTGCAATTCGACCACGATGGGCTGCACAACCTGCACATCATCGCCGGCGAACCGCCCGAACCCCGGCCGACGGGGGCCGACGTGGTCTATTTCGGCCCCGGTGTTCACGCACCGCCTCCCGGCCAGGACTATTTCCCGGTGAAATCGGGGCAGCGCATCTTCATGGAGGGCGGCGCGGTCCTGCGAGGATCGTTCGACCTCACCGGCCTGAGCGACGTGAAGATCTCCGGTCGCGGCCTGCTGTGGGACCCGGGTCGCGCGATCGATCTGGAAAAGGCCGCCAACGTCGAGGTCTCCGACCTGATCATCGTCAACAGCGACCGCAAGGACGCCGCGCGGGTCATGAACATTCGCAACTCCCGCAACGTCAGCGTTCGCGGCGTGACAGGCTTTACGTCCGGCAAGTGGTCGGACGGGATCAACATCTCGACCTCGCAGCAGGTGAAGATCCAGGACGGCTATCTGCGCGTCTCCGACGACGCCGTGGTCGTCTATGCGGTCGCCGACTGTCCGATCTGCCGCCAGAAAGCGGCCCAGACCGGCGTTCCTGATCCCAATCCGCCGGGAGACACCTTCGACATCGACGTGCGTGACATGCGCATCTGGGTTGACGTCGCCCATGCCCTGTATGTCGGCCACTTCGGCGACAACAGCGATCCGCGCACCATTCGCGACGTCACTTTCGACAACATCGACGTCGCCAACCTGGACGAGGACGATCCCGACTGGGAGGGCGTGATGGCGATCTATTCGGGCGACAGCACGCTGATCCGCGACGTGACCTTCAGCAACATCCGCGTCGACCGGATCGAGGAGGGCAAGCTGATCAACATCGTGGCGGGCGACAACCCTCGCTACAACAAGGCGCCAGGTCGGGGTGTCGATGGCGTCACGCTGCGCGACATCACCTTCACGGGCGACGGCATGCCCAGTTCCTCGATCATCAAGGGTCTCTCGCCCCAGACCGCCGTCAGCAACGTCACCATCGACAACCTGCGGATTGGCGGCCGTTCCATCAAGAAGGCCAAGGACGGCGAGATCCTGGTCAGTGGAAACGTCAACGGTCTGAAGGTTCGCTAGGTGACGGGGCCCGCGCGTGAATAGGTGAGTTGGCCGCCCACGCGAACGCGCGAGCGGCCTCGTAATCAGAACCGCGCGCGAACGCCCACGGTGTAGTAGCGGCCCATGATGTCCTGCCCCCCTGGGACCGGGAACGTCAGGCCGATCGAACCGGCCAGCGGCACGATCTCGGGCTTGGCGTTGGCCACGTTCTGGATCGTGACATAGGCCGTTGTGTTGGCGTCCTTGCCGAACTTGTACTCGACATTGATGTCGGCGCTGTTGAACGGGCGGACGTCGGGATCGACCCAGACCTGGTTCGGCGAGGTGATCTTGCTGAATCCGCCCAGCCAACGGTCTTGAACCCCGATGCTGAGGTTCTCGTGCTCATAGCGGAGAATCCCGGTCACGCGGGTTTGCGGGGCCGAAACCGTGGTGAACGGCGCGCCCGGAAAGGCCTGCGAGACGTTGGTCGGCTGGTAGTTGGCGAAGATGCGCGCCACCCACGACCCGCTCAGGGCCTCGAACCGATAGTTGGCCTCGACATCGTAGCCCTTGATCTCGGTGAAGGCGGTGTTGAGGCTGAGGTTGAAGACCTTGGTCGGGAAGTTCGCCGGCGAGTGGTCGCTGAACGGGCCCGGACGCTCGAACAGGGTGCAGTACTGCGATGAGCCACCGGAGTCCTCGCACAGCTTCTGGACGGTGTTGTTACCCGCCGAGACCGCGCCGATCGCATTGTTCATGCTGATCTTGTACCAGTCGACCGAAGCGGTGAAGCCTGGGAAGAAGTCCGGCGTGAACACCGCTCCGACCGTGTAGGTGCGGGCGATTTCCGGCTTCAGATCCAGGTTGCCGCGGCTGTAGTTGAACACCGTGTTGCTGGTCGAGGTGTGCAGGTCGACGAACCCGCTGACCGAGCCTTGCAGCGGCTGGAACAGGTCGTTGAGCGTCGGCGCACGGATGTCGCGCGACGTCGTGGCCCGGAACCGAAGGGTGTTGTTGACGCGATAGTCGAGACCGACCTTCCACGTCTGCACCGAACCAGACGTGCTGTAGTCGGTGTAGCGACCGGCCAGATTGGCGTCGAGGCTGCTGACCAGCGGCAGGTCCTTCAACAGCGGAACGGCCAGCTCACCGGCGACTTCCCAGACATGGTTCTTGGCGGCGATCTGGGCCGAGACCGGCTGGGACCATAGCGGCAGGGCCGGATTACAGATCCGCAGACCGGTGCAGTCGACCGAGGCCGTCGGGCTGGCGTCGCTCTTGACCTGGTACTTGCTCCAGCGCGCTTCGCCGGAAATGGCGAAGTTCACCGGACCGGCCCAGTTGTGGAACGCCGTGCCCGTGAAGCTGCCGCCCACATTGTCCATCTTGTTGATGACGTTCTGGTGGGTGTTGTCGGTGAACCAGTCGAAGGCGTCGGCGGTGATCGCCGTTGGACCGAAGGCGTTGAGCGGAACACAGCCCTTATAGGCGGCGGCCGTGGCCGCCTGGGTGGCCGCGTAGCACTGCACCGTCCCGCCCACGGTCACGGCGTCCAGGGCCGCGAACTGCTTCTGGTAGTTGGAGTTGTTACGGCTCTCGACCATCAGGTCGTTCTTGCCGTGGACGTAGAACAGGTCCCAGTGGAACTGACCGATGGAGCCGGTCAGCCCGGTGTTGAAGTTGGCGTATTCGTTGATGTTCCGCGTACCGGTCAGGCCCTTGGGACCGGTGCTGATGATGTAGGTGCCCAACTGGAAGGTGTTGGTGGCGTCGCTGAGCCCGTTGTCGCCCAACGCCGTGCGGACCGCCGAGGTCAGGAACGGGTTGTTCTTGTAGAAGGTGCTGGCCTGGCCGTTGCCGGGGGTCAGCTTGACCGGGAAGTGCCAGCCACCGCTGAAGGCCTTGGCGTACGAGGCCTGGGCGTAGAAGTTCACCGTCTCGGTCAGATCGAAATCGAAGCGACCGAACAGCTCGTCCTGGCGCATGGCGACCAGCGCGGTCGTGTAGCGAGCATAGGCGCCGTCGCCGCCGACATTCTGGTTGCCGGTGCCGGTCGTCTGGCCCGGCAGGAACGGGCCGAGGACGCCATTGGAAACGAACTGCTGGTTCAGCACCGAACACGACGCCGTACAGGCGGTGATCTTGCCGCCGAACGCGGAATCCCCGCGCCGCACATTGGCCGAGGTGGTGAACGGCGCGGCCGTCGTGCCATTGCCGGTCAGGGTGAAGACGCCACGGCCGTATTCACGATCGAAGTTGGAGACGTCGTCGGTCTCCCGGCGCTGGTACGAGCCCAGGAAATGCCCACGGCCGCCCAGGACCTTGGCGCCGCCGGCGATGCCGAACTTGTAGCTCTCACCATCGCCATAGGTGGAGATGCCGGCATTGGCCTCGATCTTCAGGCCGGTGAACCGCTTATCGAGGATGAAGTTCACGACGCCCGTCACGGCGTCGGAGCCGTAAACCGCCGAAGCGCCGCCCGTGACGACGTCGACGCGCGAGATCAGCATCTGCGGCAGGCTGTCGACATCGACAGTGCCATTGGCGTTGGACGGCGTCAGGCGGTGGCCGTCGATCAGCACCAGCGTGCGCTGAGTGCCGAAGCCCCGTAGGGCCAGGACGTTCTGGGCCTGGTTGCCGGCGCCGTCGCCCGACCGGGTCGGAATGGCCGAGCCTTGGAAGATCGGCAGCTTGTTCAGGCCGTCCGGCAGGTTGCTGGGCGTCGTTTGCTGGATCTGTTCGGCCGAGACCACCGTCACCGGCGTCGGCGCATTGGTGGCGATCGCGGTGATCCGCGAGCCCGTCACGGTGACGGCCTCGACCACCTGGGAGTCGCCCGCGCTGGCTACCGGCGCCGAGGCGCTCTGAGCCAAGGCGTGACCGCCGCAGCCGAGAACAATCGCGGAAACGCCGACCAGCAGACTCGCGCGACGCGCGGACCCGTTCTTATGACTATGCATGATGTTGCACCCCTTTATTGTTTGAGCAAGTTTCCCCTCCTGCTCAACTCGAGGTGAGTTTTACTTTTGTATATTCTCTTTAGCTCTCTCCGACGGCTTGATTGACGCCGATCCATCGGATTTCACCGCGCCAAGACCTTCCAGCGCCCAGGTGAGCGCAACGCGACGGCACCCCGTCCAATCGGCCATGGCGAATTCTGTTTGTTGAAACCCCCGTTTCCCCCCGCCGCCCACGGGGACGGCCTTCCTGCCTGGCATGGCCGCTGAGCGGTCCTTGTTGTTTCGCGATGCGCAGCTGGCGCACCGCTTAAGTGGCATGACCATATTTTCTGGGTTTGTCAAATTGGCCTGGCCAAATACCGCGCGCCGCCGCATGGTTCGTCCGACGAGCCGATGCCGCCGGAGACGCCTTCATGCCCACCGAAAGCCTTTCACGCAGAGGCCTCATCGGCCTCTCCGCCGCCGTGGCGCTGACGCCGTCGCTCAGCGAAGCCTCGTCAACCGGTCATACCACCGCCGACCTGCTCCCCTACGAAACCCTGCTGCGAACCTGGTGCGACGGCTTGGTTTCGCGCCAGGTCGCCGGCCTGGCGGGCGCGGGCCTCAATGGCGGCTTCCTGTGCCCGAGCTGCGCCATGATCCACGGCCGTAGCGCCGACGCCGTCTACCCCCTGCTGCGCGTGGCCCGCACCACCGGCGACGCGCGCTACGTCCAGGCGGCCAAGGCGGTGCAGGATTGGGGCGAGCGCAACGTCAGTCGCCCCGACGGCAGCTGGGTCAACGACGTCTTCCTGAACGACTGGAAGGGCACGACCGTCTTCCGCGCCATCGCCCTGTCCGAGGCGCTGATCCATCATGGCGATCTGCTGGACGCCGCGACGCGGTCGGCCTGGCGCGCAAGACTCGCCAAGGCCTACGACTTCCTCCAGCGCTTCATCACGATGGAGACCGGCAACATCAACTACCCGGTCTCGGCCGCCTACGCCTTCTCCCTGGGGGCGGAAGTCCTTGAGCGTCCCGACTACGAGGCGCACGCCAGCAAGCTGGCCCATCAATGTCTCGACTATTTCACGTCGAACGGTCTGCTGTTCGGCGAGGGGCATCCGCAGCGCGGGCTTACGGCCAAGGGGCGCCGGCCGGTCGATCTCGGCTACAATGTCGAGGAATCCCTGCCCGCCCTGGCGATGTACGCCTCGCGAACCCAGAACAAGGCCGTGCTCGATCGCGTGCTGGCCAGCATGACCGCCCACATGGAGTTCATGCTGCCCGACGGCGGCTGGGACAACAGCTGGGGCACACGCAATTTCAAATGGACCTGGTGGGGCAGCCGCACCAGTGACGGTTGCCATCCGGCCTACCGGCTGCTGGCCGAGCACGACCCGCGCTTCGCGGAGGTCTCACGACGCAATTTGGCTCGGATGGCCGCCTGCACACACGACGGCCTGCTCCATGGCGGGCCGCACTATCGGCCCGCGGGCTACGGGCCTTGCATCCACCACACCTTTAGCCACGCCAAGGCGCTGGCGGCGGTGATCGACTTGGCCAGGCCCGGATCGTTCGCTCCGACGCCTCTGCCCCGTGACGCTCCCTACGGCCTCAGGAGCTTCCCTGAAATCGGGACGCACCTGGCCTCGATTGGGCCGTGGCGCGCGACCTTCACCGACTACGATTTCGACTACCTGGCGCCGGCCGGCGGCGGCCATGCCTCCGGCGGGGCCCTCTCTCTGCTGTATCACCAGACCCTGGGGCCGGTCATCGCGGCCAGCATGACCCGCTACAAGGCCGTCGAGGTCAGCAACCAGCAGACGCCCCGCGACGCCGCGCACCAGACGCTGTCGCCAAGGATCGAGATCGTCGACGGCAAGGACGTGTACTCCAGTCTCGCCGACCTCGCCGCCGAGATGACGATCCAGGGCGACGCTCGCCAGGCGCGGGTCACGGCGCGAGGCCGGCTGCTGACGCCCGAAGGCCGAAGCCTCGATCCCGCCGTGTCCTACGCGTTGACCTATGAACTCACGGCGGACGGCTTGGCTCTCACCGCCCGCGTTTCCGGCTTGCCGACGGGCCGCATCGCCCGCTTGGTCGCGCCGGTCATCGCGAGCGAGGCGGAACTGGTCGAGCGGCTGGACGCGCGGCGCGTCGTCGTGTCCCGCGCGAGCGGAAAACTGCGGGTGGAAAGCCTGGACCTCGACTTCGAAACCCCGACGTCCGCGCGTATCTTCAATCTCGTGCCCGGCTTTCAAGCCGCGCCCTTGTCGGCGGTGCTCGCAGACAGTCACGCAGCCCGTCTGCTGTTCTCCGCCGAGCTGTCCTAGGAAAAAGTAGGCCTACGTTCGGTGACGGTCTTGTGGTCGCCCCCCATGCGTCACACGGTCGCAGTTCGCGCCTCGCCGAATTGGTGATTCATAGAGGTAACTTCACTATAGCGTGCACGGCCTGGAGCTTGGCGCGAGCTGTCCAGGCCGAAAGGGCAAGGCGTTCGGAAGATGTCCATCGAGCGACGTCCACGACTTGCCGATGGGGCGGCGGCGATCCGCACGGCGCGGCCCCGAACCCGTTGGTCGCGACCCGCAAACCTGATGTCGACCATCGCCGCTGTCGGTTGCATTGGCCTTGCTCTCGCGCTTGGCGTGACCCTGCTGACCGCCCGCAAGGCTGACGCGGCCGAAGCCAGGCCTTCGCTCGAGTATCAGGTCCGAGCGGCCTACCTGCTCAAGTTTCTCCCCTTCGTCGAATGGCCGGCGCCGCTCGCCGAACATGGCGAAGCGTTCAACATCTGTATCGTCGGCGACGATCCCTTCGGGATGGAACTGGAGCGGCTCGCCGACCACCAGCAGATCGATGGTCGCCCGATCGCGGTGCGCCGCCTGAACCGCGTTTCCCGGACCTCCGGCTGCCGGGTTCTCTATCTGGCCGAAACGACCGAACAGCCCGCGTCCGAAGTCCTGCGCAGCGTCAGGGGGACGCCATGCTTGACGATCTCGGAGAGCACCACCGCCGGCGACAGCGTCATTCAGTTTCAGGTGCGAGACAGCCGGGTTCGTTTCTCCGTCAATCTGGACGCCGCCGGCCGCAACGGCCTGACCCTGAGTTCGAAACTGCTGAGCCTGGCGCTTACCGTCCGCAAGGGAGCCACGCCATGACGCGCTCCCAGGCCTTTTTCCAACAGTTCCGGCTTAGGTTCGCGCTGACGCTGGCCCTACTGGGCGCGGTGGCGCTGCTGGTCGTCGGCCTGCTGATGGGCGTCTACAATGAGCGGCTCTATCGGGCTCAGAAGGCGCGTGAAGTCGCGGTTCAGGCCGAGATTCTCGGCGCGAGCGTCGCGGCGGCGCTGCTGTTCGAAGATCGAAAGGCCGCCCAGGAATATGTCGACGCGCTGCGGCTAAATCCCGAGGTGGAAGCCGCTGGCGTCTACGACGCTCTCGGTGGCCGGTTGGCGGCCTATGCCCGCCCGGGCGCCGCGGCGCCCTCGCTGGAAGCTCCTACCGCTCCCTTGGCCACCGATGCCCGGCGTCTGGCCGTCGTCGTCCCGGTCAAGCAGGACAATCTGGTCGCGGGGAAGGTCTATCTGCGCACCCTCGTCGAGCCCCTGCCCCGCCGCCTGGCGCGCTATGCGGGCGTCGCGGTGCTCATGCTGATGGCCGCCATGCTTCTGAGCGTGCTCGGCGTCGGCTACGCCCTGCTCGGCCGCGCCAACGCCAAGCTCGCCGACCGGGCTCAAGACCTCGCGGACGCCAATAACGCCCTGCAAATCCACATCCAGGAGCGCGATCGCGCCGAGGAAGCCCTGCGTCAGGCCCAGAAAATGGAGGCGATCGGCAAGCTGACCGGCGGCATCGCCCACGACTTCAACAATCTCCTGATGGTCGCCTCGGGCGGGCTCGACGTGCTGGAACGGACCGATGACGTGGCCAAGCGGGCGCGCTTCGCCAGCGCGGTTCGTCAGGCGCTGGACCGTGGCGCGGATCTGACCGCCAAGCTCCTGGCCTTTTCGCGCCGTTCGCCGCTCAAGCCGGAGTGCGTGGACCTTCTGGACCGTATTCCGGACCTATCCGTGCTGCTCGACCGGTCGCTGCGCGAGGACATCATCGTTGACCTGCGGCTCGCGGCCGATCTCTGGCCCGTCGAGGTCGATCCAGCCCAGTTGGAGGTCGCCCTGCTCAACGTCGCCGTCAATGCGCGTGACGCCATGCCCAACGGCGGGGCGCTCACCATCGTCGGCGAAAATCTGTCGGACTTCGCCGATGGCGACCTGGCCGGCGATTTCGTTCGCCTGGACATTGTCGACGAAGGCCAGGGCATGCGCGCCGACCAGTTGGCCCGGGCCTTCGAACCCTTCTTCACGACCAAGGAGGTCGGTCGCGGCACTGGTTTGGGCCTGAGCCAGGTCTACGGGTTCGCCCGAGCCTCCGGTGGCGATGTCCGGCTGCGCAGCACGCCGGACGAAGGCACGACGGTCAGCCTCTATCTGCCGCGCTCGAAGCGAACACCGACCGCAAGCCAAGTCTCGACAATCGGAACGGTGAGCACCGCCGCGCCGGGCCGCGTGCTCCTGGTCGAGGACGACGACCATGTCGCCGAGGTCGTGGTGGAAATGCTGCAGCGGCTGTCCTACAGCCCCATCCGCGTCGCCAGCGCCCGTGCGGCCCTGGATCTGCTCGCGCGGGATCGCGGCTTTGATCTGATGTTCTCGGACATGGTCATGCCCGGCGGCATGGGCGGCATGGATCTGGCTCGTGCGGTCAGCCAGCAATATCCGAAACTGCCCATCGTGCTGACCACCGGGTTCAGCGAAGCGGCCACCGCGGCGGCGAGCGCCGGCTTCCGGGTGCTGCCCAAGCCCTATGCGATCGAGGCGCTGGCCTGCGAACTCGGAGCGGCCCGGGCCGCCTAGAGCGACCTAGAACCGAAACCGCCGCGGGGCGCCAACCCGCGCGATCGTCCACTCACCAAGAGCCGTCCGCGCTTCTCTTAGAAACGCCATTGCAGGCCCAGGGAGACGTTCCTGGGGAGCGCCGGGCCGCCCGGGAATTCTCGGCGTCGATCATGAAGCAGGTTGCGCCCCGACAGCGAGACCTGCACGCGGTCGGTGACGGACCAGGCCGCCGTGGCGTCGAGCTCGACGTAAGAGGGCACGCGCGGGTCCGGCAGGACGCTCACATAGCGCAGGGCCGCATCGAGCTTGAAATCGCGCCCGAGGTCCATCGACGACCTCAACGACGCCTGATGCTCGGGATCGTCACCCGCCTGCTTGACCCCCGACACGCCGCTGGCGCCGGGCTTGAACTTCAAGCGCTTCTCAAGCCGACTGTACCCAGCGTTCAGCCGCCACCATGGCGTGACGCGATACTCGCCCCAGGCCTCCAGCCCGTAGGTGTGGCCCTCCATCCCGTTGCCCCAGTAGAGCGGCAGGAAGGTGACCGGGGTGAACTCGATGCTGCGCAGGTCGTCATAGACATTGTAGTAGGTCGAGATCGAGAACGAGGCCTTGTCCGAAGGCTGGATCCGCGCGCCGATTTCGTAGGCGGTGAGCTTTTCGGACTGGAAGTTCGCGCCGCCGATTACGAAGGGCGCGCCAGCCACTATCTCGACCACATCGCGATCGAACGGCGTTGGCGATCTCACCGCCCGCGAGGCGGCCGCCCAGATCATCGCCGTGTCGTTCGGGGTCCAAGACAGGCGCGCGCTCGGTAGAACCTCGGGATCGAGATAGGGGCCGTCCTCGACCTTCAGGCCCAGGATCAGCCTCGTGTTGTCCGCAAGGGACACGCTGTCCTGGACGAACAGGTTGGCAAGGTTGAGGTTACGGCTGAGCGGAGCGAAGAAGAAGGTCGGGGCGCCGACGATGTCGTAGTGGCTGCGCCGAAAGCCGCCGCCCCAGACCAACGCGTGCCGCGCGCCGAGATCGAAGCTGTGTTGGATGTCGATGTCGTAGGTGTCGAACGTGAAGCCTTCGCGGCGGCTGCTCTCCGAGGCGCGCCTGGTGCGGTCGTAATAGGCTTGGACCTGAAGCTTGGATCCATCCTGACCGGATCGGGTCCAGCGGGCGAGCAGGTTTCGCCCCTCGATGTCCTCGTCCAGCGTACCCAGCTTGGCCACCGAGCCGTCATAGGCGTCGCCCTGCAATGTCAGGACGTCACCGGAGGTCGGGGTCCAGTCAATGCGGAAACCGCCCTGCTCGCGGGAAGCGTCGTCGGCCCTGGAAGTCCCGGTAGGGGTCTTGGTGTTGTCCGTGCGCACCGTGCGCGCATAGATGCGATAGGTCAGGTCGTCGTGGAGTTTGCCGCCATAGCGTAGGCCGATCGTGCGTTCGCGATCATCGACGCTGGCTTCCAGCAGGCCGCCCTGGGTGTCACTCGACTTTCGGGTGATGATGTTGATCACGCCGTTGACGGCGTTGGCGCCCCACAGGGTGGCCCCTGGCCCGCTGATCACCTCTATGCGGTCGATATCGGCTGGCAGGACATCCTGCATGTCCCAGTAGACGCCAGAATAGAGGGGGGTATAGACGCTGCGGCCGTCGATCAGCACCAGCAGCTTGTTGGAGAAGCTCTGCGCCTCGCTGTTGCCGCTGAAACCGCGGGCGCTGATCACGTAACCGCTGGCGCTGGTCTGGGCCACCTGGAGGTTGGGCGCCAGGCGAAGGGTTTCCGGGATAGTCCGCGCGCCCGACCGGATGATGTCGTCGCGGGTGATCACATAGATGGCCGACGGCGCCTCGCGCACCGGCTCGGCGCGCTTGGAGACCGACGTCACCTGGATCTCGCCAAGTTCCTCGATCGATAACTGGCTGAGATCCTGCGTCGTACTCGGTGTTACATCGGCCCAGGCCGACCCACTGGCGGCGAGCCCCCCAAGTACGCACGCCGTCGTTACGCCCCAGGAGCGCGAACGGAGCAAGGCCGGCACTATCGCCTCCAAGCCAGTTACAAAACAACCGAGGAGCGAGATTCAACCGCTCTCCTGCCTGAGACGATCTCAGACGCACGCACCCGTCAAGCTATGATCGGCGAGGCATGGCTAACGCGTCGCCCACGCGCGGCCAACTTCCGACAGCGAGACGCAGCCATGATAGGCGCCGGGCACCGGGTCATACTTCAAGGCCACGGTCGCGCCCGGCTCGGAGGTGAAGTAGCCGACCGTGATCAGGTCTTCGAGGACGGGGAAGAAGTGGGTCTGGCTCGGCGTCTGGCTACGCAGGCTCAGGGCTTCCTGCTCGTAGGCGGTCAATAGTTCGACCTGCCGCTGCGGGGGCAGAGCGATGAAGACGTCGCCATGGACGGCGCGAGCATCGGTGTCCATGCGGGCCAGCCCGCCCAGAAGCTGCTCCACCTGCGCCTTGTTGCAATAGTCGGCCAGGGCCCGGTCAATGAACTGCGGGACTCCGGCGTCCCGGGCTCCGGGTGTGTCCGTCGCGGGAATGATCAGTTCGGCCACCACGTCCAGAAGGCGGGCCTGGTCGGTGGTGAGCGCGGTGGGATTCCAGGTCAGCGCCGGCGCGGCGGCCGCCGCGGCGTGGCCGCTCCATCCCGTGGCGGCGGCTCCGACCACGAGGGCCAGGCCGCGAATCGCGCCGCGTCGGTTCAACATCACAGCTCTCCCCTTTTCCGGGCCTGGACCGCGTGGTCGGCCGCCCGGGCGGTCAGGGCCATGTAGGTCAGGGAGGGATTCACACAGGACGCCGAGGTCATCGCGGCGCCGTCGGTCACATAGACGTTCTTGCACTCGTGGACCTGGTTGTGGGCGTTCAGCACTGAGGTCTTCGGGTCGCGCCCCATGCGCGCGGTGCCCATCTCGTGGATGCCCAACCCCGGCGAATAGCCGCTGTCCTTGCCTTGGACGTTCTTGAAGCCCGCCGCCTCCAGCATCTCGGCCGCCGCGTTCTGCATGTCGCGTCGCATGGCGATCTCGTTCTCGCGCATCGTGACGTTCATCGACAAGGTCGGCAGGCCGTACTGGTCCTTCACGGCGGAGTTCAGGGTGATCCGGTTGTCTTCGTAAGGCAGGATCTCGCCAAATCCGCCGAGACCCATGCTCCACGGCCCGGGCTGGCTGAGCGCCGCCTTGCGCGCCGCGCCGAAGCCCCTCGCACCCGAAGCGCGGTTTCCAAGATCGCGATCCCATCCCGGTCGCGCCGCGCCGCCCTGGTAGCCGAAGCCGCGCAGATAGTCGCTGCGCTTGGTGGCGGCGTCGCCGAGGTTGCGGAAGCGCGGCACGTAGATCCCGTTCGGCCTTCGCCCCGAATAGTACATCTCGGCGAACTCGGGCGCCTGGCCTGTCGCCCCGACGCCGAGGTGGTGATCCATCACGTTGCGGCCCAGCTGGTCGCTGGCGTTGCCAAAGCCGTTGGGGAACCGCGAACTGGTCGAGTTCAGCATGATCCATGCCGAGTTGAAGGCCGACGCGCAGAGGAAGATCACCCCTGCGTAGAACTCCTCTTCCTCGCGTGTCGTGGCGTCGAGGATGCGCACGCCGCTGGCCCGTCCCGCCTTGTCGTCATGGATCAGGGTGGTGACGATCGAGTTCGGGCGGATCACCAGGTTTCCGGTGCGATCCGCCGCCACCAGGGACGCGGAGTTGGAGCTGAAGTAGGCGCCGAACGGACAGCCGCGAATGCACAGGTTTCGGTACTGACACTTGGTCCGCCCAAGGCTCAACTGCTCCTCGGTCGGCGCGGTCAGGTGCGCCGTCCGGCCGATGGTGATCCGCCGTTCGGGGAACCGCGCCTCGGACCGGGCTTTGAAGGCCTTCTCGACGCAGTTCATTTCCATCGGCGGCTGATACTGGCCGTCGGGAAGCTGCGGCAGACCCTCGCGTTGACCGGAGACGCCGATGAAGCGCTCGACATAGTCGTACCAGGGCGCGAGCTCCTCGTAGCGGATGGGCCAGTCGACCGCGATCCCTTCGCGGGCGTTGGCCTCGAAATCGATGGGGCTGTGGCGATAGCTCTGGCGGCCCCAGGTCAGCGACCGTCCACCGACGTGGTAGCCACGGATCCAGTCGAAGCGCTGTTCTTCGGTGTAGGGGTGCTGGTCGTCGCGAACGAAGAAGTGCTTGGTGTACTCCGTCATCGTGTAGTTGGTGCGGCGCTGGACCGGATAATGGGCGGCCAGCTGGTCCTGCGGCAGCTGCCCTTGCGGGTACTTCGCCTGCCAGGGGTCCATGGTCGCGGTGGGATAGTCCTCAAGGTGACGGACCATCGGACCGCGCTCAAGCACCAGAACCTTGAGCCCCTTTTGAGTGAGCTCCTTGGCGGCCCAGCCGCCGGTTATCCCGCTGCCGACGACGATCGCGTCATAGGTATTTTCCTGACGCGCGCGACCGTTCAGGTTGGCCATGTCCGCTCCCTAACTGAATGCTCGATGGAGCGGCGTCGGCTGTCCAGCAGCGCGATGCGCCAACCTCGGCGACCTCTTCTTTGTTGCCCGAAGGCTTCCATGAAATGGGTTACATTGCAAGAAACCTCGCTATTTTGCTTCAAAACCATCGAGAGTCGGGACGGAGACAGAGAGCCATGGACAGAGCGAGCAAATCCGCTGGGTCAAACCTCATCCGCGCGGGCGCATTGATGGGTTGCCTGGCCCTGTGGGCGGGGGTTCCAGCCAGCGCGGAACCGGCGAAGGCGGGCCCGTGGCGCTCGCTGTTCGACGGCCGCACCCTGGACGGTTGGACGGCGAAGGTCGCCAAGCATCCCTCGGGCGACAACTGGCGCCAGACCTTCGTGGCCGATCATGGCGCGATCCGCGTCTCCTACGCCGGCTACGAGAAGCTCGACGGCCAGTTCGGCCACCTGTTCTACAAGACGCCGTTCAAAGCCTATCGCCTGCGCCTCTCCTACCGCTTCCTCACCGAGGGCGGGCTGGCGGACACCCCCGTTTGGGCGCGCAGCAACAGCGGGATCATGTTCCACAGCCAGAGCCCCGAGAGCATGACGGTGGAGCAGTCCTTCCCGGTGTCGGTCGAATTCCAATTGCTGGGCCGTGACGGCGACAAGCCTCGCCCGACCGGCGCGGTCTGCACGCCCGGCGTCACCATCACCTTCGACGGCGTCAAGGCGAAGGAGCACTGCACCCCGCCCGTCAACGCGCCCACGATCGACAACGGGACCTGGACGAAGGCCGAGCTAGAAGTCCTGCCCAACGGCGAAGTCTTCCAGAAGATCAACGGCGTGGTCGTCCACCACTATGCCGGTCTTGCCCTCGATCCGGACGACACCGTCGCCGCGGGCGCCAAGCCCTACATCCTGGCGCGCGGCGCCCAGGCCCTGACCGGCGGCTACATCGCCCTGCAGAGCGAGGGGCATCCGATCGAGTTCAAGGACATCGAGATCCAGGAACTGACCGCGCCCTAGGCAAGCCCGCCTGAGCTACTTCTTGAGCGAACCCAGGTACTGGATCACGGCGGCGCGCTGCTCGGCGTCTGGCGCGCCGAGCAGCATCTTGGTCCCCGGAACGGTCTTGCCCGGCGCCTTGATGAACGCATCGAGCGTCTCGGGCCCCCAGGTGATGTTCGAGGCCTTCAGCGCGCCGCTGTAGGCGTAGCCGCCCATCGCGCCCGCCTTGCGCCCGACGACGCCGGCCAGAGGCGGACCCATCTTGCCCGGCGCGGGCTGGACCGAGTGGCACATGGCGCAGCGTTGCTCGAATACGGCCTCGCCCGACGGCGCGGCGGCGGCGCTGGTCGCCATCCCGACCAGGACGGCGGCGAGCGTAAGCGGGAACTTCATCAAGGAACTCCGTCGGAATGTGTCGGCGGTCTTCGGACGCCAGGCTCTAGAGACCGAGTAGTCGCCGATTGCGGTCACCATCAGGCGCGCTGCCGGCGAAGTCGTCGAACGCCCGGTCCGTGACCTGAATGATGTGGTCGCGAATGAACGGCGCGCCTTCGCGGGCGCCCTGTTCGGGATGCTTCAAGGCGCACTCCCATTCCAGCACCGCCCAGCCGGCGAAATCATACTGGGCCAACTTCGAGAAGATCGCCTTGAAGTCCACCTGTCCGTCGCCGAGCGAGCGGAAACGGCCTGGCCGCTCGGCCCAGCCCTGGTAACCGCCATAGACACCGGACCGGGCCGACGGGCGAAATTCCGCGTCCTTGACGTGGAAGGCTTTGATCCGCTCGTGATAGCGGTCGATATAGCCCAGGTAATCCAGCTGCTGCAGCACGAAGTGGCTGGGATCATAGAGGATGTTGGCGCGCGCATGGCCGCCGACCTCGTCCAGGAAGCGCTCGAAGGTCGCGCCGTCGTGAAGGTCCTCGCCCGGATGGATCTCGTAGCAGACGTCAACGCCCTGCTCGTCGAAGACATCCAAGATCGGCTTCCAGCGGCGACCGAGCTCGGCGAAGGCTTCCTCGACCAGACCCGCCGGCCGCTGGGGCCAGGGATAGAAGTAAGGCCAGGCGAGCGCGCCGGAGAAGGTGGCGTGGGCGTTCAGGCCCAGGCGCCGGCTGGCGACGGCGGCCGCTTTCAGCTGGCCAACCGCCCAGACCTGGCGCTCCTGCGGTTTGCCACGCAGTTCTGGCGGCGCGAAGCCGTCAAACAGCTCGTCGTAGGCCGGGTGCACGGCGACCAGCTGCCCCTGGAGGTGGGTCGACAACTCGGTGATCTCCAGGCCGTACTCGGCCAGCAACCCGGCGATGTCGTCGCAATAGGTCTGGCTCTCGGCGGCCAGTGCCAGGTCGAAGAACGAACCCGCGCCGCCGGTCGGCATCTGCACGCCGACATAGCCAAGGTCGGCGACCCAGGCGGCCATGGTCTCCAGCTTGTCGAACGGCGGCTCGCTGCCGATGAACTGGGCCAGGAAAATGGCGGGTCCCTTGAGCGTCTTCATCGCCCCTCTCCCTGTAGCGCCACCCAGCCGGCGTCGTCGCGGCTGGCGGCCACGGCGCGTTCGACGAAGGCCATGCCGCGCACGCCCTCGCCGATGTCGGGCACAAGCCCGCCGTCGCGCCCCTGAATCGCGTCGGCGAAATCGCGATAGATGTTGGCGAAGGCTTCGATGAAACCCTCGGGATGCCCGGTCGGCAGTCTCGTAACCGCGCGGGCCGCCGCCCCCAGATAGCCCGAGCCGGCGTGCAGCACGTGGCTGGGGCCCTCCAGCCAATCCAGCGTCAGTTCGTTGGGGCGCTCGTGCGACCAGGTCAGGCCGCCCGTCTCGCCATAGACGCTGATCGTCAGGCCATTGCGCGCGCCCGCCGAGATCTGGGAGGCGATCAGCACGCCCCGCGCGCCGCCTTCGAACCGCAGCAGCACGTTGCAGTCGTCGTCCAGAGCGCGGCCGGGAACCACGGTGGCGACGTCAGCGCACAGGCGCTCGACCCGGCCGCCGGTGATGAACTCGGCGATATTGAAGGCATGTACGCCGATGTCGCCGATGCAGCCGCCGACGCCGGACTGGGCCGGATCGGAGCGCCAGCTGGCCTGCTTGCTCCCTTCGCGCTCGATCGGTTTCGAGAGCCAGCCTTGCGAGTATTCGACGACGACCTTGCGCACCCGTCCCAGGTCGCCACGCGCCACGATTTCGCGCGCCTCGCGGACCATCGGATAGCCCGTATAGGTATAGGTCAGGCCGTACAGCCTGCCGGACGCCGCGACGATGTCGGCCAGTTCCTGAGCTTGCGCCAGGTTCAGTGTCGCGGGCTTGTCGCTGATCACGTGGAGCCCGCCGCGTAGGGCGGCGGCCGAGACGTCGAAGTGCAGATGATTGGGGGTGACGACAGCGACGAGGTCGACGCCGTCTTCCCGCGCCCGCTCGGCCGCGATCATCACATGATGATCCGGATAGACACGGTCCTGCGACACGCCCCAGTCGGCGGCCGCCTGGGCGTTCTTGGCCGGATCGCGGCTGAACACACCGGCGACCAGCCGGATGCGGCCGTCCAACTCGGCGGCCATGCGGTGGACCGGCCCGATGAACGAGCCGGGACCGCCACCGACCATGGCCAGCCGCAAGGTCATCAGGCGTCGACCTTGGCGAGGTAGTCGAAGCTGATCTTGGCCGACTCCAGCCGAGTGTGAGCGAACGGCGCCTCTTGCTCGTAATAGAAACCGCGGATCCCGGCGGCATAGGCGGCCGGCAGTAGCGTCTTCCAGTCGATCTTGCCGCTACCGACCTCCGTCGGGTCCTGGCGCAGCTCGAAGTTCGGCTCGGTGCTGGCCTTGATATCCTTGACGTGCATCTGGGTGAAACGGCCTGGGTGCTTCCTCAGCATGTTCAGCGGGTGGTGCCCCGCCGCGGTGACCCAACCCACATCCATCTCGAACGTGACGAGGTCTGGGTCCGTGCCATCCAGCAGGATGTGCATGCCGTTGATGTTGCCCAGCGGCGCGAACTCGAAATTGTGGTTGTGGTAGCCGGTGGCGATGCCGGCCTTCTTGAGAACGGCGGCCTTGGCGTTCAGGAAGTCGGCGTTCCATTTCCAGTCGTCGATGGTCATCTGCGCGCCGGCCTGACGCAGGTCGGCGCCGCCCATGCGGTCAGGAATGTAGTGGATCGGCATGATGGCCGTTTTCACGCCGATCACGTGCAGCTCGTCCGCCAGCTTGGCCAGGTCGCCACTGAAGCTGGGACCGTTGGCGCTCTTGGGCGCGATGTGGGCGCTGGGGCAGACGAGGCCCGCGCGATCGAAGGCGGCGCGCAGCTCGGCCGGCGTGCGGCCCAGATAGCCGGCCAACTCCACTGACCTGAAGCCGATCTTGGCGATCGTGGCGAGCTGGGCGTCGAGCTCTTTCGCGAGGTCCGGACCCAGGGTGTAGAGCTGGATTCCGATCGGCAGATCGTGGCGCTGGAAGAACGGCTTCTCCGCCGCGCCCGCGACGCCGCCATAGGCCGCCCCGAGGGCCGCGGCGCCAACACCCAATAGGCTCCGCCGCGAAAGGTCGAAGGTCGAGGGTCGGGTTTCGCTAGCGATTGAGCGCACGAGGCTTTCCTTTGTCTGGAGGAACACGGGGTCAGACCTGGGCCGGGCTGGCCGTCCCGGCGGGCGCGGCGGCGTCGGTCTCGGCGACCGGTCCGGGCGTCGGCGGACGGAAGAAGACTGCCAGCAAGCACACCGCCGCCAGCGCCATGCCGGTCGGAACCAGGAACAGGGTGGTGTAGTCGACCGCCGCCGCGCCATCGCTCCCGACCGTGGTCAGGCTACCGATCAGCGTGGGGAAGAGGAAGCTGGCCACCACATTGCCGACGCCCAGGATCAGCAGGTTGAACAGGCCCTGGGCGCTGGAGCGGACGTCCTTGGGGAAGACCGCGTCGACGAAGATGTAGACCGTGGCGAAGAAGAACGCGTAGCAAATCCCGTGCAGCAGCTGCACGGCCACGATCACCGGGACGCTGTCGGCGAAGAAGGCGAAGACCGCGAACCTGGCGGCGTGGCCCAGGACGCCGACGATCATGGTGATCTTCCAACCCAGCTTCGCCAGCACCCGGCCCAACAGGAACATGGTCAGGATCTCGGCCACTTGGCCCAGGCTCAGCACCACCATGCTGAGATTGCCGGCGATCCCGACCCGGTTGGTCAGGAAGGCGTCCGCCATCACGAAGTAGCCGTTGTGGATCACGGAATCGATGAAGGTGACCAGGAACAGCACCAGCACGAACGGCGCGCCCAGCAGCTTGAAAGCGCGTCGCCAGGCCAGCTTGTCGATTCCCGCCGCATCCTTGCGGGCCGGGGTGTGCGGCAGGGTCAGGGCGTAGCCGGCGAAGGCGAACGAGACGATCGCCGCGACCAGGAAGATCCACCGCACCTGCTCCGCCGTGGCGTGGGCGCCCAGCAGGAAGATGAAGGGCCAGCTGACCAGCACCCAGCCGACCGTCCCGCCCATGCGCACCGCGCCGAAGTCGCCGGCCGGATCGCGCAGATTGGCGAAGGCGATCGAGTTGGTCACCGACAGGGTCGGCACATAGACCAGGCTGAAGATCAGATAGCAGGCGAAGAACGGCCAGAAGCTGGTCGAAAGCGCCGTCCCGACCAAGGCCACGCCGCCGATCAGATGGCTGACCGCCAGGAAGCGCTCGGCCGAGAAATTGCGGTCGGCGAACTGGTTCGAAAAGAAGATGCCGACGACGGCCGCCACGCCCCAGGCGCTGCCGACCAGCGACTGCTGCCAGGGCGCGAAGCCCAGCATGCCCATGTAGGGAAAAATCTTCGGCGCCCAGGCGCCCCAGATCGCCAACTGGAGCACCATCATCAGGAACAGCCTGAAGCTTGTGTTCATGGTCCTGGCCCTCCCCGACCAGTCTGGGCGGCATTTCTGGCCTGAAGGGGCCGCATCCGCTCCGATGTAATCGAAATCATCGATAACAGGGGTCCGCGAAAGCGGCAACCGGGTAGCGGGACGAGAAGCAGCTAGGTGCGCCTTGCCAACGGGCTGGCTTGTCGCCAGTGTCCCGCCAATGGCCACCATTCAAGAAGTCGCGCGCGACGCGGGCGTCTCGACGGCGACGGTTTCACGGGTGTTCAGCGCGCCCGAACTGGTGCTGGAAGCGACCCGCAACAAGGTGATGGAAGCCGTCGCCCGCCTCGGCTACGAGCCCAATTTCGCCGCCAAGAGCCTGCGCACCCTGCGGACCGAGAAGATCCTGGTCACGGTGCCGGACATCTCCAATCCTTTCTTCTCCCAGGTGATCCGCGGCGTCGAGGAAGCGGCGTTGGCCGCCGGCTATTCCGTGCTGCTCGGCGACACCCGTCATGAGGAAGCCCGCGAGGAGCAATACGCGGCCATGTTCCGGCGCAAGGAGGCCGACGGCCTGATCTTCCTGGGCCATCGCCTGCCGGACGTCCTGGCCGACATGGTCGCCGCCAAAGGCCCCAAGACGCCGATCGTCAACGGCTGCGAGTTTCGCCCGGGTCTGGCCGTCTCAAGCGCCCATATCGACAACGATCGCGCCGCGTCCGAGGTCATGGAGCACCTCTATGGCCTGGGCCATGTCCGCATCGGGGTGGTGACCGGCCCGCTGGCCAGTCCCATCAGCAGCGACCGCCTGGCCGGCGTATTGTCGGCGGCCCAGCGCCAAGGCCGCGCCAGCGCGCTGCGCATGGCCATCGGCGACTTCTCGATCGAATCCGGCGTGCGGCAGACCGGCGAACTGCTGGACGAGCCCGGACGGCCGACCGCGATCTTCTGTTTCAGCGATGAGATGGCGATGGGCGCGCTCGAGGCCATCCGGCAGCGCGGCCTGCGCTGCCCTCAGGATGTTTCACTGGTTGGCTTCGACGATATCCGCTTCGCCCAGTACCTCGACCCTAAACTGACGACGGTCAGCCAGCCGATGGAGCAGATCGGCCATGAGGTGGTCCGCCTGCTGCTCGACATCCTGGCGAACCGAACCAGCACCCTCCAGAACGTCACCCTGCCCCACCGGCTCGTCGTCCGGTCGAGCACGGCGCCGCCGCCAAGCTAGCCTCGCGGCTGCAGCTCGCGAACCCAGATGTTGCGGAAGCTGATCGGCGCGCTGGGATCGCCATGCGCCTGCAGCTTGATGGGCGCGGCGCCGTGAGGGTGATACGCGGGCTTGCCGATATAGACCGTCTCGCCCTTCAGCACGGCATTGTCCTGAACCAGCACGCCGTTGTGGAACACGGTCACGGTCGCCGGAGAGGCCAAAGCGCCGTCCGCGCCGAACACCGGCGCCCTCCAGACAATGTCGTAGGTCTGCCACTCACCCGGCGCGCGGCTGGCGTTCGCCAGGGGCGGGTGCTGCTTGTAGACGCTGGCGGCCTGGCCGTTCACATAGGTCGCGTTGGTGTGCGACTCGAGGATCTGCACCTCGTAGCCTTGGTCGTTCGGCCCCGTCGACGCCAGGAAGACGCCGCTGTTACCGCGCGCCTGGCCCGTTCCCGCGATGTCCGCCGGGATGCGCCATTCCAGATGCAGCTGGTAATCCCGGAAGGCGCGCTTGGTCTCGATGTTGCCCCGGGCCTTGTTCACGGTGATGACGCCATCCGCGACGGCCCAGCCCGCTGGCGATTTATCTCGGGCCGAAACCCATTGATCGAGGTCATGCCCGTCGAACAGCACAATCGCGTCGGACGGTGCGCCGCCCGCGCTCCTGGCCGGCGTCACGATAGAGGGCGTCGGCTTCCAGACCTCGGTGTCCTCCGGCTTGGCCTGGGCCAAAGCCGAGGAAGCCGTCGAAAGGCCGCCGAGAAGGACCAGGGTGGATGCCAGGATTGCTCGCTTGGTTGTCATGCCGCTTCGGCGCTCCGTCGTCTGGATCGGCTTTGCGTATCCCGGAGCGCCTCTGCGTACAATCACGTCCGCGCCGCGATCTAGGCGCTCCGCTCGACGCTCGCCAACTCGCGCTCGGACTGGGTGAAGCCATAGGCGGGAACGATCTCGCCCGTTCGATCGGCGACGCCGCTCCACTGGCGGATCACCTGCTCGCCCGCGTCATCGCCGCCGCCGATATAGCGGCCGTCGGTCAGGGTGATATGGGCCGCGGCGAAGTGGCCCGCGCCCGCGCACAGGACGGCCCGGGTCGGCGCGTCCTCGGCGACCAGCGCCAGAAGGCCGGGGCTGACGAAGCCGGGGTCCAGGCGGCGCAAGCTCTCCTCGGACAGCACGCCCTCGGTCATGCCGGTGGCGGCCGTCGGAGCCAGGCAGTTGACGCGGACGCCGTACTTCTCGCCTTCGATGGCGAGGGTCTGCATCAGGCCGACCAGCGCCATCTTGGCCGCGCCATAATTGGCCTGGCCGAAGTTGCCATAGAGGCCCGACGACGAAGTCGTCATGACGATCCGGCCATAGCCCTGCTCGCGCATGATCCCCCAGACCGCCTTGGCGCAGATCGCCGCGCCCATCACGTGAACCTCAAGCACCAGCCGGAAGTCGTCGATGCTCATCTTGGCGAAGGTCTTGTCCCGAAGGATGCCGGCATTGCTGATCAGGGTGTCGATCCGCCCCCAGCGCGCCATCGTGGTCTCGACCATGGCCGCCACGGCCGCCTCGTCGGTGACCGAAGCGGCGACGCCGATCGCCTCGCCGCCCCTCGCGACGATCTCGGCGGCCACGCGGTCGGCGGCCTCCTGGGTCAGGTCGTTGACGACCAGCTTCGCGCCCTGGCTCGCCAGGTAGAGCGCATGGGCGCGGCCCAGTCCTCCGCCCGCTCCGGTGACGATCGCGACGCGTCCATCCAGCAACATGGAACTTCCTTCTCAACTCAGATTTTTGCGAGCCGGCCAAACTCACGGTTCAGCCGGCGATCTTGACCGGAGAGTATCCTCCGGGGGTGCGGGGCTAGCTCTCGCCCGCCGTCCGACGAGCACACACGGAGATGAAGCCCGCGGCCATGAAGGTCGCCATCCGCTCCTTCACAGCGGCGAAGTCATCCGACTTGCAGGCGCCGCCGGACAGCTTGTCGATCCGGCCGGTCCGGGCCAGCGTCAGCATCAGCGCACCGGTGACGAAGTGATATCCCCAGAAGATGTCGGCCTCGCTGCAGTCCGGCAGGGCCTTCTTCAGGAGATCGATCAGGCGCAGGACCACGGGATCGAAATGCTCGTCCATCAGCGCCGCGCCCCATTCGGGCGCGTTGGCGACCTGGGCGCCGAGGGCGGCGTAGTTCTTCCAGCCCTCCCCGCCCTCGATGTAGAGATCCAGGTCGGTATCGAGGAACGCCCGCAAGGCGCCCTCCACCGTCGGCTTGCCGTTGGTGGCCTTGTCGTACTCGTCCAGGGCCCGCATCCGGCGCTCGCTAGTCACCACGGCCCGGCGCGCGAAGACGGCGTCGAACAGGGTCTTCTTGTCGTCGAAGTAGTAGTTCATCAGCGTGTGGTGCACGCCGACCATCTTGGCCACGTCCTTCAACGTGACGCCGTAAAGCCCGTGCTTGGAGAACAGGTGCTCGGCCGCGTCGAGGATCTGCTCCATCATCTCGGCGCGCTGTTCGGCCTTGGTGGAGCGTCGACGGGGTTTGGCGACTTCGGACACTAAGAGGACTTCCATTCCATTGTGGGCAGGCGAACCGGGACGGGGCGTCAGCCGCCGTACTCCGATCGCAGCCGAATTTTGTCGATCTTGCCGGTCGGCGCCAGGGGCATGCGCTCCAAACGGTAGATTGCGTCGGGCGCCCACCAGGAGGCCACGCGCCCCCGGAGCGCGGCCAACAGCGCTTCGTCGCTGATCTCGGCCTGCGTCTCGATCAGAAGAATAGGCCGCTCACCCCATTTGGCGTCAGGACGGCCGATGACGGCGGCGAGAGACACCTCGGGCAACGCCCCGACCACGGCCTCGATCTCGGCGGGGTTGATCCACTCCCCTCCCGACTTGATCAGGTCCTTGGCGCGGCCGGTGATCATCAGGTTTCCATCGGCGTCGATACGCGCCAGGTCGCCGGTCGGAAACCAGCCATCGGCGTCGGTCGCGGGAGCGTCGTGGCCAAAATAGCGCGCGATCACCGCCGCACCGCGAACCCGCAGATGCCCTTCGGCCTCCCTTTGCTTGGGAAGCGGCGCGCCGTCGGCGTCGGTCAGCAGAAGGTCCATGCCCACGGCGGGCCGTCCCGACAGCGCCGCGCGCGCGGGATCGCCGAGCGCCGCCACCGTGCCGGAGGGCGAAAGTTCGGTCATGCCCCAGCTCGTCTGCACCGTGACGCCCAGGCGTTGTTCGATCCGCTCCATGAGAGCGGGCGGCATCGGCGCGCCGCCGACGATGATCCGACGGAGCGAGGGCAGCTCGCCACCGACCGCCTCGAGATACTCGACCAGGCCCAGCCAGACGGTCGGCACGCCGACCCCAACCGTCACCTCCTCTTCGAGGATCAGGCGAGCCAGGCTCGCCCCGTCGGCTTGTCGACCCGGCAGGACCAGCTTGGCGCCCACGGCCGGCGTGGCGAACGGCAATCCCCAGGCATTGGCGTGGAACATCGGCACGACCACGAGCACCGCGTCGTTCCCCGAGATCGCCATGACGTCGACTTGCAGGGCCCGCAGGGTGTGCAGATAGCTCGAGCGGTGGGTGTAGGTGACGCCCTTGGGCGCGCCCGTCGTGCCGGAGGTGAAGCAAAGACCGCAAGGCGCGGTCTCGTCGAAATCACCCCAGACGACGCCGCCCCGCGCGGCGGCGACCATCGGCTCCAGGGCCTGCCCTTCGGGCGCCGCGCCATCGATGACCAGCAGTCGCTCGACGCCTCGCGCTCCATCCTGGATACATCGCGCCAGCGGCGCGAGGTCCGCCGAGGCGATCAGGATCGTCGCCTCCGACTGCACGACCATGGCCGCCAGTTGCTCGGCTGTCAGGCGGGGGTTGAGCGTGTGGCAGACCGCGCCCATGCCCATGATCGCGTACCAGACCTCGACGTGAGCCTGGGTGTTCCAGGCCAGGGTCGCGACGCGGTCTCCGGCCTTCACACCGAGACCCGCCAGCACGGCCGAGACGCGCACGGCGCGGTCCCTCAGGCCCGCGTAGCCGATACGATCCAGCCCGCCGTTGTCCCGCGCGGTCACCACCTGCGCGTTCGGCCTCCACTTGGCCGCATGATCGAGAAATTTGTCGAGCGTCAGGCCGAAGGCCTGCATCTCACCGTCAATCATCGGCACTGAGCAACTCCGGGCGGAAGCGGCGGCGCGACGATGCCGACGTTCCAATTCCACGAGACGTCGCCCTGCGCCCGGCGGCGGCACATGACGGTCTCGTTCAGTTCGTACATGCCCGGTCGCAGGTGAACGCCCGGCCGGGGACCTTCGGCGAAGGTCATGTACGCGCGTCCGGCGCCGTAGGGTTTCCACCTGGGCTGTCCGCCGGCTTTCGGTGCGCCATCACGCGCGAAGGAGGTCCAGTAGGCGACCATCGCCGTCGAGAGTCCTGCCTCGGCGGGCGCATCCGGGATCTTGGGCCAAGCCGGCGGAGTCAGGCCCCGGTTGCCGAGCATGTAGGGGATTTCCGAGGCGTGGAAACCGTGCAGCCCCGCCATGTCGGCGGCTGGATAGCCGTGATCGAAGTAGTAGAGATAGCCCGCCGCGCCGGCCGCCGTCTGCTTGGCGACCAGCCGCTCGGCCGTCCAACCGTAGAGGGCGTCCCGCGTGGTCAGCAGCACGCTCTCGGCCCGGTCGTTGGCCGGATAGAGCTTCAGGAATTCGTCAGCGAGGTCGCCGTAGCGCTTGCGGATCTCGGACTCGTAGGTCGCCGCGTCCGCCGGAGGCGGCGGGGCCAGGATGCGCAGTGAGCGGATCTCGCCGCTGTTGAAACCCGCCAGGATGGGCACCGGGGCCTGCTCGCCGGCGTCGAAGGTGTCGACCAACTGCTTGGGCAGCACCTTGCCGTCGACCGCGCCGAACGTCTGAAAGCCGGCGATCAGGCCCGCGGTGTTGAGAGCCTCGGCGTCCATGGCCCGCAGGTCCGCGAGGCTCTTGGCGCCCAGCTTGGCGGCTGTCGCCGCGCCCATGGCTTCGGCCGAGACGTGACCGAACTTCTGCTCACGCAGGCTTGGCGTGGACACCATGTAGGCGCTCTGGGCGATGGCCTTGTGGAAAAGACCCCGGGCGGCGGGCGAGGCCATCAGATACATGACACTGAGACCACCCGCCGACTCCCCGGCGATGGTCACATTGGTTGGATCGCCTCCGAAGGCGGCGATGTTCTTCTGGACCCAGCGCAGGGCCGCGACCTGGTCGAGCAGGCCATAGTTGCCAGAGACGCGATCCGGTGATTCCGCGCTGAGTTCCGGATGCGCCAGATAACCGAGCACGCCCAGGCGGTAGTTGATCGAGACGACAACTAGATCGCCGCGCTTGGCCAGGACCGCGCCGTCGTAGAGGCTCTCACTGCTGGCCCCGCCGATCAGGGCGCCGCCATGGATCCAGACCAGCACCGGGGCTTTGCGGGCCTTGGCCGGCGTCCAGATGTTCAGCGACAGGCAGTCCTCGCTCGTCGCCTTCAAAGGCGAGGCGTAGATGTTGCCCGCGCGCGGCGGGAGCTGAACGCAGGCCGGACCGAAGTCGAGAGCGTCACGAACGCCGCTCCAGACGGGAGCCTCGGCCGGTGGCTTCCAGCGCAGCGCGCCGATGGGAGCCTTCGCGTACGGGACGCCTTTGAAGACCCGCAAGCCGCTCTGGTCGACGCCGCGCAGCGCGCCGGCCGGGGCCTGGACGACAGGCTGTTCGGCTCGCGCGGGAGTGACGCTCGCCAAGGTCCCCAGGGCCAAGGCGAGCGTCGTCGAGACGAGACTTCTGGCGACGCTCTTGCAGAAGCGGAAGCCGATCATCGTCTAGAACTCGTAGCCCAGACGCACCCCGACCGTGCGCGGCCGCATGGTGGCGAACCGACTGGCGATGAAGGCCTCGGGGTGGACGTAGGTGATCGAGTGGTCGTCGAAGAGGTTCTCGACATAGGCCCCGACCGTCGTCTGGCCCATGGCTACGGCGAAGGTGGCGTTGACGTTCTCATAGGCTTCCGTGAACCCGTAGGTCGCGCTGGTCACGGTCGGTTGCCCGGGCACACGCGGGAACGATCCCGGATACGAGCCGACGTGTTGCAACACGACCGACAGGTTGGCCTTGGCCTTCGGGGTCAGATCCCAGCCGTAGTTGACGAACAGCGAGCCCTGCACCTTCGGCGAGGCGAGACGCGCGCCGGGGATCGCTCCCGAGATCGCCGCTTCGGCCGGCGTCAGCTCGGTGACCTTGGCCTCGTTCAGCGAGCCATTGAGGCCGACGGTCAGACCCTTGGCCGGGAAGGCCAGGAGCTCGAGTTCGATCCCCTTGCTGCGCGCCGCGCCGATGTTGGTGGCGAACTGCACGGAGTCGGAGACGCGGTTGGCCTGGACCTGGATGTTGCTCCAGTCGATCAGGTAGACGGCGAGGTTGGCCGAGACGAGACCGTTCAGGAAACGTCCCTTGGCGCCCAGCTCATAGTTGGTCAGGTCATCCGACGAGGCGCCGTTCGGGATGGTCAGGTCGTTGGGATTGACCACGCTGGCGCGCCCGGCGAACGCGTTGACCACCGGCGTGCGGAAGCCGGTCGAGACCGTGGCGTAGGTCGTCAGGGTCGACGAGGGCTTGTACGACAGGCTGAGCTTGAACGACGGCTTGCTGCCCTTGGCCTTGACGCCCGTCGCCGCCACGATCGGCGTCATGGCGAGCGGCCCTTGGATGCCGTAGATCGCGTAGGTCAGGTAGGCGCTGTTGTAGCCACCGGCCTCAGTGAAGCCCTGCGAGTCGACCTGGCCGTAGCGGATTCCGCCCGTCGCCCAGACCTTGTCGTTGAAATGGTAGGTCAGCTGACCGAACGCCGCCTTCTCGTGCGAGAGGAAGTGCGTGTACTGGCGCTGATAGTACTCGTCCGGCAGGCCGGTGATCTTGTGGGCGGCCAGATAGGCCGGGTTGGAACGGTAGAAGTAGTCCACGTCCAGGCGGCGATCCATGTAGAAGCCGCCGACCACCCAGTCGAGTTTGCCGCCCGGATCGGACGCCAGGCGCGCTTCCTCCACGAAGGTCTTCTGGTAGCCCAGGGCGTCCAGGGCGAAGGCGATGCCGCCACCGAAGGTGCCGGCCAGGTCGACGAAGAACTTCTGATCGAACTTCGAATAGGTCGTCGAGCTGGTGAAGTGCGCGCCGTCGAACTGGTAGTCGACCGTGAGGTTGTGGGTGCGCAGCTTGCCGACGAACTGGTCGGGCCGATCGGAGATCCGCTTGTTGCGCCCCAGCGCCGGGCTGATCATCGACGAATCCTTCGGGTTGCTCTTCTCGTAGGAGAACAGACCCTTCACCGTGAGACGGTCGTTCGGCTTGTACAGCAGCGTCGCGCGGCCGCCCCAGTCGACCAGGGTGTTGGAGTTGTGGACCTTGGTGCCGAGGTTATCGAGGTAGCCTTCCTCGTGCCGGTAGAAACCGACCACGCGCAGGGCCAGCTTGTCCTGAATGAGCGGCGTGTTGACCATCAGGTTATAGCGCTGGCGCAGCGAGTCCGAGCCGGTCTGGCCGAAGTCGACCAGGGTCGCGGCTTCCCGCGCCGAGAGGTTCGGGGATTCGGTCAGGATGCGCAGCGCGCCCGACAGCGAACCCGAGCCGAACAGCGTGCCTTGCGGGCCGCGGAGGAATTCCACGCGCTCGACGTCGAACAGATTGGGGTCCAGCACCGTGGTGTTGCCGATCGTCGAGATCGGGAGTTCGTCGATATAGACGGCCACCGTGCTCTGCAGATTGGCCCCGTAGCCGTTGGTGGCCACGCCCCGGGCGGTGAAGTTGTTGAAATTGGCGGTGGCGCGGTTCAGCACCACGCCCGGCGTTTCCCGCGCCAGACCCTCGTAGCCGACGATGCCCTTGGCGCTCAGTTCCTTCTGGTCGAAGGCGGTGACGCTGAGGGGAACGTCCTGCAGTTTCTCGGGACGGCGGGTGGAGGTGACGATCACTTCTCCCACCGACACGGCGTCCTTGCGTTCATCCGCCCGCTGCCCGGCGGTAGCAGCCGTCTGGGCCAGCGCCGACGTTGAAAGGGCGACAACAGCGACGGCGCACACCGACGCGAACAGACCAGCCTTCATGACGTTCTCTCCCCGAACGAGCGTCGATCGTTTTCCGTCGACGTTGTGAAGCCACGGTGCCGACGATCTGGGGCGCTGTCAACACTCACTCTCTCGCGTGTGAATATTGACGTGACGCCGTCCTTGGGCTCAACCTCGAACCAAGCCAAGCTCGAAGAGCGGCATTTGGGAGGAAGCCTTGAAGAACACGCGCGCCACGGCGCCGCGGCCCTGCCCGCGCGGCCCTGCCCTCTCGGCTCACACCCGGATGGTCGGCCGATGACCGCCCCTTCCCCCTCCCTCGCACCCGTCCATCAGGACGCGCCGACGACACCAGTCGGCGCCCGCGCCTGGGTCGTCCTGGCCATGCTCTGGTTCGTCTACGTCCTGAACTTCCTGGACCGACAGCTGATGTCGATCCTGGCCAAGCCGATCCAGGACGCTCTTCACGTCAGCGACAGCCAACTCGGCCTGATCGGCGGCCTCTATTTCGCGATGTTCTACTGCTTCATCGCCATCCCCGTAGGCTGGCTGGCCGATCGCACCAACCGGGTGGCGGTATTGTCCCTCGCCTGTGGAATCTGGAGCGCGGCGACTGTCGCCTGCGGACTCTCGCGCACCTACGGCGAGTTCGCCTTCTCGCGAATGACGGTCGGCTTCGGCGAGGCCGGCGGCGTGCCACCCTCCTACGCGATCATCACCGACTACTTTCCCGCCGGTCGCCGAGGCACCGCCCTGGGGATCTACAATCTGGGCCCGCCGGTCGGCGCGGCGCTGGGGATCGCCTTCGGCGCGGCCATCGCCGCGGCTTTCAACTGGCGCTACGCCTTCATCGTCCTGGGCCTGATCGGGGTCGTGGCTGCCGCCGTCCTGCCGCTGATCGTGCGCGAGCCGCGCCGCGGGGGCCTCGACGGCGTCACCGCCGACACTCCGCTTCCGAAGGCCCGGTTCTGGGCGACCCTGCGGATGTTCTTCTCGCGGCCGACACTGGTGCTGGCCTCCCTGGGCAGCGGCGCGACCCAGTTCGTAACCTATGGCCTGGGCAACTTCGCCACCCTGTTCCTGATGCGTGAGAAGGGCATGGACCTGAAGGAGATCGCGCTTTGGTACGCCCTGGTGGTGGGGATCGGCATGAGCGCGGGCATCTTCGTTTCGGGTCGAGTGATCGACCGTTTCACCCGCCGCTCCAAGCTCGCCTACGCCTTGGCGCCGGTGATCTCCCTGACCTTGGCGATCCCCTTCTATATCGGCTTCGTCTGGGCCCCGACCTGGCCGATGGCCCTGGCCTTCCTGATTGGCCCAACGTTCCTGAACTACTTCTACCTGTCCTCGTCGGTGGCGCTGGTTCAGGAGCAGGTGCGGCCGGAGGAACGGGTGATGTCCGGCGCGCTGCTGCTGCTGGTGATGAACTTCATTGGCCTGGGCCTGGGTCCTACCTATGTCGGCGCGGCCAGCGACTTCTTCCGGGCCAGCCATCCGCACAACTCCCTGCAGATGGCGCTCTACACCCTGGTCCCGTTCTATTTCCTGGCGATCGGCCTCTTCCTGTGGCTGGCGCGCATCTTCGCCAGGGCCGAAGGACGCCGATGACGGAGCCCGTCTTCAGCCGCCGCTCGACGCGGCGGTGAAGACGGCCAGCTGATCATCGAAGGCGCGCTGATAGGCGGGCCGGGCTTCGGCGCGGGCGATATAGGCGGAAAGGGTCGGATATGACCCCAGCACGCCCGACGATCCCAATCGGCGCAGCACCGTCACCATCAGCAGGTCGCCGGCGCTGAACTCACCGTCCAGCCAGTCGGCGTCGCCGAGGTGACTGGCGAGTTGGTCCAGGCGAGCGCGGACGCGCGGTTCAAGAAGGGACTGGCGTTCATCGTACCAGGGCTTGTCGCGCTCGAAGATCGTGGCCATTCCGAATTCGACGATGGGCGGCTCCACCGTGCTGAGCGCGGCGAACATCCATGTGATCGCGCGCGCCCGAGCGTTCGCGTCGGCCGGCAGCAGGCCCGCGTGGCGCTCGGCGATATGGAACACGATGGCGGCGGACTCGAAGAGCACGAGATCGCCGTCTTCATAGGTCGGGATCTGCCCGAACGGATGACGCGTGAGATGCGCGGTCTCCTTCATTTCAGCGAACGACAGAAGGCGCACGTCGTAGGACTGCCCCACCTCTTCGAGCGCCCAGCGAACCCGCATGTCGCGCGCCAGACCCCGGCCGCGATCCGGCGAACTTTTGAACGCGGTGATGGTCGGGTTCATTGAGCGGCTCCGGGCGAAGGCCGCGCGCCAGGCGCCACGGGGATGATCTTCCGCATTGTCTCTCTCCGGCTCTTCCTGTCCCGAGGACGAATGACAGGCGCCCTTTCCGACATGGCTTCGGCTTTTATCGCAGGCTGTATGCACGCACCGCCTCGACCTAGCCGCCGGGGTCAGGCACCCAGATATAAATGGGCGCAGACGAGGCGAGCGGGGACCTATCCCCCCGCTCGCGCCCTATCAAGTCGCGCCATGGCGTAGAAGATCAGCAGAGTGGTCATGAGCAGCACGGCCGCCAGGACCAGCATGGGCGCCAGATTGCTGCCCGTCGCGTCGCGCACCAGCGGCACCAGGTTCTGGGCCAGGAAGCCGCCCAAATTGCCGATCGCGTTGATCGCCGCGATCCCGGCCGCCGCTCGCGGCCCGCTCAAGAAGCTTGGCGGAAGGCTCCAGAACACGGGCTGCGCCGCGAAGATCGCCGGAGCCGCGATGCACAGCATGGCGAACTTGAGCGTCGGACCGGGCACGATCACGCTCAGGGTCAGGGCGATCGCTCCCAGCAAGGTGGGCCCAGCGATGTGCCAGGCGCTGGCGCCGTGACGGGCGGCGTGGCGCGGAACGAACCACAGCGCCACGGCGACCAAGATCCAGGGGATGACGTTGATGAAGCCGTTGACGGTGTTGGAGACGCCGAAGGACTTGACGATCGTCGGCAGCCAGTAGCTCAGGCCATAGGCGCCGAGCGGCATGCCGATATAGAGACCGGCCAGCAGCAGCACGCGCGGGTCGAAGATCGCCTTCCAGGCGCCGCGATGGTCGTCCAGATCCCCTCCCCGCTCCTTGGCGAGAGCCGTCGACAGCCAAGTCTTCTCGATCTCGGGCAGCCAGCGAGCCTGGGCGGGGCCATCGGGCAGTCGCCACAGGACATATGGCGCGAGCAGCACGGCCGGCAGGCCGGTGACCAGGAACACCCATTGCCACCCCGCGAGCCCCATCAGCCCGTCCAGGTCCAGCAGCAGGCCGCCCACCGCCGCCCCGACCGCGTTGGCGACGGCGCTGGCGATCATGAACAGCCCGACCATCCTGGCGCGATGCGCCTGGGGGTACCAGAGCGTCAGGACATAGAGCACGCCCGGAAAAAACCCGGCCTCGGTGACGCCGAGCAGGAAGCGCAGGACGTAGAACATCGCCGCGTTCTGAGTGAAGCCCAATGCCAAGGTGACAAGGCCCCAGGTGAACATGATCCTCGCGAACCATACCCGGGCGCCGACCCGGGCCAGGATCAGGTTCGACGGCGCCTCGAACAGGAAATAGCCGATGAAGAACAGCGAGGCGCCCAGGCCATAGGCCGCCTCGGTCAGGCCAAGCGCCTGGACCATGTCGAGCTTGGCGTAGGAGACGTTCTGCCGATCGATATAGGCGATCAGATACATCAGGCAGAACAGCGGCATCAGTCGCCGCGTCACGCGCCCGACGGTGGCGCGTTCCATGTCAGTGTGCGGATCGGGCATGTGGTGACCTTTCATCGGGGCGGCGCGGTGGACTGGCGCTCGATCAGCGCATGGTCCAGGACGTGGTCCACGGTGGTTTCGGTCGCCGACTCGGCCGATCGCAAGGCCCGCATCAACCGATCCAGGGCCACGGCCGCCATCTGCCGCACCGGCTGGCGGATGGTGGTCAGCGGCGGCCAAAGCGTGGTGGCCACGGTCGTGTCGTCGAACCCGACCACGGTCAGGTCGCGAGGCACGTCCAGATGTCTGCGGTGGGCCACTGAAACGGCCGCGGCGGCCATGTCGTCGTTGCTGGCGAAGATGGCGGTTGGCGGCCGGTCGGCGTCGAGCAGTTGCTCGGCGGCGCGAAGGCCGGAATCGTAGCTGAACGCGCCTTGGGCCAGGATCAGTTCGGCCCCTTCAACGGCCCCGATCGCGGCGCGCGCGCCTTCGATGCGCTCAGCGCTGGAGGACTGATCGGGATTGCCGGCGATGACGCCGATCCTTCGGTGGCCAAGGCTCAGAAGATGCTCGGTCATCATCCGGCTGGCCTGTCGGTCGTCGATGCGGACATTAATCGCACCGGCTTGGGGACGCCCCGCGGCGACCACGGCGACAGGCAGGTTGGCGGCGCGAAGAATATCCTGAACGACGACCGACTCGCCCAGAGGCGGCGCCAGGACGACGCCATGCACGCCGGCGCCCAGCAGCTTCTTGAGTTCATGAGGCGCCTGGGCCTGGCCCGTTTCGCCCCGCACCAGGATCAGCCGGGCTCCGGCGCTGGTCGCCTCCTCGAACACGCCGATCAGGAAGTCGCTCATGAAGGCGGCGCTGGGATTGGAATAGATCACGCCGATCCGCAATTCGCCGGCCATGACGAGGTTTCTGGCCGCCAGGTTGGGGGCGTAGTTCAGGTCGCGAATTGCGGCCAGGACAGCGGCTCGGGTCGTTTCCTGAACCTTGGCGTCGTTGTTGATCACGCGCGACACCGTCATGCGCGAGACACCCGCCAGCCGCGCCACATCGACCATGGTCGCGCCGCGGGGACGATCTGGCCTGTTCAATGGAGGGCCTCTCGCGCGCACGCCAGCAATGCGACCCTCAGGGGCCGTTCCGATCTCCGACCCCGCGATAGGGCCGGTGCTGTCGTCGCTAGGACGGTCATGTTCAACTTATCTCCGCGCATGCCGCTGTGAGACATGCACCAGTGTTCGCCGGGCGTCGAGCGACCAGGCTTCAAGAAGACGCCCGAGCCACGGATCGGCAGCGCGCCGATCCGGGCCCGGGCGGGGCCGCCCAGGGGGGAGGTGGACGGGCGGCCCGGGACCTAGAAGCTGTAGCGAAGGCCGACGTGGTAGAACCGGCCCAGCAGATCGTAGAGCGCCGGATTGGCGTCCAGACCGGTGTTGGTTTGCGGGGATGGGGTCGGATCGCGGTTCAGCAGGTTGTCGACCTTGCCGTAGATCTGCAGACCCTTGCCGAACTTGTACGAGGCGCTGATGTCGACATAGGTCGCGCCCTTCATTTGGTTGAAGTCGAGGGTCGGCCGGCTGGCGGTCGAGACGGGGCAACTGCCGGGCTTACACTCGACGTATTCGGTGGTGGTTCCGCCGAACCTGCCATCGCTGAACCAGCGCTCCTGGACGCTGAAGGCGAAGCGGTCGGTGTCCCAGGACTGGATGGCCAGCACCTTCCAGTCCGGCGTGGCGCCGGAGTTCTGGCCGGCCGAGTCGGTCGCGACCGCCCCAGGGATGCCGGGATTGGTGACGAACTTGTGGACGTTGGTGGCCAGGCCACGGACCGTGAAGCGACCGGGGATGTCAGGCAGTTCGAAGCGATAGCTGCTCTCGATGTCGAAGCCGCTGGTCTTGATCGAAGCCAGGTTGAACGTCTGGGAGTTGACGAAGGCCGTGCCCTGGGCGGGCGCGAAGTTGAAGGCGCCACAGAACTGCTGGAGGCCCGCGAAGCAGAAATTGACGACCTGCTGTGCCCCCAGGCTGGAGATGCCGCCATTCAGGACGATGTTGTACCAGTCGACCGAGACGCTGAAGCCCGGCAGCCAGGACGGGTTGGCCAGCACCGCGCCGATCGTCACATTCTTGGCGATCTCCGGCTTCAGGTCCGGGTTGCCCACCACGTTCTGCAGAACCGTCAGGGCGGTGCCGTTGAAGGGGTTGTTGAAGTTGGGCTGGGTGGTCGTCACCGGCGCGGCGAAGAGTTCGGACAGGTTCGGGGCTCGCACGTCTCGCGAAGTGACGGCCCGCAGGCGGACGCCGTCGACGGGCGTGTCCCAGGTGACGCCGACCTTCCAGGTGTAGACCGTGCCCGAGGTGCTGTAGTCGGTCCAGCGGCCGGCCATGTTGAGGTTGGCCTTGCCGGCCGCTTCGGAATTGATTAGCGGCACGTTCACTTCGGCATAGGCTTCCTTCACCGAGTACTTGCCGGCGCCGGAGTGGTAGTTGCCCGCGAACCAATTGGCGCCCGACGGAGTCAGGACCGGATCGGCGGGGTAGTCGGCGGTGTTGGGCGAGTCCGTGTTACCATCGCCATAGGGGTCGCCTTTGACGTGGTACTGTTCCTTCCGGTACTCGGCGCCGAAGGCCAGCGACACCGGCCCCGCCGGCACGGAGAAGGTCTCGCCGCTGAAGTTGATGCTGGCGACGTCCTGCTTCTGGACCGAGTGCTGGTAGGGGCCGTTCTTGGGCGTGATGTAGGCCAGGGCCGCTTCGCTGGGCGTCTTGCCGCCAAAGATGTTGATCGGCACGCAGCCGTTGGCGCGGGCGATCGGATCGACGCAGACGATCTGCCCGCCCACCGTGGTGGCCTGGATGGCCGCGCGATAGCGCGGCATCAGCAGGATGTCGCGAACGTGGATGTTCGTGGTGTTCTGGCCGTGCGTGAAATAGGCGTCGTAGTGCCAGTCCTTGCCCATGGCGTCGAACTTGCCGTTGGCCCCGACCACGAGACGATATTGGGTCCGCGTCGGATGGACCGTGATGTTGCGTGGCAGAAGAGCGTTACTGAGGCCGTAGCTGAAGGTCGTGACGCCATTGGCCGCGCAGGCGGCCGCGACCGAGGCCGGCAGGTACGGGTTCGAGCACGACATCGTCAGGTTGGTGGTGGCCGCCCCCGGATTGGGCTGATTGCTGGTCTCTACCCGGGCGGCGTTGAAGGTGGCGTAGACCTCGTTGTCGGCGTCGAGATCGAAACCCACACGGGTATAGGCGTTCATGCGCTTGAGGCGCGACTGCAGCGAGGTGCCGACGCCGACATTGCCCGACAGATCGCCGCCGACGCAGAAGCCGCCGTTCGTGTAGCAGCCGCTGACCGCGCCGTTGGCCGCCTTGGACGGCACGCCGCCGCCGCCATACTGGAACTGGAACGGGTTGCCGGCCTGGTCGAAGGCCGTCCCTTGCAGCGGGCCGGCGCTGATCAGGCCGTACTTGGCGTACTGATAGGCCTGGGCGTGCTCGCGATACAGATACTGCGGCGAGCCGTCGTTAGTGACACCGCGATTGACCAGGGTGGCGGTCGTGTACCAGTCGCGGCTACCCGGCGCGTCTTCGCCGAAGCCGCCCGCCGGGACGCCCTCTTCCCAGTCGTATTCGCCGCTGACCTGCACATGCAGGCGGTCGTCCATGAAGTTCCTGCCTGCCGCGACCTGCGCCAGCCACTGGTGATTGTCGCCATAGGTCGTCACGCCGGTCAGGACGTTGGCCTTCAGGCCGACGAAGCGTTTGTTGGTGACGAAGTTGACCACGCCGCCGACCGCATCCGAGCCGTAGGACGCCGAGGCGCCGCCGGTGACCACGTCGACCCGCTCGACCAGCAGCTGCGGGAACATGCTGATGTCGGGCACGCCCGTGACGTTGGCCGGCACGACCCGCTGGCCGTCCAGCAGGGTCAGGGTGCGGATGGTGGACAGGCCCCGCAGCGAGAACGAGCTAAGGCCCTGCTGGCCGCTCGAGGTGCTGAACGTGCCCGTCGTCGCGCCGGTCGAGCCCTGCAGCGACGGCAGCTGGGTGATGGCCGTGAAGATGTTCGGCTGGGCGGCGCGTTCCAGGTCGGCCTGACCCAGGACCTGGGTCGGGGTCGGCGCGGTGAAGCCGGTGGCTCGGATGCGCGTACCCGTGACGACGATCTCGGTCACGGTGCTGGTGTCCGACGCCGGCGCGGCCTGCTGTGCGTTCGCCGCCCCAGTCGCCAGGATCGTCGCGACCGCGCTCGTGGCGAGCAGAGCGCTCAAAAAGGACGATCGCCCTCGCGTGCTACCGACAGCACTCATCTGCATCCCTCCCATTTTCATTGAGACCACCGTTCGATGGCCTGAGAGGAATTTGTCAGACGATGGGAGCGCTAACTATACGACCATGGTCGTAGGCTCCGGAGCGCCGCCAAGAGGCGAGCGACGGCAGCCGAACGCGAACCCGCCTCGGCGCCCTCGCCCTTCGTGATCAAGGGGTTATTGGGTCCGCACCGCGTAGAGGGTGTGATGGGTCAGCACGAACAATGTCTTTTTGTCCGGACCACCGAACACCAGTTGCAGCGGCCGCTCCGGAATATCCAGACGACCAAGCTCCCGGCCGTCCGGCGCGTAGACGAACACCTGGCCATTGGCGACATAGACACGCCCTTCCCCGTCGGCGGCGACGCTCTCCCCGCCCCGATCCGCGAAGGGCTTCAGGTCGGTGATCGCGCCGTGCTTGCCCACGAGCCCGCTGTAGGTCTTGTTTTCGGAACTGTTGGCGACGAACACCCGCTGGCCTGGCTTGGCCGTGGTGAAGCCGTAGCTGTCCAGCGAGTCCGAGAAGCGCAGACCCCGATAGTCGGGCGGTCCCTGCTGGAACACCCGATAGGCCGGCAGCGTCAGGCTGCCGTCGGGCGAGACGTATTCCTTGGCCTTCGGCAGGGCCATGTCGCGGGCGAACAGCTCGGCCAGGGTCGTGAACTCATAAGTCTCGAGATTCAGCTGATCCTTGAACTCGCCGTTGTTCCACCAGTTGACCGGCAGCACCGTCGCCGCGCCGGGATGGTCGCCCACGGGCGTAGCCGCGATCACCGTGACCTCGGCATCAGGGGCGCCGGGCCGGAAGCTGTAGACCGAGCCGTTGCGGCCATCCGACGAGAGCACCAGCAGGTTGCCCGAGGCGTCCATGGCCAGGTTGACCGGGTCCAGGGTGTTGTCGCGCACGATCGACAGCTTGCGCGCCTCCGACCAGCTGTAGATCCGCTGCTGACGACGATCGGCGAAATAGAGCGTCCCGGCGGCGTCCAGCGTCGCTCCGCCTAGCCCATAGAAGCCATCGGCCAACTTCTCGACCACAGCCCCGGCGGGGAAGGTCGAAGCCGCGACCGACGTCGGCGGGGCGGCGCCGATATCCAGCACCGCGAACTGGCGCTCCCGCACCTCGAGCCCGCTGGTGATGTCCTGGATCGCGTTCTCGTAGGGGTATTTCGTGAGGCGCGTGAAGGTCGCGCAGCCGGTCTCGTCGCAGGTCCCAAAGCCGCTCTCGCCATTGACCGCGACGTTGCGGAACCGGATGTCGCGCGAATTGTAGATCCTGACCGCCGCCGGCGCCGGACGGCGCGTCCGGGTCACGCGATAGCCGTGATAGTTCGCCAGCAGGATATTGTGCGAATCCCGGATCTCCAGCGAGACGGTCTCCTCGCCCTCCCCAGCCTCTTCCTCGGTCTGCGGGGCCAGGAACTCCCAGTTGGCGACGCGGTTCAGGCTGATCTCGGAGCGCAGGTGGTGTTCGACCGAGGCCTGGTAGACGTATCCGGGCGTCGTGGTGTCGGACACGTAGATGCCCGAATAGGCGTAGGTGTTCGGGCTCCAGACGTTCGAGAATGTCCCCCCGCCGCCGTTCGTCACCCAGAGGCTGGGGTACTGGCCACCCCAACGCTTGGAAGGATCGGGATCGGCCGTGGCGTTGCCGTTGTAGGGGTTGTAGCGCGTCCCGTCGGCCAGGTTGGTGCCGTGGCCGCCCTGGAGCTTGACGTCGTTGACCATCGAGTTCGCGCCCGCCGTCCACAGCAGGGCCGTGGCGCGCGGATTGGCGCCGTCAGTATAGAGGCCAAGGCCGAAGACGATGTTGTCGCCGCCTGCGGCCGACTCCACCAACGCCTTGGGTCCGCCCACGCCCTGATAGGCAGGCGTGCGGTCAGGCAGCACGATCTGGGTCAGGCTCGGATGCAAGCCGATCAGAACCGTATCGGCGCGCAGCTTGAGTGTGTCGGTGACGCGATAGAAGCCGGTCGGGAAATAGATCACGCGGTGAGTGTCGATCGCCTTCTGGATCGCGGCGGTGTCGTCGGTCGTGTTGTCGCCCTTGGCGCCCAGCGCCCGTACGTTCGTCCAGGCCGACGTCGGCGGCAGGGCCCGGATCGCCGGCGAGCGGGCTGGCGGCGAGGTCGCCAGCGCATCGAGCTGCAGGTTCGTTCGGGTCTCGCCCATCTGACCGAGCGCCGGCACGGTCAGGCCGTGATTGAAGGCGGCGACCCGATAGGCCTTGCCCTTGCCGGGCAGGATCTTGCCGCTGTCGCGGAAGCGGGCGAACACCGGCGTGTTCACGGCGACGGCGTTCTCGAAACCGACCTGGGTGTAGACGCTACGTTCGTTCGAAATGACAACGCCGGCCTTCGAGACGTTCTCGAAACGAACGTTCTTGCCCCACAGCCAGTCACCGTAGCCGCGGTCGATCTCGATCCCGACAGGCGTGTCGCGCATCGTCACATTGACCAGGGTCAAGCCGGCCTCATGCTCGCGGATCGCCGCGTCGCGCTGGCCTTCGAAGGTCGAGTCGAGCAGCACGAAGCCCCAGGCCGGCGACGGCTTCTCGGTCAGGATGCCGTAGCGCCCGCCCTTGAAGTGCAGGTCCTCGGCCTCGTTGCCGACCTGGTAGAGGCCAGCCAGACCCGAGCCGATGTCGAACGTCGCGTGGCTGACGAAGGCGTGCTGGGCGGCGTGAAAACGGATCGCCGTCGCCGCCGGGTTGCCCTTGCCGATCTTGAAATCGATGTTGCTGATCGCGGTGTAGAACGTCCCGGAATTGGCGTCGGGAACATCCTTGTTGAACGGCACGCTGCCTGGCGGCGGGAAGGCGACGGCGCGCGCCGGGTCGGGCTTGGCGCCGGTGAAGATCACCATGTTGGCCAAGCCCTTCTGGAAGCCCGGCGTCGCGTCGCCCAGCACGATCTCGGGACGGGTCGCCCCGACGCCAAACAGGCGCACCCCAGGCCACAGGAAGATGGTCTTGCTGATCCGGTAACGGCCGGACGGCAGGAAGACGAGGCCGCCGCCAGGCTTGGCCGAAGCGGTGTCGATCGCCTGCTGGAGGGCGGCGCTGTCGTCCGCACGGCCGTCTCCGCGACCCTTGACCACGACGGCGGCGGGATCGTCCGGGACGGTGGTGAAGACCGAGGTCGACGCCCAGACCGGCCCGCTCACCGCTGAAGTGAGCACGACCAAACCCGCGCCCAGCGCGACAACCCAATTCTTCATACCAAACTCCCCTACCCGACGACGCGGCGGCCGATGTCGGGCCACGCCGCCAACAAACGCAAGTCTTCGCTCAGGGCGTGACCGCATAGAGCGAGTGATGGGTCAGGACGAACAGGGTCCGCTTGTCCTCGCCACCGAAGATCAATTGCAGGGGCCGTTCTGGTACGTCGATGCGACCCACAAGGCGACCATCCGGGGCGTACTGGAAGATCTGGCCGTTCGCGACGAAGACGCGGCCCTGACCGTCGACCGCGACGCTCTCGCCGCCCCGGTTGGCGAAGACCTTCAGATCCGTCAGCGTTCCGCCGGGACCGACCAGGCCGCTGTAGGTCTTGTTCTCGGATCCGTTGGTGACGAACACCCGCTCGCCGACCGCGCCACCGATCAGGCCATTGGTCTGGAGGCTGTCGGCCCAGCGCCAACCGACATGGTCCGGCGGTCCCTGCTGCCACACCCGGAAAGCCGGCAACGACACGCTGCCGTCAGGCGATACATATTCCCGCGTCTTGGGCGTGGCGACATCACGAGCGAACATCTCGGCCAAAGTAGTGAATTCGCCCTTGGCTGGGTCGTACTGGTCCTTGAACTCGCCGTTGTTCCACCAATTGACCGGCAGCAGCGTCTTGGCGTTGGCGCGCGCGACCGAGGCGGTCGGCGTGATCATGGTCATCTGGTCCTTGGGCCCATCTGGATCGATCGAATAGACCGAAGCCTGTGGCCCGTAGGACGACACCACCAACAGCTTTCCAGAGCGATCAACCGCCAGGTTCGTGGGGTCCAGCGAGCTGTCGCGCACCACTTTCAAGCCCTTGGCCCTGGTCCAGCGATAGATCCGCTGGAAGCGCTTTTCCACGAAGTAGAGGGCGCCGTCCGCCCCCACCGTCGCGCCGGAAATCGACCAGAATCCGGTCTCCAGCTTCTGAAGCTTCGGATCCGTGGTCGGAGGAGCCGGCGATGGGTCACCTTTGATGTCCAGCACCGCGAATTCGCGCTCGCGAACCTCCAGCTTGCGGGTCTTGTCCTGGATCGCGTTCTCGAACGGGTACTTGCTGGCCCGAAGATAGGTCCCGCAGCCGCCAGTGGATGGGGGCGCATCGCAGAGGGCGACGCCGCTCTCGGCGTTGATGTGGACGTTGCGGAAGCGGATGTCGGACGAGTTGAACAGCTTCACCGCCGTCTCGGCCGGATGGTAGGACCGCGTGACCCGATAGCCGTGATAGTTGGCGAACAGGATGTTGCGCGAGTTGCGCACCTCCAGCCCAACCGCGTCCGGGCCGTCGCCGACCTCCTGCTCGGTCTGGGGCGCCAGGAACTCCCAGTTCTGGACATTGTCGAGCACGAACTCGTTGCGCACGTGGTGCTCGACCGAGACCTCGTAGATGTGGCCCGGCGTGCTGGTGTCGGAGATATAGAAGCCGGCCGAGGCGAAGGTGTTCGGGCTCCAGACGTTGGCGAACGTCCCGCCGCCGCCGTCGGTCACCCAGACGCTGGGATACTGCGCGTCCCAGCGGCCGTCAGCCACGGGATCGCCGCTGCGCGCCTGGGCCGCGCCCAGCGGCTTGCCGTCGGCGGTGGGCGTGCCGCCGCCGCCCATGATCTTAACGTCGGTCACCAGCGACTGCTCGCCCGACCGCCAGAGCAAGGCCGACGCGCGTGGATTGATGCGGCCCGTGAACAGGCCGATCCCCGACAGGATGTTGTCGCCGCCGCGTGGCGTCTCAAGGATCGGCGTCACCGTCCCGACGTCGGCATGGCGAGGATTGTTGTCCGGGATGACCAGCTGCGTCAGGGCCGGGTGCAAGCCGATCAGCACCGTCTCGGGCCGAAGCTTCAACGTGTCGGAGACCATGTAGAAACCGATCGGCAGGTAGAGCACCCGGTGTGTGTCGATCGCCTTCTGAAGGGCGGCGGTGTCATCGGTCGCGCCGTCGCCCTTGGCGCCCAGCGTCTTGACGTTGGTCCACTCGCTCATCGGCGGCAGCGCCCGAAGCGCCAGCGGCGTCCCAGCTGGCAAGGCCTTCAGCGGCGCGATATCGGCGAGGGTCTTGTATTCACCCATCTGGCCGAGCCCCGGCAGCGTCAGACCGTAGGTGAACGAAGCCACGCGATAGGTCCCGCCCTTCCCCGGCACGGTCTTGCCGCTGTCGCGGAAGCGGGCGAATACCGGGGTGTTGGACGCCACGGCATTCTCGAAACCGACTTGAGTGAAGACGCTTTCCTCGGCGGAGATGACCACACCGGCCTTGGAGACGTTCTCGAACCGGACGTTCTTGCCCCACAGGCTGTCGCTGTAGCCACGGTCGATTTCGATCCCGACCGGCGTGTTCTTGATGGCCACGTTGACGAGGGTCAGGTCGACCTCATGCTCGCGGATCGCCGCGTCGCGTTGACCATCGAACGTCGAGTCCACGAGCGTGAACTGCCAGGCGGGTGAGGTCTTCTCCGTTACGATGCCATAGCGGCCGCCATGGAAGTGGACGTCCTCCATGATGTTGCCGGCCTGGTAGACGCCCGCGAAGCCCGAGCCGATGCGGAAATCCATGTGCCGCAGGAAGGCGTGCTGGGCCATTCGGAACCGGACGCCCGCCGCGGCCGGATTGCCGTCGCCGATCTCGATGTCGATGTTGCTCATCGACGAGTAGAAGGTTCCGGAATTGGCGTCGCGCACCCTGGCGGTCGCGGGCCTGACGGTCGGGACCGGCACGGGGATGTCGCCGACCTGATACTGGTCGCCGCCCGTGAACACGATCATCGTGCCCACGCCTTCCTGGAAGCCAGGCGTCCTGGCCCCCAGGACGAAGACCGGCCGCGTTGGGCCGACACCGAAGACGCGGACGCCCGGCGGCACGAGGATGCTGCGGCTGAGGCGATAGCGGCCCGACGGCAGGAAGACCAGGCCGTGCCCCGTCTTGTCCCGGGCGGCGTCAATCGCTTGCTGAACGGCGTCGGTGTCGTCCGCGCGGCCGTCGCCCACACCCTTGACGGTAATTGCGCGCGGGTCGTCGGGCGCCTTTGGCAGCACGGATTGGGCGGGCGCCGCCGCGATGGCGGGGGAGGACACCACGCACATCCCCGACAAGACCGCCGACAACAGGATCGCTCGCATGCCGCTCCCCAAATCTACTTTGACGGAAGACTAAAGGGCGCCGCCCCGACCTCCACCCTCGACCATGGTCGTAGTTACAGCCCATCCGACCCGCCGCTAGAAACCCAGCTCCAAGCTTGGCTCGTCGGTATCGACGCGCCTACTCCGCCCTTCCGACGCCTTCCGGGGACATCGCTTGCCATCGCCACCGAGTCTTGCACCCCCGGCCGGCCTCGCCGTCATCGCGATGGGCGTGAGCGGAAGTGGAAAGTCGACGCTGGGCGGCCTCCTGGCGAACAAGCTCGACTGCCCCTTCCTGGAGGGCGACGCCTTTCACGACGCGCAGGCGGTGGCCAAGATGCGCGCGGGCCAGCCCCTTGCTGACGATGACCGCTGGCCCTGGCTCGACCGACTGGGCCGCGCCGTCGGCGAAGCCCTGGCCTCCCGCGGGCGGGTCGTGGCGGCCTGCTCGGCGTTGAAACGCAGCTATCGCGAGCGTCTGCGGATGACCATCGCCGGCCCGGTGCGCTTCGTGTTGCTCGACGCCAGTCACGACGAACTCCTCCGCCGTTTGTCCCAACGCTCGGATCACTTCATGCCGGCCACCTTGCTCGGCAGCCAATTGGCCACCCTGGAGCGACCGGACGCCGACGAGGCGGTCTTCACCCTCGACGCCGCTGTCTCCCCCGAGCGGCTCTGCGAGATCACCCAGGCCTGGTTGGACAACCCCGCGCTCGCGATCGACGCCGCGCTACGCCTAGGGCATCAGCCGCTTTCGTCCTCGTGAGAGATGCCACCGCATGGCGAGGGCGGCGCCGTCGCCGTCCTGCGCCCGGATCGCCTCGACGATCATCTCGTGCTCGCGCATCATCTCGCCGATCGCCTCCGGAGGCCGCGACCTCGAGATATCGACGCCCGCGCGCATGATCCGGTCGACATCCGCCTCCAGCGCCTCGAAGGTGACCAGGAAGGCGGGATTGGCGGTCGCCAGCACGATCCTGCGATGCAGTTCCATATCCTCGGCATGGGCCGGGGCGTTCGACAGCAGCGCGTCACGCAGTTTGGAAAGCGCGTCCTCAATGCTGGTCATCTCTTCGGCCGAGCGCCGCATGGCCGCCAGCCGCGCCGCCTCGGCTTCGAGCACGAAGCGCACCTCATAGCTGCCCATGGTCGACGGCAGTTCCGAGAGGGGCATGTAGGCGCCCAGCTTGTCGGATGGGCGGTTCTTGACGAAAGATCCGGCGCCGCGACGCGCCTCGGTGATGCTGTCGGCTGCGAGCCGGACCAGGGCTTCGCGCACAACGGTGCGCGACATGCCAAAGATTTCCGCCAGGCGGGATTCGGATGGCAAACGATCGCCTATGGCCAATCCGTCGGCGTTGATCATCTCCACAATGCCCGTATAGGCCCGGTCGGCCAGGCGGCCTTCGGTCATCCATCGCTCCCCACATCGACAACCCACCATCGCGCTGTTCGCGACGGATAGAAAGTGGCGGGCGGCCAACCCGCCAACCGACTTGGACACCCGCCAGGCCTTCAGGCGCGGAGGACACGCGTTCATGCGCTATCCGTGAAATTCGACAAGCTGTATGACAGCTTTATCCGATAGGCGCCAGTTTTGAGAATGTGCACGTTCCCATTTGCAAAATCTCTTGAACCTGTCTGACAGATAGCGCTACCATCATTTCCAGAGACTCGGGCAGCCAGCCGAAATTCGGCGGACAACGGGCGAACGCTGCGTCATCGCAAGACAGACGCGCAGGGATGGAGCAGAGGGATTCAGAAATGAAGACGACCGAAGTCCGCGTTGCCGATCGGAATTTCGAGACCGCGCTAGCTGGGCTCACGCCAACCCAGATGAAGGTCCTGGAAGGCGTCAACTCGGGACGGCTCAACAAGCAAATCGCCTTCGACCTCGGCATCGCCGAAGCCACGGTCAAGGCGCACATGACCGCGCTCATGCGGAAGCTCAATGTCCACAATCGCACCCAAGCCGCGATCGCGGCCCAGGCGCTGGTCCATGGACTTCAGTCCGCCACCCGCTAGAGCGTCAGCGGCCCGCACGGGGCGCCGTCGTTAGCTCAATGCGTAACGATCAGTCGCACGTCGCCCAAAACAGAGGCGCCGCGCCTCGACCCGAGGCGGCCATCAGTATTACACATTGCATCCTTCGTAATATCGACGATGGATGCCCCTTATGGATACGTCCTCCCCCACCCTCGCTCGCCTAAGCATTAGCCTGCCGGCCGAACTGATGGCGCAGCTCGACGCCATGGTCGCCGAGCGCGGCCTGCCCAGCCGCTCGCAGATGATCGCCGAACTGATCCGCCACGAGCTGGCTGAGCACACCGCCGAGCGTCCCGACGCCGTCCTGGCCGGCACCGTCACCCTGATCTATCGCGCGGAGAGCGGGCGGGTGCGCCACGCTCTCGCCCAGGCCCAACTCGGCTATGTAAAGGAAGTGATCTCGGCCCAGAACGTCTTCCTGGAGGACGATCAGGCCATGGAGGTCCTGCTGGTCCAAGGGCCGTTCGAGCGCCTGCGGCAGCTGTGCGACGACCTGCGCAAGGTGCGGGGCGTGCAGCAGATCAAGCTGGTCACCACCACCGCCCTGTTGCCGCCGCTGCATTTCCACGGTGAAGACGGAGCACCGGCCTGATGAGCCAGACCGCCGATCCTTACGCCGCCCGGGCCCACGCCCGAGCTCAGGCCGGAACTCGGGCCGAGGCCATGCCCACCGTGCCGGCCACGGCGGCCGTCAATTTGCCGGAAGGTGTTGTCGCCGCCGGCGTCGTCTGGGACGAGACCATTGCGCCAGGCGGTTACGCCAGCCGCCAGATCGCGCGTGGGACCCGCCTGCGCCTGACGGACTTGGCCGGCGACGCCAGCCCCTCACTGCTGCTGTTCAATGCCGAGCGCCCGATCGAGCGGCTGAACATCGCCGACACGCTGAAGGTCCAGTGGAACGGCTATCTGGGCCAGGGGCGCCTGCTGCTGTCGGACATGGGCCGGGTGCTGGCCAGCCTGGTCGAGGACACCGCTGGAACCCACGACGCCTTCTGCGGGGCCTCCAACCAGGCCAGCAACGCCCGCAAGTACGGCGACGGCTTCAACCACGGCGCTCACCCCAACGCCCGCGATCGTTTCTCGCTGGGCGTGGCCAAGTTCGGCCTGGGCCGCAAGGACATCCATCCCTGCTTGAACCTCTTCAAGGATGTGCGGATCGCTCAAGGCGGCGAAACGGTGCTCGACGTTGGCCCCTATCCGCCGGGCCGGTTCGTCACCCTGCGCGCCGAGATGGACCTGGTCGTCGTGCTGACCAACTGCCCGCACGTGCTGGACCCACGCCTCGACTACGCCGTCACACCGCTGCGGGCGACCGCCTGGCGAGGCCCCGTTACGCCAGAAGCCGACCCGATCCGCAACGCGACGCCAGAGGGCCTGCGCGCCTTCCTGAACGTCGAAGACTACTACCGTCGCTGAGGGCCCGATGACCGCCTCGCCTCCCCCACTCGCCGGAACCATCGTCCACGATGAAGTGGTGCCCGCCCGCGCCCCGTGGCTGCACACGGTCAAGGCCGGTCAGACCCTGCGGATCGTCGACCTGGAGGGCAACCAGGCCGTCGACTTCCTGGCCTACAGCGCCGACGACGATGCTGAACGCTACAGCGCCCAGGACACCATCGCCGCCCAGGGCAATGTCTTCCTGCGCGAGGGCTCGGTGCTGCTATCCAACGAAGGCGCGCCGATGATGACGGTGACCGCCACGGCAGTGGCCTATCACGACACGATCGGCGGGGCCTGTTCCTGCGAGAGCAACACCCTGCGCTACGGCCACCACACCAAGGCCCAGCACGCCTGCGTCGAGAACTTTCTGATCGCCAACGCCCGCCACGGGCGCGGCAAGCGCGACATGGTCAGCAACGTCAACTGGTTCATGAACGTGCCGGTCGAGGCGGACGGGGCCCTGGGCATCGTCGACGGGATCTCGGCGCCGGGCCTCTATGTCGACCTGCGGGCCGAAATGGACGTCGTGGTGGTGGTCTCCAACTGCCCGCAGATCAACAACCCCTGCAACGGCTTCGACCCGACGCCGGTGCGCATGATCGTCACGGAATAGGACCCCCATGTTCGACAAGGTCCTGATCGCCAATCGCGGCGCCATCGCCTGCCGGATCATCCGCACGCTAAAGACCATGGGCGTGAAGTCCGTGGCGGTGTTCAGCGACGCCGACGCCGGCTCGCTGCACGTCAGCCTGGCCGACGAGGCCGTGCGGATCGGTCCCGCGCCAGCGGCCGAGAGCTATCTGCGCGGCGACCTGATCCTGGCGGCGGCCAAGGCGACGGGCGCCCAGGCCATTCATCCAGGCTATGGCTTCCTCAGCGAGAACGCCGGCTTCGCCGAGGCCTGCGAGGCGGCGGGGATCGCCTTCGTCGGCCCAACCGCCGACAATATCCGCGCCTTCGGCCTCAAGCACACGGCTCGCGACCTGGCCCAGGCGCATGGCGTGCCGCTGGCGCCCGGCACGGACCTGCTGGTCGATCCGTCGGCGGCGCTGGAAGCCGCCGAGCGCATCGGCTTCCCGGTCATCCTCAAGGCCACGGCCGGTGGCGGCGGCATCGGCATGCGGGTCTGCGAAAACGCCGAAGCCGTGGCCGAGGCCTTCGCGGCCGTCCAACGCCTGGCGACCGGCAACTTCAGCGACGGCGGCGTGTTCCTCGAGCGCTATGTGCGCCGGGCCCGCCACGTCGAGGTGCAGGTGTTCGGGGACGGGGCCGGCAAGGTCGTGGCCCTGGGCGAGCGCGACTGCTCGCTGCAGCGACGCAACCAGAAGGTCGTCGAGGAGACCCCCGCCCCCGGCCTGCCCGCCACCACCCGCGCGGCCTTGCTGGAAGCCGCCACGCGCCTGGCCGCCGCCGCCAACTACCGCTCGGCCGGCACGGTGGAGTTCCTCTACGACGCCGAGCGCGACGATTTCTTCTTCCTGGAGGTCAATACCCGGCTGCAGGTCGAGCACGGCGTCACCGAGCAGGTGACGGGCGTGGACCTCGTCGAATGGATGGTGCGCGGCGCGGCGGGTGATTTCGCCTTCCTCGACACCCCGCCCCCCGAGCCCAAGGGCGCGTCGATCCAGGTGCGGCTCTATGCCGAGGACCCGGCCCAGGACTATCGCCCCAGCTCCGGCGTGCTGACGGACGTGTCGTTCCCGTCGAATGTGCGCGCCGACGGCTGGGTGGTCGATGGGACCGAAGTCAGCGCCTTCTACGACCCCTTGCTGGCCAAGCTGATCGTCACGGCGGCCGACCGCCCCGCGGCGGTGGTGGCGCTTCAGGCGGCGCTGGACGACACCCGCCTGGCCGGGATCGAGACCAACCTCGACTGGCTGCGGACGGTGGTGCGCAGCGAGCCCTTCGTCACGGGCCAGGTTTCGACCCGCGCCCTGGAGACCGTGACCTGGACGCCCGACACCATCCAGGTGTTGAGCGGTGGTCCGGCGACCACCGTGCAGGACTGGCCCGGCCGCCAGGGCTATTGGGACGTCGGCGTACCGCCGTCGGGACCGATGGACGCCCTGGCCTTCCGGCTCGGCAACCGCCTGCTGGGCAATGGCGAGGACGCCGCCGGGCTGGAGATCACCGCCCTCGGCCCGACCCTGAAATTCAACCGCTCGGCCGTCGTGTGCCTGACCGGCGCGGCGTTCGACGCCAAGCTCGACGGCGTCGCGGTCGAGGCCTATGCCCCGATCACCGTCGCCGCCGGCCAGACCCTGAAAATCGGCCGCGTCGTCGGTGCGGGCCTGCGCGGTTATCTCGCCTTCCAGGGTGGCCTGGACGTTCCGGCCTATCTGGGCAGTCGCTCGACCTTCACCCTCGGCGGCTTCGGCGGCCATGCGGGACGCAACCTGACGGCCGGCGACGTGCTGCGGCTGCTGGACGGCGCGCCATCGACCACCGCCGCGCCCTTGGCCGAGCCGCTGCGCCCCGCCACGACCAAGGCCTGGACCATCCGCGTTCTGCCCGGTCCGCACGGCGCGCCGGACTTCTTCACGCCCGGCGACGTCGCCATGATCGGCGGCACGGACTGGAAGGTGCACTACAACTCCAACCGCACCGGCGTGCGGCTGGTCGGCCCCAAGCCCGAATGGGCACGGCGCGACGGTGGCGAGGCCGGGCTGCATCCGTCCAACATCCACGACAACGCCTACGCCATCGGCGCGGTCGACTTCACCGGCGACATGCCGATCATTCTGGGACCGGACGGCCCCTCGCTGGGCGGGTTTGTCTGCCCGTTCGTGATCATCCAGGCCGATCTCTGGAAGGCGGGGCAGCTGGCGCCGGGCGACACCGTCCGCTTCGACGTCGTCGATGACGCCTCGGCCGCCCTGGCGCTGGACGAGCAGGAAGTCCTGATCGCCCACCTGGTCGCGCCGCCCAAGCCGACGGCGGCGCGGCCGCCCCGGGGTGACAGCCCGATCCTGGCCGAACTGCTCGAGGACGGCCACCGCCCCCGCGTCCTCTATCGCCGCCAAGGTGATCAACATCTGCTGGTCGAATACGGCCCCATCGTGCTGGACCTGGAACTGCGCCTGCGCATTCACGCCCTGCTGCTGGAACTGCAGAGCCTGGCCCTGCCCGGCGTCATCGACCTGACCCCCGGCATACGCTCGCTGCAGGTCCACTATGACAGCCGGCGCCTGACCCAGGCCGACCTGCTGGCGGCCCTGGTCGCGGCCGAGGAGCGGCTGGGCGGGCTGGACGATTTCGAGATCCCGTCGCGCGTCGTCCACCTGCCGCTGAGCTGGAAGGATCCCGCGATCTACCAGACCATCGACAAGTACATGCAGGCGGTCCGCGACGACGCGCCCTGGTGCCCGGACAACATCGAGTTCATCCGCCGGGTCAACGGCCTGGACAGCATCGACGACGTCCAGCGCACCGTCTTCGACGCCCGCTATCTGGTGATGGGCCTGGGCGACGTCTATCTGGGCGCGCCCGTCGCCACCCCGGTCGATCCGCGCCACCGGCTGGTGACCACCAAGTACAATCCGGCCCGCACCTGGACCCCGCCCAACGTGGTCGGCATCGGCGGGGCCTATATGTGCATCTACGGCATGGAGGGACCGGGCGGCTATCAGCTGTTCGGGCGCACCATCCAGGTCTGGAACACCTGGCGGCAAACCGACGCCTTCACCGACGGCAAGCCCTGGCTGCTGCGGTTCTTCGACCAGATCCGCTTCTTCCCGGTCAGCGCCGACGAACTAGTCGAGTGGCGCCGCGACTTCCCGCTGGGCCGCCGCCAGATCCGCATCGAGGAAGAGACCTTCCGGCTCTCGGACTACCGCAAGATGCTGTCCGACAATGCCGACAGCATCGAGGTCTTCCAGGCCACGCGCCAGGCCGCCTTCGACGCCGAGCGCGCCGACTGGGAGGCCAAGGGCGAGTTCGCCCGGGTCGAGGCCCTGTCCAGTGTCGCCGACGACACCGGCGACGCGGCGGCCATCGTGGTCCCGGACGGCAGCGACTTGATCGAGGCCCCGCTGGGCGGCAATGTCTGGAAGGTGCTGGTCGAGCCCGGCCAGCGGGTCGCGGCCGGCGCGGTGATCGCGGTCATCGAGGCGATGAAGGCCGAGTGCGACGTCAACAGTTCGACAGCCGGCGTCGTCACCGCCGTCTACGCTCAACCTGGACAGGCTATCGCCGCGGGCGCGCCGATCGTCGCCATCGCGTCAGACCTGGAAGCGGCGGCATGAGCGACTTCCAGCGTCTGTCGGTCACCACCATCGCCGATGCCGTCAACAGTGGAGCCAGCGCGGTCGAGGTCGCGCAAACCGCCCTCGACGCCGTCGCCGCCTATGACCTGATCCAGCCGCAGACCTGGATCCTGAAGCTCGCGCCCGAGTCCGTCCTGGCCCAGGCCCGCGCGGTCGACGCCCGGATCGCGGCCGGTGAGGCCCTGCCCTTGGCTGGCGTGCCGTTCGCGGTGAAGGACAATATCGACGTCGCCGGCCTGCCGACCAGCGCTGCCTGCCCGGCCTTCGCCCATACGCCCGACCGCTCGGCGACCGTGGTCGAGCGGCTGGTCGAGGCCGGCGCGATCCTGATCGGCAAGACCAATCTGGACCAGTTCGCCACCGGCCTGGTCGGGGTCCGCAGCCCCTATGGCGCCCCGCTGTGCGTGTTCGACCAGGACTATGTCAGCGGCGGCTCCAGCTCCGGCTCGGCCGTCGCCGTGGCGGCGGGCCTGGTCGCCTTCGCCCTCGGCACCGACACGGCCGGGTCGGGCCGCGTGCCGGCCGCCTTCAATCACCTGATCGGCCTGAAGCCCTCCAAGGGCCGCTGGAGCACGCGCGGCCTGGTTCCGGCCTGCCGCTCGTTGGACTGCATCAGCGTCTTCGCCGACGACCTCGCCGGCGCGGCCCTGGTCGACGCGGTGCTGACCGCCTTCGACGCCGAGGACGACTATTCGCGCCGCGCGCCGGCCTCGCCGCCGACCGCGCCGTCCGGAACCTTCCGCTTCGGCGTACCCCGCCCCGACCAGCGCCTGTTCATGGGCGACGAGCAGTCGGCCGTGCTATACGCCGCCGCCATCGACCGCATGGCAACGGCCGGCGGGACGCCCGTCGAGGTCGACATCACCCCGCTGCTCGACTGCGCCAAGCTGCTCTACAGCGGTCCTTGGGTGGCCGAGCGGACGGCGGCCGTCGAGGACCTGCTGCGCGACAAGCCCGGCGCGATCCATCCCACCGTGCGGGCTATCGTCCAGGGCGGCGTGGCGGTCACCGGCGTCGAGACCTTCAAGGGCCTCTACGCCCTGGAGGCCTATCGCCGCGCGGCTGAAGCGATCTGGGATGCGGCCGATGTCATGCTGCTGCCCACGGCCCCGACCATCTACCGCCTGAAGGAAGTGCTGGCCGAGCCGATCGCGCTGAACGCCAATCTGGGCCTCTACACCAACTTCGTGAACCTGCTCGACATGAGCGCCCTCGCCGTCCCGGCCGGCTTCCGCGAGAACGGGACCGGCTTCGGCGTCACCCTGATCGGACCGGCCTTCGCCGACCGCGCGCTGCTGGCCCTGGCCGAGCGCTATCTGGAGACCTTCCCCATGGCCGACACGCCCCCGCTGGACCTGACGCCCAAGAAGTCCGGCGTGAAGCTGGCCGTGGTCGGCGCCCACCTGGCCGGCATGCCGCTGCACTGGCAGCTGACCTCGCGCGAGGCCCGGCTGGTCGCGGCGACCAGGACCGCCCCGGCCTACAAGCTCTACGCCATGGCCGAGACCACCCCGCCCAAGCCGGCCCTGATCCATGTGGGAGACGGCGGTTCGTCGATCCTGGTCGAGGTCTATGAGTTGGACTTCGAAGCCTTCGGCAGCTTCACCGCCGAGGTCCCCGCGCCCCTGGCCATCGGCACGGTGACCCTGGAGGACGGGAGTTCGGTGAAGGGCTTCGTCGCCGAACCCCGCGCGCTGAATGGGGCGACCGACATCACAGCGCTGGGTGGATGGCGTGCCTATATCGCTTCCCTGACCTGACGAGTCTGCTCCCTTTGCGGGAGCGGCTGAAGAGCACAAACGCCGCGCCCACCTCCATGGGCGCGGCGTTCGACGTTTTACGAAACCCCTCATCCGGCATTGCGCGCCACCTTCTTCCACAAGGGGAAAAAGGACTACGCCCCCAACCCCGCCAAGGCTTCGGGCCCGACCGCGCCAGGCTTATCGAGCGGGAAGTCATAGACCGCCGTCGAGCCATAGCGATGCGGCGCCTGCGGGTCGCGGCGGCGCTTGTCGAAGGCCAGGACGCGGGTGCCCAGCTTGAAGGCTTCCTTGATGTCGTGGGTGACCATCATGATGGTCAGGCCGTGCTCGCGCCAAAGACCGGTGATCAGCTCGTGCATGTCGAGGCGAACGCCGGGATCGAGGGCCCCGAACGGCTCGTCCAGCAGCAGGATGCGCGGCTTCTTGATCAGGGCCTGGGCGATGGCCAGACGCTGCTGCATGCCGCCCGACATCTGGGCGGGGTAGACGTCGCCGCTGTCGCCCAGGCCGACGGCGGCCAGCATCCGGTCGGCCTGCTCCGCCGCCGCGCGACGCTTGGCGCCCGACAAGCGTCCCAGGAACGGCGAGCCCTCGCAGTCGAGACCGAACACCACGTTGTCGCGGGCGTTGAGGTGCGGGAACACCGAGTACTTCTGGAACACCACGCCTCGGTCGGGGCCCGGTTCGGCGCGCAGTTTGCGGCCGTCCAGATCGATCGCGCCCTTGGTCGGCGCCTCCTGGCCCAGGGCCAGGCGCAGGAAGGTGCTCTTGCCCGCGCCGGACGGTCCGACGATGGAGACGAAGCTGCCCTGCTTGATCGACAGGTCGACATTCTCGAGCACGACCTTGTCGCCGTACTCCACCCACACGTTGCGGAAGGTCAGCAGATCCATCTCAGCGCCCTCTCGCCGGGTGAGCCCAGGGATAGGCGCGGCGGCTGGCGAGCTTCAGGGCCACGTCCATCGCCACGGCCAGGATCGAGATCCAGACGACATAGGGCAGGATGATGTCCATCGACATGTAGCGGCGGACCAGGAAGATCCGGTAGCCGAGGCCAACGTCGGCGGCGATCGCCTCGGCCGAGATCAGGTAAACCCAGGCGGGACACAGCGACAGGCGCAGACTGTCGATCAGCCGGGGCATGGCCTGGGGCAACGCCACCCGCACCGCCAGCTGCCAGGTGCTGGAGCCCAGGGTCTGGGCCTTGACCAGCTGCTCCTCCGGGATCGCGGCCACGTGGGCCGCCAAGTCGCGGACCATCACCGGGGTGATGCCGATGACGATCAGGGCGATCTTGGCCGTTTCGCCGAGACCGAAGACGATGAAGAGGATCGGCAGCACCGCGATCGGCGGCACCACGGCGATGGCCGCCACCAGCGGTCCGAACTTGGCCCTGAGCACCGGCAGCAGACCGAGGCCCAACCCCAGGATCAGGGTCGTACCGGTTCCGATCACGAGAGCCACGCCGATCCGCTTCAAGCTGGCGACGGTGTCGACCACCAACGGCGCGTCGCCGGTCAGCGGATCGACCTTGGCCATCAGCTGCACCGCCTCGACCATGGCTGTCGGGGTCGGCAGCAGCTTGTCACGGGGGTTCTCGGCATGACGGGCCTGGGAGGCCATCAGATAGACCAGCGCCACGGCCAGCAGCGGCAGCAGGCCCAGCAACACGCTGAGGCCGCCTCTTGGTCTGACATTCAGCAAGCGGCGCATAAGGTCGTGAAAGTCCTGGTGCTGGAGGGCGTGGCCGCCCCGCCCTGACGGCGAGGCGGCGTCTTCAAGCTACAGCTTGCCGTCGGCGGCCAGCTGAACATAGGTCGTGTCGAAGCGTAGCTTCACATTAGCCGGGTCGCCCAGCGTCTTGCCGCCCGGGAAGGTGATGCCGATGTCGTCCACCGACTTCGCGCCCTGGCCGAACAGGCCCATGCTGAAGCTGAACTTGCGGACGCGGTCGTTGGCCGTGACCAGGTCCGGGCTGACCGTCGCCGCCAGGGCGGCCTTGGGATCGGCATAGAGATAGGTCGTCTTCAGCTGGCTCTCGAAGCTGGCCAGGTCCGAGCCCGACAGCTTGGCCATCGCCTCGCGGGCCGCCTTGCCTTCGGGCGTCTGGGCGACGGTCAGGGCCAGGGTCTCGTACCAGATGCCGGTCAGGGCCTTGCCGAGGTTCGGGTTGGCCTTCAGGGCCTCGGTGCTGACCATCAGGCCGTCGAGGATCTCGCCGGGGATCTTGGAGCTGTCGAACACCAGGGTCGCGCCAGGCGCTTTCTTCACTTCGGACAGCTGCGGGTTCCAGGTCACCAAGGCCTTGGTGTCGGCCGCGTTATAGGCGGCGACGATGTCGGCGTCGGAGGTGTTGACCGTCTTGATGTCGGCCATCTTCAGGCCGGCATTCTCCAGAGCGCGGGCCAGCAGATAGTGCGAGACCGACAGCTCGACCAGATTGACGGGACGGCCCTTGATGTCGGCCAGGGTCGCGCCGTTCTTCAGGATGACGCCGTCATTGCCGTTGGAATAGTCGCCGATCATCAGGACGGTGGTGTCCTTGCCGGCCGCGGCGGGCACGGTCAGGGCGTCCATGTTGGTGGCGGTGACGCCGTCCAGCTTGCCGGCCGAGAACTGGTTCAGGGACTCGACGTAGTCGTTGATCTGCACCAGCTCGATATCGACATCGTACTTGTCGGCCCACTTTTTCACGATGCCCGACTGTTGGGCATAGGCCCAGGGCATCCAGCCCGCATAGATCGTCCAGCCGATCTTGTAGCTGGTCTTGGCCGCGGCGGCCGGCGCCTCGGGCGCTTTCTCGGCGGACTTGGGTCCGCATGAGGCCAGGGCCAGACAGGACGCGACCATGGCCGCCATGAAACGCTTGCGGGTGAACAGGATACTCATCTGCGGCTCCCTCCGAATTCGCTGAGGAAAGCGTTCGACATATTACGAGTTGCCGCAATCGTAATACCGACAACAGGTCATCCGTACGCGCGGCCGGGCCCGAACTGCCAAAAAAGCAGGCCTTTCAGCCCGCAGGCGCCACATCGCGCGCCGTTCACACTCCGCTCGGCGCAATTGCCAAGGCCACGGTTTGCCTCCGGCCTCGGCGCCACGCAGCTTGGCGCCTTAGCAGCGAGGTCGCCATCATGCTTTCGAAGCTAGCTGCCCGCCTCTGGCGCCTGATCCGCGACGGCTTCACGGCGCGCGGCGGCCGATACTGGCTGACCTAGGCGCGTCCGACCTCCGCGCCCCGCCTCGCGGTCACCGCCGGCGATCTAGAATGCGCCGCGTATCGAGACCGTCACGGCCCGACCATCGTAGTCGTTGGCGCGCGGCACCAACTCGATGTTCTGGTACTGCGTGCGCCGAGCGTTGGTCAGGTTGTAGACGTCGACCGACAGGTTCAGGCGATTGGTGATGGTGTAGGCGATGGAGGAGTCGACCTGCCCCCGCGCCTTGACCCGGCTTGTTCCACCCGTGAACGTGTTGAGGCCCGACAGGATGTACTCGTCCCGATAGTTGTAGACGATGCGGACGCCCAGACGCGGCGTTTCATAGTAGCCGATGACATTGTAGCTGCGCGCCGAGACGCCGGGCAGGATGGCCTGCGATCCGTCCGGGTTTCGGCCGTCGATCCGGGTCAGGGAATAGTTGATCACACCGCCAAAGTTTCTCCAGAAGCCAGGCAGAAAATCCAGGTTCTGCTGCAGGCTGAACTCCAGACCCGTCACATGCAGCGGCCTGGTCTGGTTGAAATTCCCTGACGCGGTGATCACGGCGCGCTTTCCGTTGATCAGGATGTCGCTCAGGCACTGGTCGCCGCTGATGGTCAGCCGGCCAAGCCCAAAAGCGCTGGCGTCCGCGGGGCAGAGCTTCTCCAGTCGGTTTTCGACCGTCGCGAGATTGCGGATGTTCTTGCGATAGAGATCGAGCGACACCATCCCGCCCGAGCGATTGTACCACTCCAGGGACACGTCGTGGGAAACGGCGGTGAAGGGCTTCAGGCCATAGCCGCCATGGACGATATTGAAGCCCTGGTCGGTCGCGGTCACCGTACTGGCGGGACTGAGGTTGCGCGGCTGCGGCCGGACGAAGGTCTTGTAGGACGCCAGCCGCAGGACCACGGTGTCGCTGAGGTCGGCCGCGACCAGCAGTGACGGCAGCCACTCGCCGTGGTCGCTCTCGAAACGGGCAGGCTCGTAGCGGATGTCGCCAGACAGCGCGGTGAGGCGATTGAGCGTGACGATGGCCTGCTGGGTGTGCTCGTACCGCAAGCCCACGTTTCCTCGGACGGAAACGCCGAGAGCTCGGCGATCGAAACGCCCTTGGACGTACAAGGCGCTGGTCAGGCCAGACACCTTGAAATTGTTCGCCGAGTACGACTCGTTCGACGGGTCATTGACCCATCCGGTTTCGGTGAGGGTGTCGCCGGGCTGGAGCGTGACGGGTCGCAGCCGCGCCACCGCATAGTCGTAGTCGACGCTCGTGAAAGGGTTCAGATAACCCTTGGCGGCGCCGCCAAAGAAGTCGGCGGCATAGGCGCTGTTCTTGAGAAAGCTGGCGTCGATATTGTCGGTGCGCACGCCCTTCGCGCTGGCCCGGTAGCCGCGCGAGGCAAACCTGGTGCGTTCGACTCTTGCCCCGCCCGAAATGGCCTCGAACAGGCCGCCCGAGAGGGATCGGTCGAGATCCAGCTGCGCCGCGTCGATCGCATTGCGGGTATAGCCAGCCGATCCGGCGACGATGAGCTGGTCGCCCAGACCGTTTTGCTGGAACGCGGGATTGGCCGCCGCCAACCAGGTCCAAGGCCCCGGCGTCACTTGCGGGACCGACCGCGGCGAAAGCGTCAAGACATAGTCTCGGATGTCGCCGCCGCCGGAGAAGAAGGTTCCCGACGTGCCGTTGCCGCCGGACTTCGAGACGTTGCGCCAATCGATCTGGGTCTGGGTGTAGTCGTAAGCGCCGCGGGAACTGACCAGCGCCCCGGTGGCGGTCCAGGGCCCTCCCGACCACAGGGCATGACCGCTCAGGCTCCAAGCCTCCTGAACAATGGGCTCCGATCGGAAGGACGTGTTGATCTGGGCGTTGGAGAAGTTGACGGCGTCGACATAGGCCATCCCGTCCGACAGCCGCCGCACCGGAGCCGTCGGCGCGACGCTGGTCGTCGCGGGCCGCATATCGACCTCGTTCATCTCGGTGAAGTTCTTCGCCAGGTCGCGCCGCGTGAAGAAGCCGTCGAGGCTGAGCTTGAGGTCCGCGGACGGGGCGAACTCGACACCGGCCGCGGCGGTCAGCAGCGTGCCTTCGTTCAGCTTGACCAACTGGCGCACATCCGAGGGAAAGAGCACGCCGGTGCGGGCCAGCAGCCCCGTGCCCAGAGCGCTGCAGGCCTCAGCCCGCGCGCAGGTCCCATCCGGCGCCAACGGCGCGAAATAGCCCGCGTAGAGGTCCTTGAACCCCGGCGCGAGATCGTTGAGCGGGGTGTACTGATTGAAGTTGATCGAATCCCGACGAAACCGCTCCTTCTTGAAGGCCACCACGCCGAACGCCGCCAGGTTTGGCCTGAAATGATGGGCGGCGGACAGAGTCACGGCGGGCGTGGCCAGTTCGCCCAGACTGTCCTTCTCGTAGGAGAGCTTGTAGGCGGCGCCGTCCCGGCGGCTGAGGGCCGGCTGGATCCTGAGATCGATATTGCCGCTCAGGCCGCCGGACTGGTCAGAGGCGGACGGCGACTTGTTGATGGTGATCGCCGAGAAGATATCGGAATTGAACGCGCCCAGCGGCGTCGAGGAATCCAGCATGGGCTCGGCGAAGGCCTGGCCGTTGATGGTCGTCCGCGCGAACGTGCCGGGCAGTCCGCGCAGGTTGATGGTCGCGTTGCGGGAGTCGGCCTCGCGATTGATCTGCACGCCCGTGATGCGCTGGATCGCCTCGCCGACATTGAGATCGGGAAAGCGCCCAAGGCCGTCCGATGAAATGGAGTCGGTGATCCCCGGGGCGGCGCGCTTCATGCGGATGGCGTCGGCATAGCTCTGGCGAAAGCCAGTGACGACCACGGTCGTCAGGACCGTCGGCTCCTCGTCGGTCGCGATGGCCTCTTCGGGCTTGGGTGGGGCGACCTTGACGATCAGCACCGTCCCGTTCGGACGAAGCTGCGCCGTCAGCCCCGTGCCTTGCAGCAGGACGCGCAGCGCCGCCTCGGTTCCGAGCGTCCCCGCCAGGGCCTGGGTCGTGACGCCCTTGAGGTCCGCGCCGTTGGCCAGGACCTGGAGGCCCGATTGACGAAAGAAGGTCTGAAGCGTGTCGACCGCCGGCCCCGCGGCGATGTCGAAACGCTTCGGACGGGCCTGGGTTTGCGTCTGAGCCTGGGCGTGGCCGAAAGCCAGCAGGAGACATGTCGCGATCACCAGCGACAGCTTCTCACCTCCCCGACCGCGACTGGTCGACGCCATCCCGCGCTCACCCCTTCGTTCCTGGCTTCTTCGATCACTTGCGTGGTCGCGAGCCTTATCCTGGTCCTTGGACTAGCTACGGTCCGAGGGCGTGTTCGCGGAGCCTCTCCCGCCGACCGCGAGTTGGTCGCCCACCCTGGTCACGGGGACGCCCAGCAGGGTCTGGACCGCGTCGACGAATTGCTCCGGCTGGTCGGCGCGATACTGTCCGACCAGGCGGTGCGACCCGAGAGCTGGATCCGTGATGACGATCTTCAGCTTGTTGTAGCGGTTGAACTCCAGCGCGGCCTCGGCCAGCGTCTGGTTGTTCAGGATGATGTTGCCCTCGCGCCAGGCGAGCCTGCGCTCGATTTCCTGGGGCGCGGCGAGCACCGAGATCGGTTCGGCGCGATAGGGCACGAAGGCCTGCTCCCCAGCCGCGATGCGCCTGGCCCCACCCGTCCCGCCAGCGTTCCACGCCTCGACCACGCCTTCGGTCACCAGGACGTCCGCGCCTGTCGCCCGGCGCCGAACGCTGAACGCCGTCCCGACGGCCCTGACGAAAACCTCGCCGGCCTCGACGACGAAGGGCCTCTGGGGGTTCTTGGCGACTTCGAACAGAGCTTCGCCACTGATCAGGACGACGCGACGCAGCTTTGGCGTCATGCTCACCTCGAGGTGGCTGTCGCTGTTCAGACTGGCGATGGTCCGGTCCTCGAGCGGAACCTTGCGAACCTCCCCGAGAGTGGTCCTCAAGGTTTCGCCGCCGGCCAGGCGGGGACCCAGCACCACCGCGATCAGACCCGCCGCCGCGCTCGTCGCGACGCCGGCGGTCAGGAGAGCGCGGCGGGACGGCCGATGGACGGTCCGCGCCTTCAGGTTTCGCCGGGTGGCCTCGGGCCGCAGATCGGCCTGGACGGTCGCCTTGTCCAGACTGCGCCAGATCGCCTGGGCCCGCAGATAAGCGCCCTGCTGCCGCGGCCCCGTGTCATACCAGGTCTCGAAGGCGCGTTGAGAGCCCTCATCCAGCGGGCCCGACGCCTGCCGCACGACCCAGTCCGAGGCTTCCTCGTCGATCGTCGACATCAGCGGCCGCTTCGCGCCGGCGCCCGCGAGCCGCCGACCTGGCGCCGATGGGCGTCGTGGTGGTTCGAGACGCTTACCCGCGCGACCGTGTCGGAGATGATGTGCATGCCACGCATGGTTTCCTTCTCGACGACATTCTCGCTCAGGCCAAGCTGTTGCGCGGTTTCGGCTTGGGACAATCCGTAGACCTTCCGCATCTGAAAGACGTCTCGGCACCGTTCGGGCAGCTTGGCGATCACGCCCAGGACCCATTTCAGCTCGGCGCGCGCCATCGCCACGCGCTCGGGAGACGGCGCCCCGTCGAAGACGGCCAGTTCGTCCAGGCTCTGGGCCGCTTCGATATTGACCACTCGCTTGCGGCGAAGGTGATCGATGACGAGATTGCGGGCCATCTGGAAGACGTAGTTCCGGGGATCATCGATGTGGTCGACGGACTGCATCTTGAGAAAGCGATAGTATATTTCCTGAACCAGATCGTCGACTTCGTGGGCCGCGCCGCAGATGTGCCTGAGCTTCTGACGCAGATCGGCCTCGAAGGGCACCACGTGCGAGCTGACCCAGGCGACGATCTCGGGATCAGCGCCGCGCATGGCGTTCCTCAAGACGTACGACACCCATGCTCGTCCCTCCCGTGGCCCTGCCCTATTCCAAGGGCTTGATGGCCGTCCGACCTCCCGGCGGGGCCTGCGGCCCAAACAACCGATCCGTTCCATTATTTGGAACGAAAAGTCATATGTTGGCATCATCTTTGAGGCGGACAGGGTCGTCAATCGAATAGCGAGCTGTTGCGGATCGATAGGACCCGCCCCCCTGCGAGCCCAGGCAAAAACGGACGCCGGGGCGGGAAGCGCCCAGGACGTCCCTCTTGCGCATGAGGCCTCAACGTCCCTTGGGCCGCAGGGTCATGAACAACAGGGTCGTCGGATCCGGAATATCCGGGGCCGCCAGATCCCGGTGCGGCGGCCGGGCATTCCAGACCAGGGCGTAGGTCTCGCCGTTGTCGCCTTCGGCGTTGACGATGTTGACCTGCATGTCCTCAGGGGTCTTGACCGTCTTCCGGAGCTGATCGGCCAGCGACTGCACGGGACGCTCTTCAACGAGGGACAGGTCGGCCGAGCGCACGATGAAGTCGATCGACTGGCCGAGCCGGATCACCGGGACCTTCAGCAATCCGTCGCCGAGAGGCTGGGCGCCGCCGACGAAGATCTCGGACTTCAGCGAGCCGCCGCCGGAAAAGTCCCACCGATAGTTCTTCCACTGGCTGATCTGCTTCCGCTCCCAGCCCTGCTTCGGGCCCTTGCCCAGGTAGCGTGCCAGGTAGATCTGCGTGTTCCCGGCGGAATCGAACTTGTGATAGGTGATCGTCGCCCGTCCCTGCTCGTCAAAGCCCAGCAGCGTGTTGTTGTTGATCATGCCGCCCCGCTCGGGGACGGGATCGACGATCTCGGCGTCCTTGAGCTTGATCGGCAGCGGCAGCGGCGCGCCGTCGGCCTTGAACCAGTGGATCAGGTCCGGGCTCTTGGCGTAGCTGAGATCGTGGTTGGTCTCGGCCATCGGCGTTTCGCGCCACACCCAGGCGATGTGGAACCAGCTGTCCGGCCCGATCACCGGTCCCATGAAATAGGCGTTGCGCTGCCCCTCCCCGTCCACGAGCGGCGCCGTGGTCAGGCGGGCCCATTTTCCCGTGTCGGCGTCGAGGACGTCATAGATCTCGTCGCCGGCGCCGCTCACGCCGTTGCGGTACTTGAAGATCAGGCGGCCGACGCGGTCGCGCAGGAAGATCGGATAGGTCGCCGCCCGCTCCAGCGCGGCGTCGACCAGCACGGGAACGCGCTTGAGCGTCCGAACGTCGCCGGACGGCTCCGACACGAACATCGTCATCGGGCTGGAATGCATGTTGGCCGCCACGTGCAGGCGACCGGCGGCGTCCTCGGCGATGGCGATGTAGTTGTGGCTGTCCCAGTCGTTCCAGGTGTCGAGCTTCTGGTAGGTCCAGCCGCCGCCGGTCTTCCGGCGGCGCGCCACCGTCAGCTGGCGATTGGCGTCATAATACCCGATCACGACGGCGGTCTTGGTGGTCACCAGGGCGAACCGCACGCTGTGCCCCGACCACACCCGATCGATCGCCTCGGTGGAGACGACCTCCGCGCTCAGGGTCGGCGAGGCCCCCGGCGATGGGGTGAAGGTCTGGGCCCGCGCCTCCGCGCACCAAAGCACCGCCACGACAAGCAAACTCGATACGAAACGGTTCATCGCGACGGGGCGTCCTGGTCTGGTGGAATACGCGAAGCTAACGGCGATCAGGCGAAAAATCGCCAGGCGGCGGGGGGACCATCGCCTGGCGCAGTTGCCTAGAACGAGCCGCGCAAGGTCAAGGTGTAGGTTCGGCCGTCATAGTCGTTGGCGCGCGGCATCGCCTCGACATTCTGGTACTGGGTGCGGCGCTGGTCGGTCATGTTGTAGGCGTCGAACGACAACGCGAACCGCTCGTTGATCGTGTAGGACAGTGACGCGTCCAGCTGGCCTCGCGCCTTCACGCGGCTGGCGCCGCCGGTGAAGGTGTTGCCGCCGGACAGGATGTACTCGTCACGATAATTGTAGACGATGCGGGCGCCGAATTTGGCCGTCTCGTAGAAGCCGATGACGTTGAAGGCGTTCTTCGAGACCCCGGGCAGGATCGCCTTGTTCCCGTCGGCGTAGGTCCCCGAAATCTTGGCGTACGAATAGTTGAAGACGCCGCCGAAGTTTTTCCAGAAGCCGGGCAGGAAATCGAAGTTCTGCTGGATGCTGACCTCGACGCCGTCGACCTTGATCGCCTTGTCCTGGTTGTAGTTGCCGCTGATCTGGACGACGGCGGGCTGGCCGTTGACCAGGATGTCGCTCTGGCAGGTCGTGCCGTTCAGCGACAGATGCCCCAGCCCGTAGGCGGTCGCGTCGGCCGGGCACAGGCGGCTGAGGCGGTTTTCGGCGATCACCAGGTCGTTGATCGTCTTGTGATAGACGTCGACCGAGATCAGGCTGTTGGCGCGGTTGTACCACTCCAGCGAAATGTCGTGGGAGACGGCCGTGTAGGGCTTCAGGTCGTAGCCGCCGTAGGCCAGCTGGAAGCCGTTCCCCGTCCTGACCAGGGAGGTCGTCGGGCTCAAGTTGCGCGGCTGGGGCCGGACGAAGGTCTTGTAGGACGCCCCGCGCAGGACCAGCGTATCGGTGAGGTCCGCCGCGAGCATCAGCGATGGCAGGAAGTTGTTGTACTTCTGCGTAAAGGTCTCAGGCACGTAGATGACGTTGCCCGCGGCGTCGAACTTTCTGTTCAAGGCGTCGACGGTCTGCTCGGTGGATTCGTAGCGTCCACCGAAATTGCCCCGGACGCGGACGCCAGAGACCTCCATATCGACCTTGCCCATCAGATAGGCCGAAGCGATGTCGTTCTGGACCGAGAAGTTGAACGCCGAGTACGAGCCGTTGGTCGGGTCGTTGATCCAGCCCGACGGCGTGACGAGATCACCCGCCACGGTCGTGACCGGCTGCAGGCGCGACACCGCGCGTGCGTAGTCGACGGTGTACCAATTGCGGGCATAGGCGCCGCCAGACCCGCCGAAGAAGTCGCTCGCATACGGGCTGAGCTTGAGGAAGCTACTGTCGACATTCTGGCCCTGGACGCCCTTGGCGCTGGTCCGATAGCCGCGGGATTTGAACTCGGCGCGTTCGATCCGCGCGCCGCCGACCAGGCTGCTCAGCACGCCGCTATCAAAGAAGCGCTCGACGTCGCCCTGGGCTGAATTGAGCTCGTTAGTCAGGTAGCCCAGGCTGCCGGCCACGATCAGCTGATCACCGGCGGCGTTCTGGGCCGTGGGCGTATTGCCGGCGCCTTGCCAGACATAGGGACCCGCCGTGACCACCGGCGGTCCGCCGGGGTTGAGCGACATCAGATATTTTCCAATGTCACCGTCGCCGGAAAAGAAGCTGCCCGACACGCCGTTGCCGGCGGCCTTGGCCAGATTTCGCACGTCGATCTGAGTCTGGATGATGTTGTTCGAGGCCTTCGACGTCACGAGCGTGCCGGTCAAGCGCCAGTCTTCGGTGCGGTATTCGGCGTTGCCGCTCACGTCCCAGGTCTTCTGGACCGTCGGCTCGGAACGGAAGGACCGGTTCACCTGCGCGTTCGAATAGTCGAACGCATTGATGTAGTTGAAGCCGTCCGCGAGCGTGAACACCGACCCGGTCGGCGTGATCGTCGTCGTTCCCGGGCGCGCGTCGACCTCGAGCAGGTCGGTGTAGTTCTTGTCGAGGTTTCTCCGCGTATAGAAGCCGCTCAGCCCGACCTTCAGCGCTTCGTTCACGCGATATTCGAGACCCCCGGCGGCGGTCCAGAGATCACCCTCATTGTATTTGACGATCTGGCGGTTGTCCGACGGGAAGAGCACGCCATTGGTGGCCTTGGCCCCGGTGCCCCACGGACGGCATTGCTGGCCCGAAGGACAGGCCGCGCCCCCCGCCGGCGTCGGCGCGTAGTAGGCGGCCAGATTGGCGTTCGCCGGCGTCAGCGCGTTCAGCTGGGTATATTGGACGAAGTTGATGGAATCCCGGCGGAACTTCTCCTTCTTGTAGGCGAGCACGCCGAAGACGGCCAAGTCCGTGGTGAGATGCTTGTTGTAGCCAAGCGTCATGGCGGGGCTTCTGAGGTCGCCCAGTTCGTTAGCCTCATAGGCCAGCTTGACCGTCCCGCCGTCCCGGCGGCCAAGGGCCGGCGCGATCTGCAGATCGATGTTCCCGCTCATGCCGCCGGACTGGTCAGCGGCCGACGGGGACTTGATGATCGAGATGGCCGAGAAGATATCGGAGTTGAAGGCGCCGAGCGGCGTGGATGAATCCAGGATCGGTTCGGCGAACGCCTGGCCGTTGATCGTCGTGCGGGCGTACGTGCCGGGCAGGCCGCGAAGATTGATCGTGGCGTTGCGGGACTCAGCCTCGCGATTGATCTGAATGCCGGGAAGCCGCTGGATGGCCTCGCCGACGTTGAGGTCGGGGAAACGACCCAGGCCGTCGGACGAGATGGAGTCCGTGATGCCGGCGCTGTCGCGCTTCATGCGCACGGCGTCGGCGTAGCTCTTCTTGAAGCCCGTGACCACGACCTCGGTCACCGTGGCGGCGTCCTTCGACGCGCCCGAGCCCGTCGCGGTCTGCGCTTGAGCCGGCGCCGAAAGGGCGATGAGGCTCGTCGAGGCGAGCATCAGCACGCACGTCGTCCGACCGATCTTGAAAGCCATCTGGTTCGTTTCCTCGGTTTGCTGTTCAGCATTTTTGTTTGCTGGAGCAAGCCAAGACCCGCCCCCCGATACCGAAACGAACGTCCGAATATTTTCCGCCGACTTTTCTGAAACGACCGCCCGACGGCGGCTGGACCCGCTCGATATGAAATGCTGGCGCGGCGAGTCTTGGCTCGCGCCCGGGAACCTGACATTCGGGAGAACGGACCCGTCGCCAGTGAGAGTCGATCGAAGAGATGCTTGCCGCCGGACTGCCCCTGCTCGTCGCGCTCCTGGCGTCGACGCCGCAAGCTCCCTCTCGTCTCGATTTTGCCTTTGGGACCGATCCGGCGCCCTCACGCGCCCGGGCCGGGGCCTTGGCCTATTCGGCTCAGGCGGGGTTTGGAGTCGAGGGCGCGATGCCCGTCCTCGAGTCGCACAGCGCCGGCAAGACGCCGTTCTTCTTCTCGGTCGAGGTCCCGGAGGGCAACTACAAGGTGACGGTCACGTTCGGCGGCGATTCAGCCTCGGACACCACCGTCAAGGCCGAGCTGAGGCGTCTCATGCTCGAGCAAGTCGCGGTTGGAGGGGGCCGATCGGCGACCAGAAGCTTCATCGTCAATGTGCGTACGCCTGCCTATCCCGGTGGCGCGGTGAAGCTGAAGGCGCCGCGCGAGACCGTTCAGGAAGCTCGGGCCTGGGATAGCCGCCTGTCGCTCGAGTTCGATGGGACGCCAGCGGTGCGGGCGTTGAAGATCGAACCGGCGGACGTGCCGACGATCTATGTCCTGGGCGACTCGACGGTCGCGGATCAACCGGGAGAGCCCTACGCATCCTGGGGTCAGATGCTCCCGCGCTTCTTCAAGCCGTCGGTGGCGGTGGCCAACCACGCCGAGTCCGGCGAGTCCACCTTCTCGGCGATCGTCGCCAACCGCTTCGAGAAGATCGCCGCGCAGATCCGGCCAGGCGACTATTTCCTCGTTCAGTTCGGCCACAACGATCAGAAGTCCAAGGACCCGGAAGCGCAGCGGAAGTTCAAGGCCAACCTGATGGAGTGGGCCAGGCGTGTAAGCGCCAAGGGCGCCACGCCGGTGATCGTGACCCCGATGTTCCGCAACAGATTCGACGGGGATCAGGCGGTGGATACCGCGGGCCCGTTTCCGCAGCTGGCGCGCGAGGCGGCTCAAGAATCGGGAGCGCTTCTGATCGACCTCCACGCGCGTAGCAAGACGCTCTACGAGGCCATGGGTCCGACCGGCGCGGACGCGCTCTTCATGCACAATGCCGATTTCTCCGTGAAGGACGGCTCCCACCACGGCCCCTACGGCGCCTATGAACTGGCCAAGATCGTCGTCCAGGGACTGCGCGACGCCAAGGCGCCGATCGCTCGCGCCATCGTGAGCGATCTGCCGCCCTACGATCCCCGCAATCCCATGCGGGAAAGTGAATTCAAGGTCCCGCCCAGTATTACCGCAACCGAAGAACGCCCGCTCGGCGTCAATCAGCCCTAGGGATTTCGCCGGCGGGGCGCCCCTCGGGCGTTCGCAGTATCTGGGCGCGCGCGAAGATCGACGCCACCTCTCGATGGGTAGCGCTACCTAAACCACACATTACTGAACGCCAGCCAAAGTTCGACGCCGGTCATTCGTCATACTTATGGACCTCTACCGTTACTTGGCGCAGAACGGTAAAACCGTCGATCGCCGCCCTGGCGCCGCATGGTGGGCTCGTGGAGACGGAACGAAATGGAGGGAGGCAAACGCCAACCGCCTCGGCTAAGCGACATCGCCGCGCACCTTGGCCTGAGCAAGGCGGCGGTCTCAAAGGCGTTGCGGGATTCCCCCGACATCTCGCCCTCCACGCGCGAGCGCGTGAAGCGCGCCGCCCACGAGATGGGCTATCTGCCCAACTTTCTCGCCCGGTCGCTGACGACCGGATCGAAGGTCTTCGGGGTCGTCATCCCCAAGGTCCAGCATACGTTCTTCGCCGCCGTTTTGGCGGGTATCAACAGCGCGGTGGCGGCTCGCGATTTCGAGATGGTCCTGGGGATTTCCGGAGAAGATCCGGTCGTCGAGCGCCGGCATGTCGAAACCTTTCTGTCCATGCGGACCGCGGCGCTTCTGATCTCGGTGACGGAACATACGCAGACGCTGGACGAGCCGCTGTGCCGGATGGCCGTCGACAATGGCATTCCGCTCGTCTTCTTCGACCGTGTGCCGACAAATCCCGGTGTCATGAACCGCGTGGTGATGGACGACTTCGGCGGCGCGAAGGCCGCGGTGAGCGCGAGCATCGACCACGGCTATCGGCGCGTCGCGCACCTGGCGGGCTCCAGCCTGACCAGTATCGGCCGCAGCCGGCGCGAAGGCTACGAGGCGGCGCTGCGGGAAGCCGGGATCGCGCCACGCGGCGAGTGGATCATCGAAGGACGGTTCGACGAACAGGCCGGGTTCGACGGCTTTCAAAAGCTGTGGGCCCAGTCAGAGCGACCAGACGCCCTGTTCTGCGCGTCCTTCCCCGTGGCTTTGGGCGCGATTCATGCCTTGAAGCTCCACGCCCCCGAGCACCTGAGCAAGATCGTCATCATCTTTTTCGGCCTGGGCGACATCGTCCACCTTCTGGGCGTCCAATACATCTGCGCCGTTCAGCCGGCGGTGGAAATGGGTCGGTCGGCAGCGGACATGGCCTTCACGGTGCTTGAAAACGCCCAAGGCGCGACGGAGCAGATCCTTGATCTGGAGATCGTCTGCGCCGTGAAGCCGCGCGTCATGACCTGACCCCCGGCCCACCTCGCAATCGGCCTGGCCAAGAATTGACGCCCCCAAGTTAACCGGTTAAGCCAAAGTCATAAGATCACCAGATAACAGTGACGATCGCAGCCTATGGTCCGTGATCGCGAACAGCTTCCGGTTCCCATGCAAGTAGCGATCGTCCCGCCTGTCGTCGAAGCCTGCCTAACCCGCATGGTCGCCGGGCGCCTCGCGCACCTGGTTGGCCCGAAGAAGGCTGAGAACTAGGATGCTGCACGCTCCCGAGACTCCCGCGCCCACCGAAGCGACCGGCAAGGCGGAAAAGTCCAGCCAGACCCTCACGCGCGCCTTGGATATCCTGGACGCCGTGCGCTGCGGTCCGATCAACCTGCCTGACCTCGAGCGCCAACTGGGGCTGAGCCGTAGCACGGTGCATCGCCTGGCCACCGCCCTGATCGAGCGCCGCCTCCTCAGCCATGAGCACCGGAAAGGCTATCGGCTTGGCCCAAGGCTCATGGACCTGGGCCTGCTGGCGCGCGAAGCGACAGACCTGGCGACGGTGGCTCAGCCGACGCTGGACGACATCAGCCAGCGCATGGACGACGCCACCAATCTTGGCGTCCGGCATGGTGACGACGTCGTCTATATCGCTCGGTCGCCGAGCCGCCGGCGCGTCGTGGTTCGGCATCGCGTCGGCGATCGAAACCGCATCAAGGACACCGCCTTGGGCCGGGCGCTGCTGTTGGACACGCCTTCGGAGGTGTGGTCCGAGTACTTCCCTCCCGAGGAGCTGAAGCTGGCGATCCAGGATCGCTTCACGCGCCACATCGACGAGCATGGCGATCGCATATGCTGTGTCGCCTCGCCCATTCGAGACGCCAGCGGGGCGATCGTCGCGGCCCTGAGCCTTTCCAGCATTCCGCAGTACATGACTTCGGAGCGGCTGGAACAGGCGGGCCGATGCGTCATCGAAGGCGCCGAAACGATCAGTCGTCGGCTGGGCTGGGGCTGGAAGATCTGACCTGCCCAAGGCCCCGCCGCACGCTCCCGACCTTTCTGTGATTGGACGCCAAGCCATGTCTCTCCATCGCCGGACGCGCCGCTGGTTCGCCGCCTCGCTGATCGCCACCCCGATCCTGGCCGCACAGGCCGGGGCCGCGACCAAGCGCGCGAAGTCGGTGTCGATCACGGACTTTGGCGCCAAGTCTGACGGCGTCACCATCAACACGAAGGCGATCCAGGCGGCGATCGATCACCTCGCGGCGCGGGGTGGCGGTACGGTGACGGCGCCCGCCGGGGTCTTCATCAGCGGCGCGCTGTTCTTCAAGCCCAAGGTCAATCTGCACCTGGCCAAGGGCGCGGTGCTCAAATGCACGACCGAAATGTCGAACTTCCCGCGACAGCGCACGCGCATCGAGGGGCATTTCGAGGAGAGCTTCACGCCCGCCCTGATCAATGTCGACGGCTGCGACGGCTTCTCCCTGACCGGTGAAGGCGTCCTCGACGGCTCCGGTCGCCCGATCTGGGACCTGTTCTGGAAGCTGCGGGCCGCCGCTCCCAATCCGTCCAACTTCCCCAACATCGGACTGGACCGCGCCCGCCTGGCATTGATCCAGAATTCCAAGCGCGTGACGGTCGATGGGGTGACGTTCAAGGACTCCCAGTTCTGGAACCTGCATCTCTACAAGTGCCAGGACGTCCTGGTGCGCAACGCCCGCTTCGAGGTGCCCGACGACGTCAAGCAGGCCCCGAGCACCGACGGCGTCGACCTCGACAGCTGCCAGCGCGTGACCATCGACGGCTGCTACTTCTCGGTGACCGACGACTGCATCGCCGCCAAGGGCTCGAAGGGGCCACTGGCGCTGGAGGACAAGGATAGCCCGCCGGTCGAGCACATCCGCATCCGCAACTGCCACTTCCGCCGGGGCCACCAGGCGCTGGCCTGCGGCAGCGAGGCGACCATCGTGCGCGACGTGGTCATCGAGGATTGCCGGGTCACCGGACCGCTGAACCTGCTGATGCTGAAGCTGCGGCCCGACACCCCGCAGCTCTACGAGGACATCCACCTTCGCAACGTCACGCTGGACGCCGCGGGCGGGCGCGTCGTCTACATCGCGCCATGGTCGCAATATAAAGACCTCAAGGGCCACGCCCCGCCTCAGTCGAACGTGCGCAACGTGACGATCTCGGGCGTGAAGGGTCGCTTCGGTTCGTTCGGCTCGATCCGGCCCAACCCGGGGCAGACCACGCTCCGCGACATCAAGTTCAAGGACATCGACGTCCAGCTCTCTCAGGCCGCGTCCCTGGAAGCCTCGGGCGTCACGGGCCTGACCTTCGACAACGTCTTGGTCAACGGCCAGCCGGCGGTCGTCCCCGCCCTCTGATCGTCGACACCGAGCGCCTAGCCGGGACCGAAGCGCAGCGTCGGCTCGGTGAGCAGGCCGGACGGCAAGGGCTTCAGCTCGCTCATGTTCTGGGGCTGGAAGCGATCGCCATAGGCGGCGCGCAAGGCCGTGTAGTCGGCCGGCGGGCGGCCCGCCAGGCTGTTGATCGCGGTGTTGTAGACGCGGATCTCCAGTCGATTGCGGCCCGCCTTCAGGAAAGGCTTCAGGTCCAGCCGGAACGGCGCGCACCAGATGGCGCCGGCGCGTTTGCCGTTGACGAACACCTCGGCCGCGTCGCGGACCGGCGCGTCGTACTGGGCGTAGTAGCCTGGCCCTTTGCGTTCGTTCGCCACGCCCGGAGCGCCCTGCCCCAGGTCGAGGATGATCGTCGGTGAGGCCAGGTCCGCCGCCGTCAGCTCCAGGTCTCGGCCATAGCTTCCCTGGCCGGAATAGTGCTGGAGCGCCGGATCGTCCGCCCACGAACCGAAGGCGCCCACGGCGGCCTCCTTCTGGCCCACCCTCAGGCGCCAATCGCCGGACAGGGGCAGGACGCGCGGGGCGGACGCGATCTTGCGCGGCGCGACAGGCAAGTCGCGACCGAAGACGAAGAGCCGCGACTCGAACGGCGCCAGGCGGATCTCGGCGCCCGGCTTGAAGCTGTCGGTCGCGCCCGTCACCGGATCCCAGGCCTGCCCTGCCTGATCGCCGGCGCCGAAGCGCGGGACGGCGGCGATCGGGGCATTGGTGGTGTTGGCGACGAAATAGAGATCCCCGCCCGCCAGGCGGCGATGGACATAGCCGACGCCCTTCGGCACGCCGGATAGGTCGGGCGGCAGGAGCCCGTTGAGCGTGCGGACTAGTCCCGCCTCGTCGGTGACGGCGCCGCCCCTAAGCTTGCCGCCGAACAGCGCCACCGAGAGCTCCGCCACGTGTCGGCTCTGGGCCTCGGCGTCCGTCAGGCCAGGCGCCTTCGACGGCGGCGCGCCGACCGAAACGACCAGGCCGCCGCCGGCCGCGAAGGCCTGGATACGCTCGTAGACATCCGGGGCGATGCGCTCGATATGAGGCAGCAGCAGCACGTTGTAGCGGACGCCCCGGCGAAGGATCGCGTCGCCGTCGATGAGGTCGAAGTTGTAGCCGCCATCGAGCAGGCTATCGAGGATGGCGGCCGGGAAGGTCTTGCGCAGCTCGTCGTTGATCGAGACGTCCTTGCCGGGCTTGAAGCCCGACATGATGTCCTCCGTCGGCACATACAGGGCGACATCGGCGACGTTCTCGCCCTGGCGCAACAGGTGGCTCAGGCGCTGGAGGTAGAGGTTCACGTCGGCCATCACCGGCCACCACGGATTGTGGTCGTTGAACACCGCGGCGGCGTAGAGCGCCCAGCCGGGCTCCGGAGCCTTGGGCGGCGAATAGGGCCAGCCATGAACGATGAACTGGTTGACGCCCTGCAGCATCAGCACGTCCGCCTCGGCCTTGATGTCCAGCGGCGTGGCCCGGAAGGCGCCCTTGTGCAGCCAGGTGAAGCTCTCGGCGGAGGTGACGGCTTGGCCGTAAAGGTGGTTGGCCGAGCTGGCCCATCGGGTCGAGGTCGCCAGACGCCAGTCGGCGCCCTCCCCTTCGGCCAGATCGACCAAGCGGTTGGAGGACAGGGTGACGGCCGGGATGCCGTAGGTCTGCGACCGGAACAGGGTCCGGCGCGTCTTGGCCCAGGCGCTGACTTGGGACAGGTAGCGCTCGTTGACCAGCTCCGAGAGGGTCAGCCCCCAGTCGTAGCGAACGCCGGGCGACCGCTCGGTGTCGACGAACAGGCTCAGCAGGTGCGGGGCCAGGTCATAGCCCCGACGGACCTTGAACTCGGCCAGAAGATCGTCGGTCCAGTTGGCGCCGTAGACCTCGAGACTGTCGCTGAAGATGGCGTGGGGACGATCCTCGCCGAACGCCGCCAGCAGCGGCTCGCCCACGGTGTCGAGATGCTTGCGGACGGCCCGCGCGCTCAGGTGATCGAGCACGAAGCCTTCCGAACCGACCGTCGGGCGCTTGACCTGCTGCCGGGTCCGGGTCTGCAGGATCAGGGAGAGCGTCCGATCCGTCTGAGCCTTCGCGAACACCGCGCGCGCTCCAGTGATCTCGGCGGGCTTGGCGTCGGCCGGTGAGGTCCCGATGAAGGCGGCGACGTAGCGCTGGCCAGGCTGAAGCGCCGGCAAGTCAACCGTTTCGGTCCCGCCAGGCGCGGGCAGCTCCTGTTTGACGACACGCGAGGCGGCGTTCTCGGGATCGATGTGCGGCCCGCCGAAGGGCCAGCCTGAACCCAAGGTCAGGTCCGCGCGCAGTCCCTCCTCGCGCCCCGTCCGGGCCGCGACGGCGACCATGTCGAGGAAGTCCTTCGACAGGTAGGGCTTGTTCCGAATGCCGAGCTTGGCGTCATCCAGCGACAACGGATAGACCGGCTGGATCTCGAAGCCGCCGAAGCCGCCGGCCTTCATCGCCCGGATTTCGCGGACGATCTCGTCGGCCTCGACCGCGCCGCCGAACCACCACCAGCGCGCCATGGGGCGGGCATCGGCGGGCGGGTGAGCGAAGCTGGCGGCCAGTTGCGCCAGGCCGGGCCGATCCGCCGCCAGGGCTGGCGTTCCGGCCAACAGGCCGAGCGCGCTGGCGCCGACTAGGAATCCGCGGCGCGAGGCCTCGACGCCTGGTCCCGATCGTCCTTCGACGACGTCCATTCGTCTCATGCTCGCACCCTCTCCGGAGCCCCCTGGGGACGGGCCCGGCCTCGGGGGGAAAGGCCGGGCCCGTGGCCGAGTCCTAGAACTCGGCGATCAGGCCGAAATAGTAGCGACGGCCCAGATAGTTGGTGTCGTAGACGTACGGCGTCCCGTTGCCGATGCTGCGATACTCGTCCGGCGTGAAACGCGAGGCGCTGTCGTTCAGCAGGTTCTTGCCCTCGGCGAACAACTGGATCCGCTTGGTCACCTTGTACGAGGCACGTGCGTCAAGCGACTTGGTGCCAGTCTTGAAGATCGGCGAGACGATCTTGTAGTACGAGGTGGCCGTGCCGCCCACGCTCGTGGGCACGCGGTTGATGCTGGCCGAGAGATCGGTGCGATCATAGTAGAAGTCGCGACGCTGATAGGCCACGCGGGCGTTCAACCGACCATCGTCGTACCAGAGGTTCAGGTTGTAGGTGTAGTTGGACTGCTTGGCGGGCGGCAGGGCCTTGCCCGAGAACAGGTCGATCGGCGTGTTGGCCTCGTTGGACTCGGTCTTCGCGTAGTTGAAGCCGGCGCCGGTGTACTTGAAGCGCCAAGGCAGGAAGGTGAAGGCGGTCTTGCCCGCGACTTCGAAGCCCTTCTGCTTCAGGCCAGCAGAACCGTCCGCGTAGGTGTTGGCGGTGTAGGCTTCGCCTCCGATCTCATAGTCGGCCACCGTGACGGCGTCCGGATAGCCCGACTTCACGTCGATCGCGAACAGACCCAGGCTCAGCTGGGTGTCGCGGTTCGGATACCACTCCGCCGACAGGTTCTGAGTCGTGGCAGCGTAGCCCTTCAGCGCCGGATTGCCGATGCGGCCCGTGCAATTGTTCACCGCGTCGGCACGGATCAGGCTGGCCGAATCCTCGTTGTCCACGGTCGGGTCGTTGAACTGGCTGGGGTACTGGGTGATCAGCTTCTCGACCGCCGCGCGGGTCGCCGCGTCCATCCTGTTGCAGGTCGCCGCCGAGGCGCCGGTCAGTTCCGTCATTTTTGGCCGCGCCCGCTGCTTGGCGATCGAATAGCGGACAACGAACTGGTCATCGAGCGGCCACAGGGCCAAGTTGAAGCTGGGCAGGAAGTCGTTGGACTTCCGGTCGATATCGGTCTGCTGGCGCGAGACGAAGGTGCTAGTGACCAGATTGTTCGGATCGACGGTCCTGCCGGCGGTGAGGTCCGCCAGCACGGTCGGGTTGATGACCAAATTGTTCAAGATCAGCGACGGCTGGCCCGTCACCTCGACGCGCTGATACCGCACACCGAAATTGCCCATCACCTGCATCCCGGCGACATGCGTATCGAAGTCCATCATGGCGTAGGCCGAGGTGGTCTTCTCATTGGTCGAGTAGGCGGGCTTCTTGTAGGTCTTACCGTCGGTGGCCAGGCAGCTGTAGAGGCAGCTCGGGTTGTGACGGCTGAGATCGGCGTACCCAGCGAGCTCCTTGAAGAAAGTCTGGAAGTTGTAGGCCGACCAGCTGTCGAGCAGGTTGCCGCGACCGGGCATGCCGCCGAAGAACTGGCCGCCCGGAATGTCCTGGAGGCTATTCTTGATCAGCGACTGATACTGATCCTGGGTGATCGTGTAGGTGCGGTACTGCTGGTCCCTGATCGTCGTGCTGGGACGGTTGGCCGTGCCGAACACGCAAGGCGCGGAGGCCGGGGCCGCCGACGGCACGCAGTATTGGATCAGGTCCAGGCTGCGGGCGCGATACATGGTCACGCCGGGCGAGATGTCGAAGCTGTCTTCCCGCCAGGTGTTGTTGGTGTGGTCGCGGCGCTGGAGACCGAACTTGATGTCCCTGACCGGGCCGAGGTGGTCGAACTCGCGGCTGACGTCGATCTGGAAGTTCGACTCGGTGCTCTTGTCGGCCTGGGGCGTATATTCCAGTTGCGAGTTGGCGCTCAGGCCGTTGGTCCCCAGGACGGGGTAGTAGGCGGCGGCGCTGGTCAGATCGACCGTCGACGGCGCGAACATGGTCCACAGACCGTTCTCGGGCACCATCTTGAACGTCGCCTGCGGGATCGAGGCGACGAAGCTGAAGGCCTCGTCCTCGCGCTTGCCCTTGGCCAGGCCGTATTGGGCGCGCGCCTTGGCGACCCACTTGCCCGCGTTGAAGTCCGCGCCGGCCTGCAGATAGTGCTGCTGGTCCCGGCGCTCGATGTAGCGGTCCTGGGTCGTCCAGTTGAGAGTCGTGGAGCCGTTGCCGCGGATCAGGTCGTACTGCGTGACGTAGTGGTTCGGGTTGACCACGACGTTCCGCATGCTGGTCGTCAGGACGCCGGTCGTGTTGGTCGTCCCCGTCGGGCTGGCGACGCTCAGGTTATAGGCGTCGGAATTCTGGTTCAGGATATTGGGGTTGTAGGAGGCGAAGACGGTCAGGTTGTCGTTGACCCGGAAGTCGGCGCGGAACTGGGCCGAATAGCGCGTGTCCAGGCGCACGCCGCGGCTGAAGCGCACCAGCGACGGGACCAGATCCTCGAATTGGGCAAAGCAGTTCAGGCGGGAGTCGGCCTGGCCGGCCGCCGGCGCCGGCAAGGCCGCGCAGCCAGCCTTGGTGGTGACCGCCGCGGCGATCGGGTCGTAGGGGGTGGTGAAGCTTTTCGACGACGAGTTGTCGTGATCACCCAGCGGCAGATAGCCGGCCTGCTTGTCCGAGACCCGCGCCGTGTCGATGATCGTGCTCGCATCGTCGTAGGTGAAGTTGACGAGAATCCCGAGGCGGTCATCGAAGAACTTCCGCGTGGCGAAGGCGTTGATGCGCGGCGTCGCCCGGCCTTCCAGCGAATTGTTCTGGTACTGGACGTTCAGCTTGATCATGGGCTTGCGGAAGTCGAGGCCGCCGCGCTGTTCGATGCGCACCGTGCCGCCGATGCCGCCAGGCGTCATGTCGGCGGTCTGGCCCTTGATCACGTCGACGCTCTTGATCAGGTCCGACGAAATGTCACCCAGGCTGGTGGCCGAGCGGCCGTCCTGGGCGCGGGTCGACAGCATCGTCATGCCGTCGACCTCGACGCGCACCAGATCGGCGCCCTGACCACGGATGCTGAAGCCGCCCTGCTCGCCGTCGTCGGCGACGTCCAGCCCCACGCCCGCGATGCGGGCGACGGCCTCACCGACGTTCTTGTCCGGGAAGTTGCCGACGTCATCGGCGACGATCGAGTCCTGGTTGGTGGACGCTCGCTTCTTGCGCTGGATGGCCGACTGCTCGGCCTTGCGCGCGCCGACCACGACGATCTCGTCCACCTGCTCGGCGGCGGCCGGAGCCGCGCCGGTCGCGCTCTGGGCCTGGACCGAGGTCCCCACCCCGACAACCAGCGCCACGATCGATGCGCCGACCATCAGCCTCATGGCGTTCGCCTGTGAGTTCTTAGAGACGTTCATTTGCTTCCCTCCCCCGGGGGCTCTAGTTCTAGTTTTTGTGTCTTGGCAGGCGAGAACGAGATCATTCCGCACGCCACTAAGTATTCTTACCGCTTGATGAGCTGATTTTTGCTCACAGGTCGCAGAGACAATTCCGCATCCTTAAGTTCTGGCTCGGGTGCGGGCCGTTGAAGTTTCTCAAGGATTCGAAGGCGCCCAACGTGCATACGCGTCCAGAGCCTTTTGCGGACCAGCCGAATACCAGGAGTATCCATTGCGCCGCCCCTTGGAGATCTCGTTCACGTCGTCGTGGATGGTCTTGCCCCAGTCGCCGAAGATCGGCTGGCCGGTGCGAATGTCGTAGTTGCGCGACCAGATCGGCCCGGCGCCGGGCTTATCGACCAGCTTGCGGCCCTCGTCGTCGCTGACCTTGGTGAAGGCCTTGTCGTAGACGGCGTGAGCCTTCAGCCAGGCCACGCCGGCATGGACCGCGCTCTTCACTTCCGGCGTCGGCTTAGGCTGACGCATCAGGAACAGCAGGATGTCGGTGCTTTCGGCGCTGGCGAGCGAGCGCATCTCGTAGTCGCGGGCGGAACTCGGCTTCAGGGTCAGCGGGTCGACCTGTTGCGGCCAGACGGTCCTCTTGCCGTCGACGACGACCTGGGCGTCGAGGATCGGCCGAATGGCGCGCGCGGACGCCGCGCCAGCCGTCTTCCGCAGGGCGGGCGGCGCGAAGGCGAAGCCTTCCTTGGCTTCGGCGACGTCCTCCAGGATCATCGCCGCCTCGGCCACGGCGTTGTCGTTGAACGTCACCGCGTCGTGGAAGCCGCCTTCGATCGGATAGATCTGCGGCCACCCGCCGTTGGGGTACTGGGCCGCCAGGAGGTAGTTGACGCCCTTGAGGATGCTGGCGCGGTAGGCGTCGCCTTCCTTGCCCGGCGCCTGCTGCTGCACCTTGGCGAGGAACCGCATCTCGGTCGTGGTCGCCCCGTTATCGAGGGTGCCCACGAAGGTCCAGAACCGGTCGACCGGCGTATCGAAGCTGTCGTCGAGCGCCATGTGCTCGGCGTTGTTGGCGAACCGCTGTCCCTTGAGGCGCGGCGGCTTGGTGCGATCCTGGTTCTTGCTCCAACCGCCGGCCGGCGTCTGGAAGCTGACGATGGTGTCGGCGATGGCGCGAGCTTCCTGGCTCGCGTACCAGGCCGGGTCCTTGTCGAGAGCCATGTGGCCGCTGCCGGCCTCGGGCGGCGGCGGCGGCGTCTGCCCGGGGGCGAGCTCGGCGGCCAGCGCCGCGCGATCCCGCTGCATCTGGGCCTGGGAGCGTTTGATGTAGTTCGCCCAGGCCTCACGCTGCCCCGAGGGCAGCTCAGAGAGACGTTCCACGGTCAGGGATTGGGCGGGTTGGTTCTTTCCGATCACGGAGGCATGGACGAAACCGGGCGCGGCGAAGGTCAGCGCGATCACGCTCGACAGCACGGCCTGCCGCACAAGTCGATTGCGACTAATGATTACATTGGTGGCGTCGCATATCGCCTCGTTTTTCTTCGTCACTTCCAACCCCATCGATTCTATTTACGGATTACGCCCGCAAACACTGGCCTCGACTGGCGCCGATGACCCGAGAGGAGCGAAGCGTCATGGAGCCTTCACAGGGCGCCCAGACGCGACCACCCCGTCGCTGATCTGACCATTTGGGGCCACAGAACCGATTAGCCCCACATAAGTCAACCGGTTAAGGGTCGTTTTCCGGTCGGCTTGGCTTCACCAATTTTCATATATGAACCCTATTTCCAATGTTATTTGGCCAACGGGCCTCGCGAATAAACCCAATATTTTCAACAAGAAGCCGAAAATCAGCCTCGCTTGATTCCAGGCCGCGGTTCAAAATTGGTCATGTCGATTTTCTTGGATCGCGAAGGTCGAATTCGACCGCGAGCGCCTTGGCCTAACCAGTCGTGCACGGACGGCGCCCTGACCTCGCAGCGCCATGTCGACCGCTCCACATCAGAGCGCGCCACGCAACGCATCCCATAATTTGGGAAGTTACAGAGAATGATAACGTTGTCTTTTCTAGTATTCCGTCTGGAGAGACAAAATTTCACGAAGTTTTACTTGAACATAGCGAAACGCCGCCCCGATCGGCGTCGCGTCATCTGGACTTCATTCCAGAAAATGGCACACTGTTCCAAATAATGGAAATCGACGCCATAGGGACGTCGCCGTCGAGGGATTTGCCGTGCTCTTTTCAAAGCGTAACAAAACGCCGCTGCACGTCGGCGCGGCCGTCCTGCTTTGCGCCACGGCCCTGTCGCCCGTATCGATCGCTTGGGCCGCCGCGCCCCCTGCCGCGACGCCCCCTCAAGTCCCAGCGGCGGCCGATGTGCTGGCGGTCCTGAATCGCGCGAACAAGGCCCAGATCGACGCCATGCGCGCCGAACCGATTCCGCTTACCACCGGCGGCGCGGTCCGCGAGATCTCATCGAACTGGGTCTCGGCCACCTATTATATCGGCGCGGCGCGCCTGGCGCGCGTCACTGGCGACGCCGCCACCCTGAAGTTCCTGACCGAGGCCGCCGAGCACTACAATTACGGCCTCCGCGGCGCCCGGTCCGGCAAGGCGATGCTGAACGCGGACGAGTTGGCGATCGGCGACCTCTACCAGGAGCTCTATGCCCGTCGCGGCCAGGAAGGCGTGATCATGCCCCTGCGCCAGCGTGTGGACTGGTCCCTGCCCCACCTTCGACGTCAGCCCGTTCCCGAGCACCTCGTCTGGTGGTGGAGCGACGCGCTGTTCATGGCCCCGCCGGTCCTGTCGCGCATGGGCGCCATGACCGGCGAGAAAAAGTACTTCGACGCGATGGACACCCAGTGGTGGCGCACCTTCGCGCGCCTCTACGATCCCGATGAAAGCCTCTACTTCCGCGACGAGCGTTTCATCGAACGCCGCGACGACAAGGGCCGCAAGATCTTCTGGTCGCGCGGCAACGGCTGGGTGATGGGCGGCATGGCGCGGCTGCTGGAATCGCTGCCGGCCGACTACTTCAATCGCCCGCGCTACCTGGCCATCTTCCGCGCCATGTCGGCCCGCGTCGCGGGCCTGCAGCGCGCCGACGGGCTATGGGCCGCCAGCCTGATGCAGCCGGAGCAATTCCCCGAGGCGGAGACCTCAGGCTCGGCCTTCTTCGTCTATGCGATGGCCTGGGGCATCAACCACGGCATCCTGGACCGGGCCACCTATCTTCCGGTGGTCGTGAAGGGCTGGAATGCGCTGGAGCGCCAGGTGCTGCCCAACGGCATGATCGGCGCGGTCCAAAAGACCGGCGACCAGCCGGTGACCACCCTGCCGACCGACATCGGTCCGTACGGCACGGGCGCCTTCCTCCTGGCGGGGCTCGAGATCATGAATCTCGACAAACCGCAGACGGCTCTTCCGCTCTCCGAACCGAAGCCGGACGCCGCGGCGCTCGTGTCCGCCAGCACGCCGACCCCGGCTCTGCCCCGGACCGTGCGAGGCCCGGAAGAGACCGCGCGCCACGCCACCGAAATGAGGGCGGTCGCCGCCCTCGCCTACGATCCAACGATCGAGGGACCGGGCCTCGCCCCCGCCCAGGTCCCGCCCGCCGCGCCAGGCCAGCCGACGCCGCCGAAGATGATCTATCGCATGGCCCCGCCACCGGCCGGCCAGGACAAGCCCCGCGCCACCGTCCGCTACGCGCCCGAGCGCTATGACGATATCCTGTGGGAGAACGACCGCACCGCTCACCGCATCTACGGCCCGGCCCTGGAACAGTACGAGCCGCCCTCTACCTCGGGGATCGACGCCTGGGGCAAGAGCGTCCGCTACCCGTTCATGACCCGCCAGCTGCGCACCGGCGACCAGCACGCCTATCACGGTGAGGGCATCGACTATTACAACGTCAAGACCTACCGCGGCGCGGGCGGCCTGGGCGTGTGGGACGGCGGCAAGCTGTGGGTGTCTCGCAACTGGAAGGACTACAAGGTCCTCAAGGACGGCCCGGACGTCGCGTCGTTCAAGGTCAGCTACGCCCCGTGGAAGATCGGCGGCGCCGAGAAGACAAAGGCGCGTGAAGTCTGGGAGAGCCGGACCTTCACCCTGCCGATGGGCACGAATTTCACGCGCATGGTCTCGACCTTCGGCTCCAACGCCAAGGGTCCGCTGACCGTGGCCCTTGGCATCAGCAAGAAGCCGACAGCCCCCACGGCGGGCGACCTCAAGGTCGACAAGGCCAAGGGCGTCTTCTCGTTCTGGGATGTCACCGATCCCGACAAGGGCACGATGGGCGTCGCCCTGCTGGTCGACCCACGACAGGTCGTCGACGTGGTCGAGACCGACACCGACTGGCTGGTGCTGGTCAAGGTCACGCCCGGCAAGCCGTTCGTCTACTACATGGGCGCGGCCTGGGACAAAGGCCTGGACTTCCATAGCCGCGCCGACTGGGAGACCTACGTCTTCGCGCAGAAGCCCGACTTCAATCCGGGGCGTTAGCCGTCAAAGCCGCTGAAGACCCGCATCCTCGTCATCCCGGAAGCCTCGCAGAGGCTATCCGGGACCCAGGGGCAAATAGCAGTGCGGTCGCCGCTGGGTCCCGGCTCTCCGCTTCGCTGCGGCCGGGATGACGAGGGGGCGGAAGCTCAATTGGCCGAACCTGCCCTTTACCGAGGCCGCTCCAGCGTCGCGGCCATCAGGCCGATCACGACCTCGTTGGCCGAGGTCCGCACCGTCAGCGAGCGCAGCGCCTTGCGCGGATCCAGCGCCAGCGACAGCACTGTCGCCGCGCCGCCATGAACCTCGCGTCCTTGGCCCTTGAAGCTTGCCGCGTTCAGCACCCGAACCTGGCCGGTCTCCAGGTCCACGCGCGTGGGCGGCGGCGTATCGACACGGAACTGGTAGTCGTCGACGAAGTAGTCCGCCTCGATCGGCCACCAAGTGTCAGGATTTCGCAGCGGCAGGCGCGCCTTTGTCCCGTCCTGATAGGTCACCACCACCTCGCCATTGTCGAAGCGGCTCTGCATTGGATTGGTCGAACCGGCCATCAGCAGATGAACGCGGCTGGCCTTGCCGGCTAGCGGCACGACGGCCTTGGCCGGATAGTTGTCCCACAGCGACGTGAACGCGATGTTCGGAACATCGGGTTCGCCCGGCGTGGCGAAGACCACGCCATCGGGTGTGGAGATGCGGCCGCCCTGCCCGGCCGCGAGCCTGCGCAGGCCGGTGTCGTCGATCTTGGCCGCCTGGTTGACGTTGCCGGCCCAACCGCCCAGCCCCTGGGCCGGAAGCCCCAGCGAGGGCCCCTTGGGCCGGGGTGAGCGGTATTTGCCCTTGGCGAAGATCGCCGTGACCTTGTCGTTGAAGGCCAACGTCACCGGGTCCATTCGCCCGCGCGCGATCGCCTGCACGGCAGGTGCTCGCGGCGGCGGCGCCGCCGATCCGGCGACCGGCGCCAACCAGGTCAGGCCGTTGCGCGAGACCTTTACAAAGCTCTTGGCCGGTCCGGCTGACTTGGCCGGCGAAACCGCCTGGCCGCTCCAGCGGACGACGATCTCGGCGGCCTTGTCGCCCGGCGCGGTGATCTCGATGGCCGGACCGCCGATGGCGTCGGGCGCGGATCGCCAGGCCGCCTTGGCGCCGTTGACCTCGACCCCCGCCACGGCGTCGCGCGGCGCTGGCAAGCGCAGGACCACGGTCTTGAAGCGGCTATCGCCCGGCGTCAGGGTCCAGTGATCCGTGTCCGCGGAGCGGCGGAAGCCATAGCCGAAGGCCGGGTGCTTGATCGCCGCGTGGCCCCAACTGGCGGGAAAGCCTGGGCGGATGGTCATGACGCCGGCCAGGGCATCCGGCCGCAGCCCGAAGAGACCCTCGACCATGGTCCGGGCGGTCACCCCCGCGCTATCGGCGAAATCGCGCTGCGACTCCCGCCGATAGACGTCTGGCCAGGCCAAGGTGCCCATGTTGCCGGGCGAGATGCCCATGAACATGCTGGCCAGGAAGCCGCTCTTGGCCAGCGCGAAGGCCTCGTCGTTCTGGCCCGACTGCCACAGCGCCAGGGCCGTGTGCAGGTTCTCCTGGGTTGCGACATTGTTGATCGACCAGGCATAGGGCAGCCAATCGGTCGTGGCGTAGAGCCCGTAGCGCGCATCGCTCGGCACGCCGGGTCCCTTGATCGGCACGCGCGGCAGTCGCCGCAGCGCGTCCGACATGCGCCAAGCGTCCGTAGGAGAGACAACCTCGGAATCGATGGCGTGATAGTAGGTCCACAGGCCGAAGGCCGGGTGCAGCCTCTGCTCACCCAGCAGGTCGCGATACTCACCGTAGGCGCCCTCGTCCGGCATCCAGAGCAGCGCGCGCATCGCCTCCTGGATCGCGTCGGCTTCGCGATCGTAGGGCGCGGGATCTTCGCCGATCAGACGGGCGAGCTTGGCCGCCATGCGGTTGTGATAGGCTTGGTAGGCCGACGAATGGGTCGCGCCGCCGCCGTTGTACGAGAGGTCGTCGCTGGCCCAGATCGCGGCATAGGCTTCATAGAGCGGCAGCTTGCGCGGGCCGTACTCGCGGCGGAAGAGCCGGCGTTCCCAGGCCAGGTGCCGGGTGATGGTCGGCCAGAGTTCGCGGGCCAGCTTGAGGTCGCCGGTCCACGCCAAGTGCCGGAACAGCGCGTCGATATAGACGGTGTTCATGTCGTAGTGGGAGTTCGACAGGTCGCCGTTCGAATGCAGCGCCTTCTCGGCCCGCGCCAGGTTGGCGTCCTCGTCGGCGGGCGGGATCGTCGCGGGAATGGGCGAGACGTTCTGGCCCTTGGCCCAGGCGCGGAAATGCTGGTCGGCGCGGTCGGGGCGGCCTAGGGCGTCCAGCCAGTACGGCCCACGCCAGCCCAGCAGGCGCGTCCGCCAGGCGACCGCGCCATGCATGACCGCCTGCTGGGGCCCGTCCCAGGTGGCTTCGGCCCCGACGTTCAGCGCCTCCATGGCGGCGTTGACATAGGGGTCTGGCGTCTCGACCTGGACCTGGTCGCGGAGGGACTGGACGTGGCGGCGGGTCTCCTCGAACCGCGCGCCGAGCTCGGCCTGGGCGAAGGCGGCCGGTCGACGCACCGGTGCGGGCGCGGCGTCGGGCTTTCCCGCCCTGACCGCCTTGTATTCGGGCAAGTCGTCGGCGGCGCTGGGATCGACCCGCTGCAGGGCGACGATCAGCGGGACGTTCGACGACAGGGCCGCGCGACCCACGGCGACACTTCCTTGCTCCGCCCCCTCGCTCTTCAGGAGGCGGCCGATGTCACCCCATGCGGCCGCCTCACCTCGCGAGAAGCGCGCTGGCCCGCTGACCGCGCCCACGATCACCGCCTGGGGCGCGCTCACCTGGAAGCCGTCGCCGCTCAGAGCGACGCGGTTGGTTTCCGCGAAGGCCGGCTTGAACTGGAACCACTCGGAGATCGGGACCTTCTCGGTGCCGATGTCGCCATCGCGGACGCCGCGCTGGCCGGTGACGCCGCCGTACGCCCAGACCAGGTCCAGGCCTGGCGGCAGATCGACGCCCTCGACCCGCAAAGACAGCCCCTCGGTCACGGCATAGGCCAGGGCCTCGACCCGCAGCACGCCCTGCCCCAGCAGTGGATCGCGGATCTCGTAGATCAGCTCGCCGGGGCGGTACCGCGTGACGATCTGCTTGGCCTCGTGCAGCCAGCGGGCGCCGTTCGGACCGGCGACGCCGAGCCGTAGATTGCCGCCGCGACCGGGCAGGTAGAGAACGAATTCAGGCTTGTCGCCGCCATCGACGCGGAAAGCGGTGTCGCCGCCATAGAGCGGCCGATTGAAGGTCTCCCCGCCATTCTCGATGACGAAGTCGCCGTTGTCGGGCCGATAGCGGATCGGCCGATCCATCTGGCCGACCAGATTGGGCTTGGGCCCGCCCGCCGCCGAGGGGACGGTCTGGGCCCAGACCAGGCTAGGCGATAGGCCCGCCAGCAACGCCAGGGCCAGACCCGTATGTCGACGCGATCGTTTCATCACCCGCCCCTGATCAAGCGCCGCGCTTGTCGACCTCTACGGCATAGACATGATTTTCGCCGTGCATGTTCGACGTGAAGACGATCCATTTCTGGTCGGGCGTGAAGGTCAGGTTCGGCTCCAGGCGATAGTCGTGGGCCGACATGTCGACCAGGCGCTCGCTGGCCATCTTGTCCACGGTGATCAGGTCGTCGGCATAGAACTGCGTGGCCGCGTCGCGGATGGTCTCGGGCCGGAAGGCGTAGATCCACTTGCCGTCCTTGGCGTGGGCGACCATGTCCTCGTCGCCGCCGTCGCCGGCGAACAGCTGGCCGTCCCGAGCGACATTATAGTGCACCGACCACTCGTTCTGCTCGACCCGGCGATAGAGCTTCTTGCCCGTCGCCAGCTCGTGGCCGGCGATCCAGAACACCTGGCCGCGCGGGGTCTGCAGATCGTACCAGATCCACTTGCCGTCGGCTGAGAAGAACTCGTGGCCGGCGATCTCGAAGTTCATGGTCCGGGTGTGGATCTTGGTCAGGGCCGAGCCGTCCGTGCGGATCGTCCAGATGCGGTCCACGCGGTTCCAGGGTCCCTCGTGACAGAACATCACCAGAGTCGGATCGGTCGGCGAGAACTGGGCGTGGCCCAGCCACCGCTCCGAGGCGTGGACCACCTTGCGCTCGCCGGTCTTCAGGTCGAGCGTGAAGATCTCCATCGGCGTCGGCGTCTCGAACCGCTCGGTCATCCGCACGCCCTTGGCCTTGGCGAAGGACAGGGGTTTGCCGTCGGGGCCGTTGGCGGCGTACTCGGCCTGGCCGAAGCGCTTGCGGTCGTCGGCGGTATTGGGCTGTAGGGGCTTGCCGCCATAGGTGACGACGCCCAGCAGCAGGGTCTCGTCGGCGTTGATCGAGGCGATGCCGCCCTGGGCCAGCTTACCCACGACCTTGGCTTTGCCGCTGTCGATATCCAGCGCGTAAATGGTCTTGGCCCGGTCAGCCGGCAGCCCCTCGCCCGGCGCGGTGACCGAGTAGTACAGGCGTCGCGACCGCTGGGGGAAGAACAGCAGGTCCGCGCCTTTGGTCTGCGGCAGCGGCGTCAACTTGAACGTCTTCAAATCGACCAAGGCCAGGCCGGATGGCGTGGTGATCGCCAGCTTGTCGCCCTGCGGCGTGTAGCCGTTCTGATGGAAATAGAGGTTCTTGCTGCCGCCCTCTTCGGACAGCCGCACCACGCGATGGCCGGTCTTGGCGTCGCGCCATTCCTTCGGCGCGCTGGCCGCGCGCGTCGGCTGCTGGGCGAACACTGGGCCGGCCAGGGCCGCCGCCGCCAGACCAAGAACGGTTCTACGCTCAATCACGAGGACTCTCCGCAAAAAGAGAGGTCTGGCGCGGGGAAGGACCGCGCCAGACCCAGGGGGAGGAGTAGAGGAAAGACGCTTAGTAGGTCCAGCGCACGCCCAAGAGGATCTCGCGGCCCGTGTGGCGATAGTCGCTGATGCGGTCGGCGGTATCGACATAGGCGTCGGTGAACTTGTCGCCGAGGTTGATGCCTTCGAAGGTGATGACGAGGTTGTCGCGCAGTTTGTAGCTCGACGAGAAGTCGTAATAGGTGCTGCCGTGCGTGCCGTGTTCGCTGTTGCCGTTGGAACCGGGGAACTGCGTCAGGAAGCTCGACCGGCGGGCCGCCGAGGTGCGGGCGCTGAACTTGCCGCGCTCGAAATAGAGCGTGGCGTTGGCCGTGGTCTTCGATTGGCCGGTCAGCTTGTTCATCCGCGGTGCGGCCGTCGTGCCGTAGTTCACGTTCGAGCCGACATAGGTGAAGTTGCCGATGAAGCCGAAGCCACGCAGGTAGTCGGGCAGGAAGTTGAACGGCTGCTGGTACTGGAACTCGACGCCCTTCAGCCAGCCGCCTTCGCCGTTATAGGGATTGGTCACGTCGAACAGGTCGTTGACCGAAACGCCGGCGCTGGTGCTCAGCAGACTGGCCGGCAGGCCCAGCGAGCTGTAGACGGCGCGGGTCGTCTGGCTGGCGATGAAGCTGTCGATCTTCTTGTAGAAGACCGCCACGCCGATCAGGGATTCCGGCGCGAAATACCATTCGGCGGCCAGGTCGAAGTTGGTGGCGCGGAACGGCTCAAGATCCGGATTGCCGAAGCTGACCGTCCGGGTCGTCGCGCCGACCGAGCCGCCGGGCGTCAGGCTGCCCAGGGTCGGACGCGCCATGACCTTAGCGATGCCGCCGCGCAGGATGAAGTTGTCGCGCGGCTCCAGCGTGATGTTCATCGAGGGCAGGACGTCGGTATAGTCGTTCTTGCGCGTCAGGTAGACGCCGCTCCCGATGAAGCCCTGCGAGGTGACCTTGGTGTGGGCCACGCGGTAGCCGAAGTCCGCGCGCAGCGGCATGCCGCCGAGCACGGTGGCGTCCACCACCGCCTGGCCGAAGCCCGACAGGTCCTGTTCCTCCACGTCGCGGGTGTCGCCCTGCTGGACGATCAGCGGGAAGTTCAGCAGCTTGGTGTACTCAACGGCCTTGTCGATATTGGCCACCACGTACTTGCGGTCGCCGCCCGGGAACGGGAAGTCGCGGCCGAACGAGACCACCTTCGAGAAGGCGCCGACGCCGACGATCTGGTTGGCGGCGCTCAGGACCTGGTTGCGGCTCGCGCCGCGATACTTGACCACGTACTGCTGGGCGTCGAGGCCGCCGCGCAGCTTCAGGTGCTCATCGACATCGAACTCAAGGCTGCCACCAGCGGTGCGGGTAATGTTCAACGACGTCTGCACCGCCGAGCGCATCTCGGTCAGGGTGTAGTTGGCCGGATTGGTGACATCGAAGCCGTAGGTGATGATCGGCGTCCGGTCGTTGGCGCGGGCGTCGTAGGTGTAGCCATTGACGTCGTTGCGATCGAGCTGGAACGAGATCTGCTCGGGCATGCGGTAGTCCGAGTTGGCCACGCCGATGCGGGCCTGGCCACGCAGACGATCGGTGAACTCGTACTTCCCGGACAGGGTGACCTGGGTGAAGGTCGTGTGGTCACGCTGAGTGCCGTTCTCCGAGCGCACGTCGACCTTGTCGAACACGCCGTAGGTGAAGGTGTTGCGGTCGTTCAGCGCATAGTCGCGAACGATGGTCGAGCCCACGCCCGCCGCGTTGGAGCGGCTGAACGAGATCGCTTCCAGGTTCGGGCTCTCCGTGAACTGGTTCAGGTCCGAGTACAGGACGTCCAGCGACAATTCCGACTTGTCGTTCGGGCGCCACTGGGTCGCGAAGGTGAGGCCCAGGCGCTCGGAGTTGATCTTCGAAGCGGTGTAGCGCGGGATGCGCGGATAGAAGGCGTTCTGGACCTTGGCCAGCTCGTCCGGCGTCGCGCACTTGGAGCAGCTGGCGAAGTTGTCGCTGGCGTCGGCGCCCTGCCAACGGGTGGTGTTGAAGCCTTCGGCCACCGGCTGGCGCTTCGAATAGGCCACCGAGGCCAGCACGCCGAAGGTCTGGTCCGGATTGGACCAGCTCAGCAGGCCGGCGGCGCGCGGCAGGATGCGGTCGGTGATGCTGTTGAGGCTGCCCTCGGCCGAGGCGGCGGCCTTGAAGCCCTTGAAGTCGAACGGACGACCGCTCTGCAGGTCGACCGTGGCGCCCAGCGAGCCCTCGGCGACGTCGGCCGACTGGGTCTTGCGCACCGTAATGCTGTTGAAGAGCTCGGAGGCGAAGACATTGAAGTCGAAGCCGCGGCTGCGGTTGCCGCCGCCGGTGGCGATGGCTTCCACGCCGTTGATGCGCACGCGGGTGAAGTCGGCATTGAGGCCGCGCACCGAGATCTGGCGACCTTCGCCACCCACGCGGTCGATGGTCACACCCGGCAGGCGCTGGATGGCTTCGGCCAGGTTCTGGTCCGGGAAGGCGGCGATGTCTTCGGCCAGGATGGCGTCGATGGCGCCGATGCTGGTCCGCTTGGCGCCCAGCGCCTTGCTCAGGCTGGAGCGATAGCCGGTAACGACGATCTGCTCGACGGCCGAAGCCTCATCGGCGGTTTGCGGCGGCGCGGCGGTCTGCGCCGACGCGGCGCCGGCGAGCATCGACACGGCGAAGGCGCCGCCGAGCAGAGCGCTCGCCATCAGTTGTTGACGCAGGGTGCGCGAAGCCATTTCGTTTCTCCCTAACCGGACTGACACCGGTATCATTAATTGTCACATCGTTTTCCACAATGTGAGATACTAGCCCATATCGTGCAGTAAACCGGTTTAGTAGGCAACCACCTTGTTGGCTTCGCGACGAGGCGTCAGCGGCGACGAGCTCGGCAATGGGGACAGCGCCGAGAGCCATGCTGTTGTTTCAACAGGCTTTACGCCCGCTCGCCTGTGAGGCGAACGGCGATGCGCACCGCATTTCCACTGCAGCGGATCATAGTCGGCCAAGCTGAGCCTCAAGCATGGCGCGGGGCTCTCCGGCCACGCGCCCGCTCGATCCAAGGCCTAGGGAAGCGGCTTGAAGCCCTCGGCGCGGACGGTCCACTTGCCGTCCTTCGGGAAGCCCGGCGCTGGCCCCTTCGAGCCGTCCCAGCCGCCAGCCATCATCGCCACGGCCGCCAGCAGAGAGCCGTTCGACGGGAAGTAGGTCTCAGCCGCGCGGCGATAGCCTGGGCCGTCCGGCCCTGCAGGCTCGCTGGCCGGCGTGGCTTGGCCGCCCGCCCCCGCCGCCTTGGGCACGAAGGCCTGGGCGTGTTCGTCCAGGTGGACACGCGGCGTCATGCCCGAGACCCCGAACTTGTTGTTCTTTGCGTCGTAGAACAGCCAGTCGACGGCCTTGTCCGGCTCACCCAGGCGCGCGGCGGTCATGGCCACCATCGGATAGTCCCAGCCCCAGGTCTGGCGCAGGTCCCAATCGCTCTCGACCGCCCGCAGCGTGCGCCGCATGGTCTCGCGATCGACGCTCTTTCCCGGGATCAGGCCATAGGCCATCAGGAACGAGGGATGGTCGCGGTTCATGCACTTGGGGTCGATGGCGCGCCGCGAGCAATCCTTGCTCTTGGCCAGGTCCCAGAAGTCCGGGGTCGTCTCGGTCGGAAGGTAGAGGCCGTCCTTGGTGGCCGGCGCGGGCAGCCCCTTGATCACCGCGTCCCACTCGGGCTTGCGCCTCAAGCCCTGACGTTCGCGCCACCGCTGCGCCGTCTCCAGGCCCCAGCGATAGTATTCCAGCTCGAAGGTCGGGTTGGCGGTGGTCAGGGGGTCGTAGTTCTCCTGCACCGGGATGATTGGCGGCCCCAGGACGTAGCGCCCGGTCGCGTCCTTGTGCGGGAAGCTGGCCAGCAGTTCGGCGGTCTCCGAGACCAGCGCGCCGTACTGGGCCAGGGTCGCCTTGGTCGGCCTGTCGCGCCAGATCAGCTCCGACATCCAGATCGGGTGCGGCTGCTGCCACATGATGAACGGCGAGACCTTGCTGGGGCTGTCGACGCCATCGGGTCCGGTCATCTTCGGCCACCAGGCCCCCTTCAGCCCGTGGCTGGCCGCACGCGCCTGGGCGTTCTTCAGCTGGCTCACGTACCAGGGCAGGCTGCGCTCCAGGAGCGCCGGCCTGTTCCAGAGCGCGAAGTGCCCCGCATGCCAGGCATGCATCTCGAGGTGGAACTTGCCGTTCCAGCTGTTGGAGAACAGCCCCTCCTCCTGAGGCGGCACCTCGCCCGCGCCGTTCAGGGCCATAAGGTACTGCGACAGCACCACGCGGCGCTCCAGCTCCGAGGCCCGCGGGTCGGTGCTGCCCGAGAAGTCGACGGCCGCGCCTTGTGTCCAATAGGATTTCCAGTGCGCCCGCGTGGCTTGGTCGGCGAGCGCCACGGACGGCAGCTTCGCCACGGCCTGGCGCGAAAAGGCGACCTCGAGGCCCAACGTCCGTCCCTTGGCCTTGGGCGCGACCGTGAAGCCGTGCGGGCCGGTGGCCGTGAAATCCACCGCGCGATCGGCCTGCAGAGCCGCGAAATAGCGGGTCGCATCCAGCTGGCGCGAAACGTCGAGGCGCGAGGCGCCCTCCCCCGTCACCTTGGTCGTGTGCAGCGCCGGATGGGTCCAGTCGGACGGATCCGGATTCAGGGTCTTGGAGACGCCCGGGAACTTCACCGAAAGCTTCAGCCGTCCCTGAGCGACCAGAGCCGAGTCCACGTCGACCACGATCATGTCCAGAGTCGGGTGGACTCGCGTGCGGACCGTCACGGCATCGCCGTCATAGGTGAAGCGGCTCGTCAGCACCCCGGTCCACAGGTCCAGGGTCTGTTCGGTCTGGGTCAGGTCCTCGAACTTGGCCGGCTTGCCGGCCTTGTCGCGCAGATCCAGGGCCACGCGGCCGAGCGAAAAGCGGTGGGGGTTCTCACGCAGATAGGCCAGGGCCGGACGGGTCTCGGCCTCGTTCCAGTCCTTCATGTAGGCGTAGGGCTGCTTGGTCCCGCGCACGTCGATCGGCGTCGTGCCGTCGGCGTAGGTGTAGTTGTTGGGGTTTGGAAAGGCGTGCCAGGCCCATTGAGCCTCGGTCAGCAGCGGCGCGATGCCGGAATAGGCTTCCGGGAAGGTCTGAAGGCCGGTGATGTCGGCGGTGAAGCCGATCTGGCCGTTACCGACCATCAGGGGCGCGGAAGGGTCGACCTTCGTCAGCTTCACGTCGTGGCGGCTGACCAGGGCGTGGCGGTCGATGGGCTGCGCCAGCGCCGGAGTGACCAGGCAAGCCAGCGCGAGGCCGGCGACGAGAACGCGTTTCATGCTTACTCCCCATCCTACTACGGGCGGGCGCTGAACCGTGCCGGATCAGGCCCAAAGGCTTGACCAAGGTCGATGCACGTTTGCCTCAGCTCGGCGCCATTATTTCATTTTATAGAACGATATCTCATATGATGGAATTTGCTACAAGCGTGGTTCTGCGCGTCGTCGTTGCGCCGTGGACCTTCGGCGCAGCCGCGTCCTCGCAGCGAGCAGCTTACGCCTAGGCGCTTCTAGGACACCGGCGACTTGGCCGGCTGGCCGTTGATCCGCACGTTGTCGAAGGTCAGGCCCTCCACATGGCGGACGATGTCTTGACCGGAGACGTCGTTGAACTCGCAGTCGATCAGCTTCACGTCACGGATCGGCGCATTGGCGAAGCCCTGAAGATCGAGCGCGCGCGGGCTATGGCCGCTCACCAGGCGCTCCACCACCAGGTTGCGGAACACCGGGACATAGGGCCCGTTGGCGCCCTCCTGGTAGTTGTATAGTCGATGGTGATCACCGCCTTGGCCACCTGGCCGACGGCGATGTCGCGCACATGGATGTTCTCCAGCGTGCCGCCGCGCATGGCGTTGTTCTTGAAGCGAATCGCGATGTCGAGGCGCGGGCTGTCCATCTTGCAACGCTCGACGAAGACGTTGCGCACCCCGCCGGTGATCTCGCTGCCCAGGGTGACGCCGCCGTGACCATCCATCATCTGACAGTCGCGGATGATCACATTTTCGGTCGGCCGCTTCAGCCGTCGCCCCTCGGCGTTGCGACCTGACTTAATGGCGATGCAGTCGTCGCCGGTGTCGAACACGCAGCCCTCGATCAGCACGTCGCGGCAGGATTCCGGATCGCAGCCGTCATTGTTGGGGCCGTGGCTACGGATCTTCAGTCCTCGGACGATGACATTCTCGCACTCGACCGGATGGATCTCCCACATCGGCGAGGCGACGATGGTCAGACCCTCGATCAGCACGTTCCGGCACCGGTAGGGCTGGACGAACATGGGGCGAATGGTGTGTCCGGCGCCGAACACCCGCTCGGCCACGGGCACGCCCGCCTCGGCCATGTCGCCCAGGCGCCTGCGGTCGCTGACCACGCCGGGCGGCGGGCGCTTGACCCAGTTCCACCAGTGGTCCGCGTCCGCCTGACCATCCAGGGTCCCCTCGCCTGTCAAGGCGATGTCGTGCTGGTCCAGGGCATAGATGAAGGGCGAATAGTTCAACAGCTCGATGCCCTCGTGCCGCGTCAGCACGTTGGGCAGATAGGCGGCTGGATCGCGCGAGAACTTCAGGGTCGCGCCCTTGGCGACGTGCAGTTCGGTCCAGCTCTTCAGATGGACAGCGCCCGTCAGCCAGACCCCCGGCGGGACCACCACCCGGCCGCCGCCGGCCTTCGACGCCGCCTCCAGCGCGGTCGCGATCGCCTGGGTGCAATCGACCTCACCGCCCGGCTTGGCGCCGAACCCGGTGATCGGAAAGTCTCGGCGCGGAATGGTCGGCGGCTTGATCCGAGCCAGGATGGCGGCGGCCTCCTTCCAGCCGTCGTCGCGGTCGGGCGCGGCGGCTCGGGCCAGGGCCGGCAGGCCCGCCAGCGCGGCGCTGGACGCGATCAGGCGACGACGCGTGGTCTGGATCATCGGCGAACTCCTCATGGCAGCGGCAAGGGATCGCGGGCGCCGCGCCAGGTCCAGCGCACCTGGTCGGGCTGGCCGAGCTTACGATCGGCGGCGCGGACAAAGGCCAGTTCCTTGTCGAACTCGGCCTGTTTCAGCGGGACGCCCACGGCGTCGATCGGATTGATGAAGGTCACCGGGCGTGGGAACGCCGCCAGGGCCAGGTCGCCGAGCTCGTACCGCCGCAGCACGCCGGGCGGCAGCACTTCCGGCAGTTCGCGTTGGATCGGCTGGTCCACGGCCATGCGGTAGGCGGTCAGGCTGTTGTCGGCATAGATCGCCGCGACCCGATCGTCGACCGCGCCAAGGTGCAGGGCCACTGGCCCCAGGGCGCCCACGCCGTAGACGCTGATCGCCTTGGGATCGACATCGGGCCGCGCCGCGAGCCAGTCCATGGCGCGCACCGCGTCGTCCAGGCGCAGGCCCAGCGGCGTCTTGTTCACCAGCAGGGCGCGGGTGGCCAGGAGGTTCCAGTCGCCCAGCACCGAGGCCTTGATCTCCTCGGTCCCGCCGGCGCCCCGCGCCACCACGACCAGCACAATCCGGCCGGCCTTGGCCAGGCGCGCGGCCTCGGCCCTGACCGCCTGCGGTTGGCTGGTCAGCAGCAACACGGCCGGCATTCGGCCGCCGCCTTCCGGCGCCGTCAGGATCGCGTCGACCGCCTGGCCGTCGGCCACCTTCAGGCGCAAGGCGCCGTTGGCGCCCTCGACCGTGTCAAGCGGCGCGGCGCCAGGCTGAACCTGGGCGAAGGTTACAGCACGGATGTCGGCCTTCAACTTGGCGCGCAACGCGGCGACGTCGGCGACCGAAGCGACGGCGGGCCGCTTGGCCGACACGAGCTTGGCGCGCGCGGCGTTCAGGGTCTGGATCGTCTCGCCGCCGATCGAGGTCGAGATCTGGCCGGTCGGCGTGACCAGCAGCTGGTCGGGCGACAAGCGCGGCGCGGCGGCGAACGGGCGCTTGTCGGGCTCATTCTTCAGCCATCGGGTGAAGAATGCGACGATGTCGGACGAGATCGGAGCGAGCGCTCCGTGGCCGCCAGGACCGTAGATCCAGCTCAGTCGATCCTCGGCGTCATAGAGCTTGTAGACACCCTTGATCTCGTCGACCGCCTTCCTGGCGCCGGCGAACGGGAACATGTCCTCGGTGGTCGAAACCACGGCGTAGGGACGCGGCGCGGCCATCTCGACGAAGTCGGCGAGGTCGAGGCCGGCGGCCAGGAAGCCGGGGATCGACTGCTCGCCGTCCTGGGGCCCGACGGTCGACAGCAGATGGTCGAAATCGGTGACGTAGCAGGCCGTTGCGGTGGCCTTGACCCGTTCGTCCAGGGCCGAGAGGAAGGCCGTTATCGTGCCCCCGCCCGAGCACCCGAAGGCGCCCAGGCGTTGAGCGTCGACGTCAGGCCGCGCGGCCAGATAGTCCAGGCCCCGGACGGCGTCCCAGATGAAGTAGCGCGAGACGTGGTCGCCGACCGGCGCGGTCTGCCAGGCGGCCAGACTATGTTCGCCCGTCGGCCGGCCGACCTTGGAGGCGCCGAGTTCGGAATCGTAGTGTTGTAGCCGCTCGCCCTCGGAGACGATGTCGTAGGCCAGGGTGATGATACCGGCCCGCGCCAGGTTCACCGCGAACCCTCGGTTGCCGATCTTGCCGTCCAGGCCATGGCCGGGCGCGACGATGACGGCTGGAAACGGCCCCGCCCCCTGCCCCGTCGGCACATAGACATTGGCGGTCACATGATAGCCCGGCAGGCTGTCATAGGTGATCTTCTCGACCTTGAAGCCCTCCTCCTGGATCACGCCATAGGTCTGGGCGGCCAGCGGCGTACGCGTCGGCGGCAGGCCGCCGATCAGCTTCAGGACCTTGGCCTTGTTGCTGGCCTTGCGGGCGTCGGCGTCGCTGGGCGTCCTCAAGCCGGCGACCTCGGCCGCGCGCGTCTTCAGGTGTTCGCGCGCCAGCCCGTCGATATAGGCGGTGAGTTCGGCGCGGCCGGTCGCGGGGGTCGCGGTCTGAGCCAGGACCGGACCGGCCGACATCAACAGGATCGCCGCCGCCGCGCTGAAAATGCGCCGATCAAGCGCCCAAGCCCTCCCGGCCGACACCGGCGTCATGCGGGCGACCAGCCCGACAGCAACTTGGGAAGCGTATAGCCCCGGGCCGCCGCCGTCGTCAGTTGCCGGCGTCGCGAGGATGGTTTTCCGGCGCCAGGACCCCGGCTGCCATATTCGAAGAGGCGCGCGTCCTCCGGCTCGTACATGGCCCGGCGCCCGCCCTTCAAATTGTAGTGCATGGGGTACCAGGCCTCGGGGACGATGTGATCGTCCATCCAGCAGCGGACGAACGCCGCATGGCCGACGGCGTCGGGGTTGCCATAGCGGCCGTCGGGGAACGTCATCGTGTGGCGCCAAGGCCGCCCCAGCGCCATGGTGTGGCGCGACATGTCCGCGTCCTTGGTCAGTCGGCAGTCAAGAAAGACCAGGCCGTGGGGCTGACGGCGGTCTGTGTCTGGCGCGGCGATGAAGCCGTGGAAGTCCTTGCCCGGGCGGGTGCGCGAGCGGATTTCGCAATGGTCGAACACGGCCACGCCCCGACCGTAGATGAAGTCCACGCAGCCGCTGATGTAGCAGCGGCGGAAGAGGCTGCGACCAGCGTCGGTGAACAGGGTGTCCTGCCAACCCGTCAGGGCCACATCCTCGAAATAGGCCCGGTCCGAGCCGTCGGCCAGCTTCAGCGCGGTCGCTTGGGCTCCGCTCGCGCCGGTGCGGTCGTAGGGCACGTCGGGCGGCATGTGGCCCGGATAGTCGAAGTCGTTGGCGATCGTCAGGCGCGCGGCGCGAAAGCCGGGCGCGGACACGACCATCGTCGCGATCTCGTTGGAGCCTCCCGACTTCCGGCCGCCGGCGTAGTCGCCGAAGACGATGGTGCTGGCCGCGCGGCCTTCGCCGAACAGCCAGACATTCGGCTTGGTCACGACCAGTTTCTCGCGCCAGGTCCCGGCGGTCACCAGGATCCTGAACGGACGGTCGCCCGAGGCCGGCGCGGCGTCGAGCGCGGCGGCCAGGGTGGCGTAGGTCTTGCCGCGAGGATCGGAGCCCTTGGTCGACACCACCGCGTCGAAGCCGGTCCGGGTGGCGGCGAGAGCCGGAGACGTAAGGGTCAGGCCGCAGACGCCGACCAGCAGCGTCCGGCGGTCGAAGACGATGGACATGACGGTCCTCGAAATGAAGACGGCGCGGCCCCGAAGGACCGCGCCGCGCCAAGCTTAGAAGGTGTAGCGGAAGCCCGCGAAGAACTCGCGACCCGTCTCGTGGTAGAACGACACCAGCTGGCTGGAGTCGTAGTACTGGTCCTGCCTCTCATTGGTGAGGTTCACGGCCTCAAGCGTGAAGGCCAGGTGCTTGTTCCAGGTGTAGGTCAGCGACGCATCGAAGTTCAGCGTCGCCTTGGTGCCTTCCACGTCCGAGCCGTTACGTCCCGGGATCATGGTCAGGTACTTGCTGCGATAGGCGGCCGAGACGCGGCTGCTGACCTTCTTGTTCTCGAAGTAGAGCGTGGCGTTGTAGCTGTTCTTCGAGAGGTTGGTCAGCGGACCGATGGCCGCCACCGTCCCGGTCGAGGACAGATACGTCACATTCGAGGTCACGTGGGTGTAGTTGCCCAGGAAGCCGAACTGGTCGAACGGAGCCGGCAGGAAGGTGAACGGCTGCTGGTAGTTGACCTCGAAGCCCTTCAGCGGACCGCCGGGCGTGTTGACCGAGGTGCTGAACTGCCAGACCGGGAGACTGGGCGCGCAGCCCGGCGTGCTCCCGCAGGCGGCGACCGCCGCGCTGTCGGGCAGGCCGAACGGGTTCTGGTCGAAGGTCGACAGCGGCGAGGTATAGGCCTGAACGAAGGTCGAGATGTCCTTGTAGAAATAGGCGAAGGACAGCAGGGCCTGAGGCTGGAAATACCATTCGATCGCCGCGTCGACCGTCTTGGCCCGGAACGGGTCCAGGAACGGGTTGCCCGAGGTGACGGTCTTGTTGCTGCCGGTTCCGATGTTCACGCCCGGCGTCAGGGAGCCCAGGTTGGGGCGCGACATCACCTTGGCCGCGCCGAAGCGCAGCAGCAGGTCCTCGTGCGGTTCGACCACCATGTTCAAGGCCGGCAGCACGTCGTCATAGCTGCGGGTGGCCATGGTGGCCGAGATGGTCTGGTAATTGACGCCGCTGACCGTCGACGGAACGACGCCGTAGCCAAGGGCCTTCTGGCGGGTCTTCACATAGCGCACGCCCAGATCGCCGCGGACCGGCACACCCCCGACGTCGAGGTTGAAGTTGCCCTGCAGGTATCCCGTCGTGTCCCACTCATCGATGGCGTAGTTGGCCCCGAGGCTGGCCTCTTTGCCCAGGTGGTAGATGCCGCAGCCGCTGGTGAAGCACTCGTTGCCGAACGGGCTGACCCAGACCGTGCCCGGCGTGGTGGTGATCGTCTTGCCGTAGGTCGGATCATCCATGTGCAGGGCCGAGAGCGCCTTCTGCAGGTCGGGCGTGATCCAGGAGGTCACATTGCCGGCCGGCAGCTTCAAGCTCGAGAAGTCGATCGTCTCAGCATAGCTCGACCGCGCCACGTTCCGCAGGTCGGCGGAAGACACCGGGTTGATGTTGGCTGAGGTGCCGTTGGTCCGCGAGAATGCGGTGCTGTCGGTGTTGTAGGCCTTGTAGGACAGGCCGCCCTTCAGCTTGAAATTGTCGCTGAAGTCATAGGCCAGATCGAACTGAGCGGTCTTGTAGCTGTTGTCGACATAGCCTTGAACCATGCGGATCTCGGCCAGGGTCCAGGCGTCGGCGTTGACCGTGTCGCCCGTGCCGTACTTGATGACGGGATAGGTGTCGCCGCCACTGTAGTCCCAGCTGTAGCCCTGGACGTTGTACTGGTCCCACTGGACCGTGTTCTGGACCGGGTTGGCGAAGGTCGACTTGGCGAAGCCCAGCACGCCCCGCACCTTCAGCTTGTCGGTGAGTTGATGCTCGCCGGTCAGGGTGAACTGCCGGAACTCGGTCTCCAGTTCGTCGTGGCGCTGCTCGGTCTTGAGGTCGATATTGTTGAACGTTCCCTTGGTCATGACGGGGAAGTTCGAGCGCGGCGACACAACCGTATAGTCAACCACGTCGACCTGGTTGATGCCGCACGAAGCCGGCGAGGTCGCCGTGCAGGCGCCGGCGGTCTGGGGCGTGAAGGTCTCAAGGAAGTCCTCGTTCCGCTCGCCCTTGAAGTCGGCGTAAAGCACGTCGAACGAGACCTGGGTCTTGTCGTCCGGCGCCCATTGCAGCGAGCCGGTCATGCCCAGGCGATCCTGGGTGGTGTGATACCAGTCGAAGCGCGGAATGCGCGGATGGACCGCGCCGTTGGCCTCGGCGCAGGCGGCGGCGTTGGTGGCGCAGGCCACGCCCTTCACGCTCCGGAAGCCGGGCGACGCGGCCGTGCCGGTCTGCCAACGCACCGTGCTCGTGCCCTCGTCCAGCAGGTCGCGCTGAGAGTACGCGACCGAGAACAAGGCCCCGATCGTATCGTCGCGCCAGGTGTTGGAAATCAGCGCGGCCATGCGCGGCGACGCCTTCTTGGCCTGGTCGTTGTAGCCGTACTTGCCCGACACCGCGAAATTGAAGCCGCGCTTGTCGAACGGGTGGGCGGTGTTCAGGTCGACGGTGGCGCCGAGAGAGCCTTCTTCCGTTTCGGCCGAAGCGGTCTTCTGAACCGTGATGCGATTGAAGAGGTCCGAGGCGAACACGTTGAAGTCGAAGGAACGGCTGCGGTTCGTGCCGCCCGAGGCGTCGGTGCCGCCCGACGTCGTCAGGGCCTCCATGCCGTTGATGCGCACGCGCGTGAACTGCGGTCCAAGACCGCGCACCGAGATCTGACGCCCTTCACCGGCGTCGCGGGCGATCGCCACGCCCGGAATGCGCTGGATTGATTCGGACAGGTTGAGGTCCGGGAACTTGGCCATGTCCTCGGCGTAGATGGCGTCGACCGCCGCCGCCGAAGAGCGCTTTACGTTGAGGGCCTGTGCGAGGCTGTTGCGAAAGCCCGTGACGACGACCGTTTCGACGGTGTCGTCCGAGGCCGCCGGCGTCGCGCTTGTCTGGGCCATCGCCGCCCCGGCGCCCAGCAATAGGGCTACGGCGCCGCTGCCGCCGACGAGGCGCGCGCGGAATCTGGATCGTTCTGACTGCAACATCCCATTTCCTCCGTGGCCCGGCGTTCTTATGACACCGGTATCATCCGAGGATCATAGTTCGAGACGTTCAGCGCTTTTGCAAATGGTTTCGCTACCGCGATCTCATCAGACCCATCCGATGGGCGAACGGAACTTAGCCCTCAACCGTCGGCGGCGTGCTCGGGCTTCCCTTTGCGCTTGGTGTGGGCGAACGCCTCAAGCTGCTTTTCGCTCATCGACAGCATCGATTTGGAAGCGCCCTTGAGCTTGCTCTTAGGGGTATCCCCGCGTTTGGCCGAGAGCGCGGCCCCGGCGGCCTTCTGTTGAGCGGCGGACTTGGCGGGCATGGTGGCTCCTCCTGCTGCCCCCGACACGTCAACGCGCGGAATGGCTTCGGGTGGCGCAACGCCCCGCCTTGGCCCAGGGCCGAGCGGCGGCGGCCAAGGCTTCAAAGCAAGTTTGGCGCGCCCTGCTGGATTCGAACCAGCGACCGCTCGCTTAGAAGGCGAGTGCTCTATCCAGCTGAGCTAAGGGCGCGCGTGCCGGACCCGCCGAGGCCTAGTGGGTCCAGGGTTGCTTGCGGTTGGCCGCGAAGTTGTCGGCATAGGCCTTGATGATGCGCTTGGGGGCCTTGGCTTCGAAGATCTGGAAAGCAATCTCGTGACGCTGGGCGTAGGCCACGGCCTCGTCACGCGTCTCGAAGGTCAGGCGGATCTGGCCGTTCATGTCGCTGGAGGTGGTCCAGCCCATCAGCGGATCGGCCTTGCGGGCCGAGGCCGGTTCGAACTCCAGCACCCAGTCCTTGGTCTTGGCCTTGCCGGACTGCATGGCGTTCTTGGCGGGGCGATAGATGCGGGCCAGCATGGACCTCTCCCAAAGTACTTACCGATGGTCGGAGCGGCAGGATTCGAACCTGCGACATCCTGGTCCCAAACCAGGCGCGCTACCAGACTGCGCTACGCTCCGAAACATCGGCAGGCGCGTGCTCTACAGGCGTTCGACGCGCGGATCAACGGATGGAGCGCCGCAATTATCCCTTCGGGAAGATTCGATGCAGCACCCGGTCGCCCGGGAGGATGCCCAACTGAGCCGCCCTGCCCCCGGCGATCTCCAGCACGCCCAGGACCAGGCCGCCCGCGGGCAGCGGCGTTTCGTCGTGCGGACGGGCGTTGCGGACGATCGACAGGATTCTGCCGTCCGGCTGGATATAGATGATGTCGAGCGGGATCAGGGTGTTCTTCATCCAGTAGGCCGCCGGCTGTGGCCGCTTGTAGGTGAAGAGCATGCCCCGGTCGGGGGCCAGCGACTTGCGAAACATCAGGCCGCGCTTCTGCTCGGCCAATGTGGCGGCGATCTCGACCTGAAAACGCGCGCGGCCGCGGCTGGCGACCACCTCGACGGTCTCCAGCTTCGGCGCCGCCCAGGCGGAACCGCCCGCGCCGACGCCAAGCGCCAGCGCGGCCAGCAAGCCTCGCCTGTCGATCATCCGTCCCGCCATGCGCGCGCCTCTGTCAGAGCCAGTCCCTGTCGAGACTAGCGGTCCGACCGGGGCGGCGAAAGTCAGACGTCGCCGGGGGTGATTTCCGCGACCACCAGGCCCTTGGGCCCGCGCGCGAACCGCACCAGGACGTCGTCGCCCGGCTGCAGGTCCTCGAGCCCGCCCCGACGGAGCGTCTCGATATGCACGAAGATGTCGCCGGGTTCGGCGTCGCGGATCACGAAGCCATAGCCCTTGGTGCGGTTGAACCACTTGACCTTGGCGTGCTCGGCCGGTCCTTCGGGCTCCAAGGCGTGACGCCCATGCCCTTCTCTCAGCGGATCGCGGCGTGGCGGCCCATCGGCGAAGGTCCGCTTCTGGCGCTCAAGCGGCGCCGGCGCGGAGCTTTCGTCGAGATTGACGACCTCGCTGACCTGCCAGCCCTTGGGCCTTCGCACCACGTCGCACACGATCACCGCCCCCTCCATGGCGGTTTCGCGGCCGCAGTTACGCAGCGATGTCACATGTAGAAGCACGTCCTTAAGCCCGGTCTGGCCCGGATCATCCGGTACGATGAACCCGTAACCCTTGCCGGCGTCGAACCACTTCACCCTCCCGCTGATGCGCACGAACTCTTCGTGCGCCGCAGCGTCCTCAAAATCGAAACCAGACATCCCACCCCTCTGGCTCGCCCAATCAGCCCATCGGAGCGAGCACTACGAGAACAGTGTTCTCGCGTGGCGAGAGCCGTCAATGACGAAATCACGTCAAAACGGCGCGCAAAGGCGTTCCGCGACATTTCGTCGCAGCCACAAACCCGAAACAATTCTGAAATACAGCCGAAGATGGCAGTCCCTAGGGGAGTCGAACCCCTCTCTCCAGATTGAAAATCTGGCGTCCTAACCGATAGACGAAGGGACCACGTCACCGCCGGAGCGGAACATCGTCAAAATATAGCCTCGCGGGTGGCAGTCCCTAGGGGAGTCGAACCCCTCTCTCCAGATTGAAAATCTGGCGTCCTAACCGATAGACGAAGGGACCAC
>NZ_JBXARP010000004.1:267088-522805 GCF_058808375.1 Caulobacter sp. GW821-FHT11E10
GGCCCCGCGAGGAAGCGGGTGTATAGCCGCGCCGTTTGGGGCGCGCAACCCGCTGGATGGTACTTTTTTAGTCCGACTCTTAGTCCGTCCACATCCGGGGATCATGGGCGTCCTCGATCTCCAGTTGGACGCCGTTGCGGCCCATGTAGTCGTCGGGCTTCAGCTTGCCGACGACGTCCAGCGCGCCGCCACCGGCCAGCAGGCGCTGGCCCAGCGGCGTTTCCGCGCTGCGCCAGCTGATGGCCTTAATGCGGTCGCCGGTGGGGCCCACTAGGTCCATGCGCACATGCCCGCCCTTCAACGCCGAAACGCGTTCAGGCCGCACCTGGGTCAGGGCGAACATCGGTTCAGGATTGCCGGGACCGAACGGCGCCAGCCGCTGGAAGTCATCGAGCAGGGCCCGATTCGCCGCGCGCGGCTGGACCAGGGCGTCGATCTCCACCGCCTCGATACCGACCGCCTCCATCTCGCCGGCCAGGCGCTCCTCCAGGAAGGCGCGGAACTCTGGGATCATCTCGGGGCGAATCGACAGGCCCGCGGCCATGGCGTGTCCGCCGCCGGCCATCAGCAGTCCGGCCTCGAAGGCGGCCTGGATCGCGCGCCCCAGGTTCACGCCCGGCTGCGAGCGGCCCGAGCCCTTGCCGACATTGGCGGCGCGGTCGACGCCGATCACCACCACCGGCTTGCGATAGCGTTCGCGCAGGCGGCCCGCGACGATGCCGATCACGCCAGGATGCCAGTCGTCCCCGGCCACGACGATCACCGGGGCGTCGGGATTGAAGTTGCCGCGCTCCAGCACGGCCGCGGCCTCCTCGACCACGGCGGCTTCGACCGCCTTGCGCTCGGTGTTGAGGCCGTCCAGTTCCTCGGCCAGGGCGGCGGCCTCCAGCGGATCGTCCGTGGACAGCAGGCGCGCGCCGAGGTCGGAACGGCCGATGCGGCCGCCGGCGTTGATGCGCGGCCCCAGAATGAAGCCGGCGTGGAACACGGACGGATCGCCCGAACCCTTGCCGACCGCGAACAGCGCCTTCAGCCCCGGATTGGCCCACGCGCCCATGGTGCGCAGGCCGAGCGCCGTCAGGGCGCGGTTGAAGCCGATCAGCTGCGTGACGTCGCAGACCTCGCCCAAGGCCACCAGGTCGAGCCACTGGCGCAGGTCGGGCTGCGGACGATCCTCGGTGAAGAGGCCGCGCTTGCGGGCCTCGCGATTCAGGGCGGCCAGCAGGACGAAGGTCACGCCGGCGGCGGCCAGGACCCCCTGCCCGCTCTGGCAGCCCGGCCGATTAGGATTGACCACGGCGGCGGCCGCCGGCGGATCCTCGCGCATCAGGTGGTGATCGATGACCACGACCTCGAGGCCGATCTCGGCCGCGCTGGCGATGGCGTCATAGGCCGCCGCGCCGCAGTCCAGGGTTACGACCAGTTCGGCTCCGCCTTCACGGATGGTGCGGAAGGCCGCCGGGCTGGGACCATAGCCTTCGGTCAGGCGGTCAGGAATGTAGATGGGCAACTCGACGCCCATATAGCGGAACCAGCGCACCAGTTGGGCCGCGCTGGTGGCCCCGTCGACATCGTAGTCGGCGAAGACCATCGTCGAGCGCCCGGCTTCCAGGGCGTCGATCAGGATTTCCGCCGCCCGGTCCATGTCGGTGAAGCTGGACGGATCGGGAAACAGCGCCTTCAGGGTCGGGCGCAGATAGTGTTCGGCGTCGTCGAGCAGGACGCCGCGCGACACCAGCGCCCGGGCCAATGGCTCGATCAGGCCATGGCGCTGCTGGATGTCGCGCACGACCGCCATGTCGGCCGGACGCTCGCGCCAGGCGCGGCCGCTCAGCGAACGTTCGACGCCCAGGAAGGCGTCGGAAGGAATGTTGGAGACACCATCAGCGGGCATCGTGGGAGAGTAGCCGGTCACGTGGATTCGGACCATGCGGCGCCGAGGCGACAGTCCCGGACGTGAGGAGCCTGGGCCGGCCGCGCCATGGACCGGCTAGCCGGCGGTCATCTCCGCCCGCACAGCCTCCACCTCGTTGGCCGAACCCAGCACCACCGGCACGCGCTGGTGCAGCTTGGTCGGCTGGATGTCGAGGATACGCGTGACGCCGTCGGTGGCCTTGCCGCCCGCCCGCTCGACAACCAGGCCCATCGGATTGGCCTCGTACATCAGACGCAGCTTGCCGGGCTTGCCGGGCTCGCGGGCGTCCCACGGGTACATAAAGACGCCGCCGCGCATCAGGATGCGGTGAACGTCGGCCACCATCGAGGCGATCCAGCGCATGTTGAAGTTCTTGCCGCGGGGACCGTCCTTGCCCGCCAGGCAACCGTCGATATAGCGGCGCACCGGCTGCGCCCAATGGCGCTGGTTCGACATGTTGATCGCGAACTCGGCGGTGTCCGCCGGGACGGTCAACGTCTCGTGCGTCAGCAACCATTGGCCGTCGGCGCTGAGCGTGAAGGCGGCGACGCCTTGCGACAGGGTCAGGACCAACATGGTCTGAGGGCCATAGACGGCATAGCCCGCCGCGACCTGGTTGCGGCCCGGCTGCAGGAAGTCCGCTTCCTCGGGCGCGTGGCCGGCCGGCGCGGGCAGCACCGAGAAGATCGTCCCGACCGAGACATTGACGTCGATGTTGCTGGAGCCGTCCAGCGGATCGAAGGTCACCAGATAGCCGCCGACGCGTCCCGTGGGTTCGATCTCTTCCAGCTCTTCCGAAGCCAGGCCGGCGACCGGCGCGCAGCCTTTCAGGGCGTCGCTCAGCATGTCGTTGGTGATGACGTCGAGCTTCTTCTGCTCTTCGTCCTGAACGTTGGTGCTGCCGGCCGCGCCCAGGCTGCCCGAGAGGGCGCCGGAAGCGACGACACGGCTGATCCCCGCGCAGGTCGAGGCGACCGTCTGGACGACCTCCTTGAGAGCGGCGTCCGCCGGCTCCGCCGCGAGCCATGCGGCCAAGTCGACAAAGGTGGTCATTCGTAACCTCAAACCAGAAAGCAGAACGGCCGCCTCCACAGGGCGGCCGGAACAGGGAAAGTCCTAGACCTTCCGCTTCATGCGGACCTCGCGCACCGTGCCCGTCGAGGAGTTCATCACCAGGGTGTGGGTGTGGACGCAGCCATCGCGATAGACGACGCCATCGACAAGCCCTCCGCGCGTCACGCCCGTGGCGGCGAAGATCGCCTCGTCACGGACGATCTCGTGCAGATCATACTTCTTGTCGAGTTCGGTGATGCCCCACTTGGTCGCCCGGGCCCGCTCGTCATTGTTGCGGAACAGCAGGCGGCCCTGGAACTGGCCGCCGACGCACTTCAGCGCCGCGCAGGCCAGCACGCCTTCCGGCGCGCCGCCCGAGCCCAGATAGAGGTCGATGCCGGTCGACGGATCGGTGGTGTTGATCACCCCAGCCACGTCCCCGTCCGTGATCAGATGAATGCGAGCGCCGGCGGCGCGCACATTGGCGATAATCTCGGCGTGGCGCGGACGATCCAGCACGCAGACCGTGATCTCGGTCGGCGCGACGCCCTTGGCCGCGGCAATGGCCTTGATGTTGTCGGCGGGCGACTTGTCGAGGTCGATCACCCCGGCCGGCAGCCCCGGACCGCAGGCGATCTTGTCCATGTAGGTGTCGGGCGCATTGAGCAGCGTGCCCTTGGGCGCCCAGGCCATCACGGTCAGGGCGTTGGGCTGGGCCTTGGCCGCCAGGGTCGTGCCCTCGAGCGGATCCAGGGCGATGTCGATCTTGGGGCCCTTACCCGTGCCGACCTTCTCGCCGATGTAGAGCATCGGCGCCTCGTCGCGCTCGCCCTCGCCGATGACGATCTCGCCGTCGATATTCAGCTCGTTCAAGGCGTTACGCATCGCGTCGACGGCGGCCTGGTCGGCGGCCATCTCGTCGCCGCGCCCCAGCATCGTCCACGAGGCGATGGCGGCGGCTTCGGTCACGCGAACGGCGTCCAGGACCAGCGAGCGGTCCAGGGTGTTCGAACTCATCCGTTTCTCCCAGCCTCCCGAAGGAGACCTTGTTCCCAATGTCGCCTTCGTCGCCTGCCTTTTCGGCGGGTCGTTTAGATGCGCGCGACGCGCAGAAGGCGGGGACGCTCTAGCACGGTCCGCAACTTTTCGATGCGGCTAATCGCATCCAGAAGCTTGGATTCCGGCGTCGCATGAGTAACGAGCACGATCGGCACGCCCCCCGCCCCGTCGACGGGCTTTTGCAGGAAGCTATCGATCGAGACGCCACATTCGGCCAGGGTTTCCGAGATGGCGGCGATCACGCCGGGCTGGTCCTGGACCATGACCCGCAGATAGGCCTTGCCCACCGCGCGGGCCGGATCGATCGGGGTGAACGACGCCAGGTCGCCGGCGGGGGCCTGAAACACTGGGCGCACGGCCTTGGTCATGACGTCGGCGATGTCGGCGGCCACGGCGGCGGCGGTCGGACCAGCGCCCGCGCCAGGGCCTTGAACGAAGATCCGGCCGATGCGCTTGCCCTCGATGAACAGCGCATTCAACGCGCCGCCGGCCTGGGCCAGCGGATGATCCAGCGGGATCAGCGACGGATGGACCTTCACGGCCACGCCGTCGTCGGTCTTGGCGGCGCTGGCGATCAGCTTGATGCGGTAGCCCAGGTCCTTAGCCAGTTTGATGTCGAGCAGGTCGACCTCGCTGATGCCCTCGATCTCGGCCGCCGCGAAGTTCGGGGCGCAGCCGAAGGCCAGGGCCGCCAGGATGCTGATCTTGTGGCCGGCGTCGAAACCGCCGACGTCCATGGTCGGATCGGCCTCGGCATAGCCCAGGCCTTGAGCCTCGCGCAGCACATCGGCGAACGAGCGGCCGGTCTTTTCCATCTCCGAGAGGATGAAGTTGCAAGTGCCGTTGAGGATGCCGGACACCGAGATGATGTCGTCGCCGACCAGGGCTTCGCGCATCATCTTCACGGCCGGCACGCCGCCCATCACCGCGGCTTCGAACAGCAGCGGCGCGCCGTTGGCCTCGGCCAGGGCGGCGAGTTCGGCGCCGTGCTCGGCGATCAGGGCCTTGTTGGCGGTGACCACCGGCTTGCCGGCCTTCAGGGCCGTCTCGACGGCTGCCTTGGCCGGACCGTCCGAACCACCGACCAGCTCGACGAAGATATCGACGTCCGGCGAGGCGGCCAGCGCCACCGGATCGTCGAACCAGATGAGGTTCGAGATGTCGACCGTGCGCGGGCGCGACTTGGACCGCGCCGAGACGGCGGTGACCACGGCCTTGTCGCCGGCCGGCGCGAAACCCGGACGGTCGGCCAGGAACTGCAGGAGACCGCCGCCGACCGTGCCCAGGCCCGCGACGCCGACGCGCCAGGTCTTGTTCGTCATCTTCGAATCCTCGTTACGCCGTCGGAGAGCCTACTAGGCCTGTTCCATCTTGTTGTGGGCCTTGGCCAGGATGGTGTCGGCGTTGGCGATGAATTTCTTCACATTGCGCGCGGCCTGGCGGATGCGGTGCTCGTTCTCGACCAGGCCGATCCGCACATAGCCCTCGCCATACTCGCCAAAGCCGATGCCGGGCGCGACGGCGACGCCGGCCTCCTCGATCAGCAGGCGCGAGAACAGCATCGAGCCGGCTTCACGATACTGCTCGGGGATCTTGGCCCAGGCGAACATCGAGGCCGGCGGATTGGGGATGTCCCATCCGGCGCCCTTCATCGACTTGATCAGCGTGTCACGACGACTCTTGTAGATGCCGCGGATCTCGTCGACGCAGTCCTGCGGGCCGTTCAGCGCCGCGGCGGCGGCGACCTGCACCGGCGTATAGGCGCCGTAGTCGAGGTATGACTTCACGCGGGCCAGGGCGGCGCAGATGCGGGCGTTGCCGACCACCATCCCCACGCGCCAGCCGGCCATGGCGTAGGTCTTCGACAGCGAGTTGACCTCGACGGCGATATCCTTGGCGCCCTCGACCTGCAGGATCGACGGCGGCGGGTTGTTGTCGAAATAGATCTCGCCATAGGCCACGTCGCTGATCACCAGCAGGTCGTGCTTTTTGGCGAGCGCCACGGCGTCCTTGTAGAAGTCCAGGTCCACCCACTGGGCCGTCGGGTTCGACGGGTAGGACAGGATCAGCACGCTGGGCGGCGGCACCGAGTGCTTCACCGCGCGGCTGATGTTGGACAGGTACTCCTCCGGCGACAGGGCCGGCACGTGGCGGATGATGCCCCCGGCCATGATGAAGCCGAAGGCGTGGATCGGATAGGCCGGGTTCGGGCAGATGATGACGTCGCCGGGACCGGTCAGGGCCTGGGCGAGGTTGGCGAAGCCTTCCTTCGACCCGAGCGTGGCGATCACCTCGGTGTCGGGGTTCAGCTTCACGCCAAAGCGGCGGCCGTAGTAGTTGGCCATGGCCTTGCGCAGGCCCGGGATGCCCTTCGAGGCCGAGTAGCGGCCCGCCTTGGGGTCGCGGGCGGTCTCGATCAGCTTGTCGACGATGTGCTGCGGCGTCGGCATGTCGGGATTGCCCATCCCGAAGTCGATGATGTCGGTCCCCTCGGCGCGCAGGCGCGCCTTGATCTTGTTGACCTCTTCGAAGACGTACGGCGGCAGGCGGCGGATACGATGGAAATCGGTGCTCATGAGGGCTCTGTGCGCCGCTTCGGCGCTCTGGGAGCGAAAAGTCGGGCATGGATAGACCCCGGACAGGGTCTAGCCAAGCCAGTTCAAGGAAGATTATGCCTCCGTCGCCCTATTTGGGCTGGGACGGAGGCGCGCTAGCTCGGTCACGCGCCGCGCGCGCGAAGGCTTCGGTGGCCGCGCGGTCCGCGTCGGTCGGGATGGCGAGCGCCGGCGCCTTCACATCGCGCTGGGCCTTGGCCGCGTAGCTCTCGGTGTCCTTGAGCTCCCACGTACCCGGCGCGACAGCCTTGGTCAGCGCCTCGCCGGCGCGTTGCTGCTGCACGACGGCCGCGCGAACCTTGTCGGCGGTCGGCACGTCGGTCGGAATGGCCGGAATGTCCGAGAACTTGCGACGGGGCGCGTCCTCCTTGGCCGCCGCGGCCGCCTGGGCGGCGACGGGCGAGCTGGGATCGACCGGAACCGTCTTGAACGGACTGACGCACGCGGTCGCGCCGGCGGCGAGGCCGACGATCAGACCAACACGTACGATTTTGCGGGTTTCGCCGTTCATTGGTTCTGGTCTTATGCGATGATCGCGGCGAGCGAAAGGCGTTCGGCGCCGCTTTTCTCGAACTGCCTTTGGACAATGCGGAGGAAACCTCATGGCTAAGGCGAAGGCCGCCCCCGAGCCTCGGAAGAAAGCCGCTTCCAAGGCTGAGACGACCGAAACCAAGGCCAAGGTCGCGCCCAAGGCGGCGCCCAAGGCCGCGAAAGCCAAGGCCAAGCCGGAAGCTCCGGAGCCGCCGCCGAAGGTCGAATCGACCGGGCGGCATGCCGATCAGCCCGGCCCTGGCGCAGCGCCCTTCCCGCCTTTCGAGCGCGTGCTCTCGCCTGACCAGTTGAGGATGGTCGAGACCCTCTCGGCCAATCTGGCCCGCGCGGCCGTCACCGCTCAGGGCGCCATCGCCGAGGCGGCGCTGCGTCAGGCCGATCGGCCCGCCGCCCTCTCGCCCGATCCCTTCCACGTGGCCCCGGCCCTCAACGAGGTGATGACCCGGCTGGCCGCCCAGCCCGATCGTCTGATGCGGGCCCAGGCCGATCTTTTCGGCCAGTACATGGAGCTCTGGCAGTCGGCCGCCCGGCGCGCCAACGGCGAGGAGGTCGCCCCCGTGGTCGCCCCGGCCGCCGGCGACAAGCGCTTCAACGATCCGGACTGGGCTTCGAACCCGATGTTCGACCTGATGAAGCAGTCCTACCTGCTGTCGTCGAACTGGCTGAACGGGCTGATCTCCGAGGTCGACGGCGTCGAGCCGGGCGCCAAGCGTCGGGTCGAGTTCTTCACCAAGATGCTGACCGACGCCTTCTCGCCGTCGAACTTCCTGATCTCGAACCCAGCGGCCCTGCGCGAGGTGGTGCAGACCCAAGGCCAGAGCCTGGTGCGCGGCATGGACAATTTCGCCGCCGACCTCGAGCGCGGCGGCGGCCAGCTGGCGATCAGCCAGACGGACCTGGCCAAGTTCAAGGTCGGCGAGAACGTCGCGACCGCCCCCGGCAAGGTCGTCTATCAGAACGACATACTGCAGCTGCTGCAGTTCAACCCGACCACCGAGACGGTCAGCGAGATCCCGCTGCTGATCTTTCCGCCGTGGATCAACAAGTTCTACATCCTGGACCTGCGGCCCGAGAACTCGATGATCCGTTGGCTGACCGGCCAGGGTTTCACGGTGTTCGTCGCCTCCTGGGTCAATCCGGACCAGACTCTCGCGGCCAAGACCTTCGAGGACTACATGCTGGAAGGCGTCTATGACGCCACTCAGCAGGTCATGACCCAGTGCGGCGTCGATCGGGTCAATACGGTCGGCTACTGCATCGGCGGTACGCTGCTGTCGGTCGCCCTGGCCCACATGGCCGCGCGCGGCGACAAGCGGATCAACTCCGCCACCTTCTTCGCCGCCCAGCAGGACTTCGCCGAGGCCGGCGACCTGCTGCTCTTCACCAACGAGGAATGGCTGCAGTCGATCGAGCAGCAGATGGACGCCGCCGGCGGCTTCCTGCCCAGCCAGTCGATGGCCGACACCTTCAACGCCTTGCGCGGCAACGACCTGATCTGGTCGTTCTTCGTCAGCAACTACCTGATGGGCAAGGAGCCCCGCCCCTTCGACCTGTTGTTCTGGAATGCCGACCAGACGCGGATGCCCAAGTCGTTGCACCTGTTCTACCTGCGCAACTTCTACAAGGACAACGCGCTGACGACGGGCCAGCTGAGCCTGGGCGGCGAGCATCTGGACCTGGGCAAGGTGAAGACCCCGATCTACGTCCAGTCGTCCAAGGACGACCACATCGCGCCGTTCCGCAGCGTCTATCGCGGGGCCAAGGCGTTCGGCGGGCCGGTGACCTTCACCATGGCCGGCTCAGGGCATATCGCCGGGGTGATCAACCATCCGGACGCCAAGAAGTATCAGCACTGGACCAACGACAAGCTGCCCGCCGACGTCGGCGACTGGATCGCGGGTTCGGAAGAGCACCCCGGCTCGTGGTGGCCGCACTGGGCCGCCTGGCTGAAGGCGCGCTCGGGCGATCAGATCCCAGCCCGCGACCCGATCAAGGGCCGGCTGAAGCCTCTCGAGGACGCGCCCGGCAGCTTCGTGATGGTGAAGTCGCAGCCCTGAGGCCGCGACACAGGTCGCCGTCAGATCACGCCGATCTGATAGGCCAGCTCGACCGGCAGGGCCTCGGCGCTCTCGATCAGATCGCTGGCGCGGGCCAGGTGCTCGCGAAAACGTGGGTCCTGGCGGAAGCGATCCGCGTCCGCGGCCGTCTCGAAGGCTGACACCATCAGCACAGTGTTCTTGTCGGCCGACTTAAACAGGCGACCGCCCCGCACGCCGGCGACCATGCCGCGGATACGCTCTAGATGCGCGGTTTGCAGGGCCATGAATGCGTCGAAATAGCCTGGCTTAATGCGGATCAGGCTAATGTTGAGCACCGGCTCGGTCGGTTGGACGTCGGCCACGCGTTGATCTTGAACGGCGAGAGTCATGAAAGCTCCTTGACGATGTTGTCAGTTCAGGAGCCTCTCCCGTACAACCTCAACCAAAGCTGAGGTCAAGCGCCAATGCCGCCACTTTCCCCACCGCCGACCCTCAGTGTCGGCGAGGTCGCCAAGCGCAGCGGGATCACGGTGTCCGCGCTGCACTTCTATGAGACCAAGGGCCTGATCCGCAGCCTGCGCACCGAAGGAAACCAGAGACGATATCCGCGCGGGGTGCTGCGGCGCGTGGCGGTGATCAAGGTGGCCCAGCGCACCGGCATGCCGTTGGCCGAGATACGCCAAGCCCTGGCCGGCCTGCCCGACGACCGCGCCCCTAATGTCGACGATTGGCGCGCCCTGTCGACCAACTGGCGCGACGACCTGGACGCCCGTATCCGCCGACTCACCCAGCTTCGCGACCAGCTGGGTGACTGCATCGGCTGCGGGTGCCTGTCGCTGACCGCCTGCCCGCTGCGCAATCCGGGCGACGCCCTGGCGGCTCAAGGCGCCGGCCCGCGCCTCCTCGAGCTCGAAGACGACTAAAATTTCGGCGAAGACCCACGTTCGCCCAAAAGTCGCCAGGATCGCGGCGAAGCTTCCGCGCCATGCTCACGTTCACTCGCCGGACAGCCTTGGGAATGTTCGTCGCCACGCCGCTATTGGCTGGCGGGGGAACTAGCCTTGCCCTGATCCCGGACGCTGGCCGCAAGCTGGCCCTGGCGGCTCGGGACCAGATCGGGGTGACGGTCGACTACGATCCCAGCTATCGCTCGATCGGCTATCCGAAAGGCGACGTGCTGCGCACCAGCGGCGTGTGTTCCGACGTCCTGATCCGGGCCGCGCGCGACGCCTGGGACATCGACCTGCAACAGCGGGTGCATGAGGATATGGCCCGCGCCTTCGACGCCTACCCCTCGCGTCGCGAGTGGGGCCTGACCAAGCCGGACGCCAATATCGACCACAGGCGCGTGCTGAATCTGGAAACCTTCCTCACGCGCCAGAACGCCAGGCTGCCCCTCCCCGACTCGCGTCCGTTCGGTGGGGACGGCTTTGACGCGCCCCAGATCGGCGACGTGCTGACCTGGCGGTTGTCCGCCGGCGCGCGGCCACATCTGGGCGTGGTGGTGGACGGACCGCACCGCGTGCGCGTGGCCCACAACATCGGCGACGGCGTCCATGAGGAGCCGTTGTGGATGTTCAAGCTGCACAAGCCCGCCGGCCACTATCGCTGGCGGGTCTAAAAGCGTGGCAGCCGAAAGTGCGAGCAGTTTCGGCGCCTGCCACGCGCCAAACAAGAAGCCGCGGTCCTTACAGGCCGGCGTCTTCCTTCAGGCCCAGGGCGATGTTCAGGTTCTGCACCGCCGCGCCCGAAGCGCCCTTGCCGAGATTGTCGAGCAGAGCCACCAGGCGAGCCTGGCCGCTGGTGTCCGACCCGAACACGAAGAGCTTCAGGCGGTTGGTGCCGTTCAGGCCCTCGGGATCCAGGGTGGTCAGGCCCTTGGCCTCTTCCAGCGAAGCGACCTCGACGAACCGTTCGCCCTTGTAGTGCCCGGCCAGGGCCGCGTGGATGTCGCCCAGCGACGGCGCGCCGTTCAGGCAGGAGAAGTGCAGCGGCATCTCGACGAGCATGCCCTGCAGGTAGCGCCCCACGGCCGGCATGAAGATCGGCCGGCTCAGCAGGCCGCCGTGCTTCTGCATTTCCGGCACATGCTTGTGGGTCATCGACAGGCCGTAGATCCGATACGGGACCTTGGTGTGGTTCGCGGCGCTTGCGTCCTCGAACTCGGCGATCATGGCCTTGCCGCCGCCGCTATAACCCGAGACGGCGTTGTACGAGACCGGCAACTCCGGGGGCAGTATGCCGGCCGAGACCAGCGGCCGCGTCAGGGCGATGGCGCCGGTCGGATAGCAACCGGGATTAGAAATCCGCTTCGACGCGGCGATCTTGCCCCGCTGCTCGCTGTCCAGCTCGGCGAAGCCGTAGGCCCAGCCCTCGGCCGTGCGATAGGCGGTCGAGGCGTCGATGATCACGGTTTCAGGATTCGAGACCAGCGACACGGCTTCCACCGCCGCGTCGTCGGGCAGGCACAGGATCACCGCGTCAGCGCTGTTCAGCATCTCCGCCCGGGCGGCGGGATCCTTGCGCTTGTCGGGGTCGATCGAAACCAGCTGCAGATCGGTGCGGCCGGCCAGGCGCTCGCGAATCTGCAGGCCGGTGGTGCCGGCTTCGCCATCGATAAAGACCTTGGGAGTGTTCGCCACGGCGGACTCCTATCCAGACAAGAGAGGACAAATGACCAAGAAAAAGGGCGCTTCGGATGACCGAAGCGCCCTCTTCCAAACGCGTACGAACCGCGTTTAGCGCTTCGAGAACTGGAAGCTACGACGGGCCTTGGCCTTACCGTACTTCTTACGCTCGACGACGCGGCTGTCGCGGGTCAGGAAGCCGTGCGGCTTCAGGACCGGGCGCAGGCCGGGCTCGTAATAGGTCAGGGCCTTGGACAGGCCGTGGCGGATCGCGCCGGCTTGGCCCGAGAGGCCCGAGCCTTCCACGGTCACGATGACGTCGAATTGACCGAGGCGATCGGTCACTTCCAGGGGCTGGGCGATCATCATGCGCAGCACCGGACGCGCGAAGTAAACTTCCTGGTCGCGGCCGTTGATGGTGATCGAACCCTTGCCCGGCTTGATCCAGACGCGAGCGATCGCGTTCTTGCGCTTGCCGGTCGCGTACGAGCGGCCTTGGGCGTCGATCTTGGGCTCGGCCGGGGCGGCCGCTTCCGGGTTGCTGGACAGGCTAGCCAGCGCGTCAAAGCCTTGGGCGTCGGTCATGGCTTAGAGGCTCCGGGTGTTCTTGGCGTTGCGCGAAGCGAAGTCGACGACTTCGGGGCTCTGCGCTTGGTGCGGGTGCTCGCCGTTGTTGTAGATGAGCAGGTGGGTCAGCTGCTTGCGAGCAAGCGGGCTTTCCTTCGGCAGCATGCGCTCGACGGCCTTCTCCAGAACACGTTCCGGGAACTTGCCTTCCAGCACCTTGCGCGGGGTGGTCGACTTGACGCCGCCCGGGTGACCGGTGTGGCGATAGTAGACCTTGTCGTCCAGCTTCTTGCCGGTGAACTTCACCTTGTCGGCGTTGATCACGACGACGAAGTCGCCGCAGTCGACGTGCGGGGTGTAGTCAGGACGGTGCTTGCCGCGAAGACGCATGGCGATGAACGTCGCCAGACGACCGACAACGGCGTCCTGGGCGTCGACCACGATCCACTTCTTCTCGACCTCGGCGGGCTTCAGGGAAGCCGTGGTCTTTTGCATGGGATTGATCCGTAATTTCTGGGCGTCCGAACCCGAGAAAGCCGGTTTCGTCCGTGTGAGGCGCGGCAGGTACAGGAGGGTTCGCGGACTGTCAACAATGCGCGCGCAAGAAAGTTCGGAAACCCTTGTAGAATAAGGGTTTGCGCGATGGGGTATCATAATACCGCATCGCGCGACGTGCGATCAACCACGCTTCCACCACGGAGCCGAGGCCTTGGGCGCCACGACCGGCTTGGCGGCGGTGGGCGCCGAAACCGGATCGTCGAAACCGAAGGCGTGGCGCATCACCTGGAAAATGTAGCTTTCCTCGACCACGCCGCGCAGCAGGAAGGCCTGCGGGCCGTCCGCGAAGACGCCGACGTCCTCGCCCGCATGGGCGGCGCTGCCCAGGTTCACGCCCGCCTGCTGGTGGTAGTCGGGATCGTCCAGGTCTTCCTTCGAGGGGTCCACGCGGGTGTCGGCGCCCAGCGGCCCGCCTGGCCCCGTGGCGAACATCAGGGTCGTATAGGGCTTGCCGTCGGCGGCGACGGCCGGATCGCCCTCGTTGCCGGCCAGGCCAAGGATCGGCGCGTTGCGGGCGGCGTAGCCCGAGAGGACGAGGCCGTGGCTGTGGTCGGCGGTGACGACGACCAGGGTGTCCTTCAGATCGATCTTGGCCAGGACGGCGGCGATGGCCTTGGAGAACTCCACCGTCTCGCTGAGCGTTCGCTTGGCGTTGCCCAGGTGGCTGCCCATGTCGATCTTGCCGCCCTCGACCAGCAGGAAGTAGCCGCTTGGGTTCTTCGAGAGGACGTCGATGGCCGAGGTCGCCATCTCGGCCAGGGTCGGCACGCCCTGCCCCAGCACCGGACGCTCGACCTCGTACGGCAGGTGCTCGGCGGCGAAAAGGCCCAGCAGGCGGCTGGCCTTGGGGTCAATCGCCTTCAGTTGGTCGACCGTGGTGACATAGGCCGCGCCCTCGCCTTCCGCCTTCAGCCACGCCTGGGTCAGGTCGCGACCATCGGCGCGCCTGCCGTCCTTGTCTTCCGGCAGGAAGCGCGAGCGACCGCCGCCCATGACGACGTCCAGGCGCAAGGCGTCCGGCGCCTCGACCAGTTGGCGGGCGATGTCCTTGCAGCCGCCCTCCAGCGCCTCGAGCGGCATGTCGCTGTCGCCTTCCCAGTCCCGATAGGCGGTGTGGGCGTAGGCGCCGGCCGGGGTGGCGTGGGTGACGCGGGTGGTGGTGACCACCCCAGCGGCGCGGCCGTTGGCCTTGGCCAGCTCGGCCAGGGACTGGACGCGCGTCCCGGCCTCGGTCGCGCACGTCTCGGGCAGGGCCGCGCCCGACAGGCCGATGATCTTGTTGCGGGTCTTCACGCCGCTCATGATCGCGGTGATGCCGGCGGCGCTGTCGGTGACCTGGGTGTCGTGGCTGTAGGTCTTGGAAAGCGCCGAATAGGACAGTTGCTCGAACGCCAACGAATTGGACTCGCCGTCGACGCCCTTCAACTGACCGTCATAGATGCGGCCGGCCGTGACCGTCGAAATGCCCATGCCGTCGCCGAGAAACAGGATGACGTTCTTGGCCCTGCCTGTGTTCGGGACCACCGCGATCTGGCGCGCCAGGGCCGCCTCCCCGGCCTTGTAATAGGGATCGCTGACGCTGACCGAGACGGGGGTCTGGGCGAACGCGAAGGCGGGAACGGCGACGGACGCGACGAGGGCGAGAACAAGGGGGCGGATCAAGGCCAAGCTCCATGAGGATCGGCCCGATTTGCGCTCGGCGTGTGACAGTTGTTCCGGGACTATGTTTCAGTCCCTGAAAATCAGGGCCTGCGGACCCGCCACGCAAAGACCGTGGCCACGCCTAGCAGCACAGCGGCGCCGGCCTGGTGCAGCACGCCCAACACGATCGGCACACCGGTCATCAGGGTCCAGATCCCGAGACCCGCCTGCAGGGTGACCACGCCCGCCACGGCCAGGGCCACGATCTTGCTGCCCTCGGCCAGCGGACGATCGCGCCGCGCCACGACGGCGACGGCGATCCCGGCGACGAACAGCAGATAGGCCACCAGACGGTGATGCAGCTGCACCGCGCCCTGGCTATGGGCCAGGGTGCCCCAGAAGCCGTGGCCGGCGTACTCGGCGGGGAAGAAGCCGCCGTTCATCAGCGGCCAGTCGTTGTAGACGAGGCCAGCGTCATTGCCGGCCACCAGGGCGCCCAGCAGGCTCTGGAAGAACACCGCGCCCAGGAAGGCCAAGGCCCAGCCGCGCCAGGCCGAGCGCTCCTCGACGCGCGGCGAGCCGCTCCAGGCGTCCAGGCCCGTCCAGATCAGGACCACGAACAGGGCCAGGGCAAGGCCCAGATGCGTCATCAGCCGCTCGGGCGCCACCGAGACGCGTTCGGAAAGGCCGCTGGACACCATCCACCATCCGACTAGGCCTTGCAGGCCGCCCAGGCCCAGCATGACCGCGCAACGCCAGATCAGGCGGCGCGGGATATCCCGGCGGATCAGGAAGACGACGAACGGAATGGCGAAGACCACGCCCACGGCGCGGCCCAGCAGGCGGTGCGCCCATTCCCACCAGAAGATGCCCTTATAGCCCTCCAGGGTCATGTCGGGGTTCACCAGCTGGAACTGGGGGATCTTCTTGTAGAGCTCGAAGCTCTCGCGCCAGGCCTGTTCGGACATGGGCGGCAGCGCGCCCATGATCGGCTTCCACTGGGTGATCGAAAGGCCGGAGTCCGTCAGGCGGGTCGCGCCGCCGACGACGACCATGGCGAAGACCATGGCGGCGACGATGAAAAGCCAGATCGCGACGGCGCGCGAACGGTCGGAACGCAGGAAAGACGTCATAGGATCGGAAAAGCGTCACTTATGGGCCGAAATGCGGCGCGCCATCCCTACGCCCGCCATTAGTCCGCATCAATGTTTCTGTGGCCCGGCATGACGGCGCCCGCGCTTCGTGTCAGAACGGCCTTCTGGGGCGGAGAAGACGATGAGCGGCATGGGCGTTTTCGCGGCGGCGGTGATCGGCATCCTGGCGGGCTGGATCGCAGATCTGGTGCTGGCCCGACGCCACTCGCTGTTCATCAAGCTCTTGATCGGCGTGATCGGCTCGTTCATCGGAGCGTTCATCGCCTCGCGCATCGAGCTTCATCTCGTCGGCTTCGTCGGCGAGCTGATCGTCTCCAGCGTCGGCGCCATCCTGTTCCTGGCCGTGCTCGGCCTCATTCGGAGACCCGCGTGAGCACTCCCCTCATCCCGGCTCGCCTGCGTAAGTTGATCGGCTCGATCGGCGTCATGGTGATCCTGTTCGCCTGGATCTGGGCCTTCACCAGCCTCTATGACCGCCTGCCGCAGAACCGCGTCGTCCACCTGATCTACTTCGTGGCGCTGGGCATGGGCTGGATCCTGCCGGTGATCCCGCTCATCTCGTGGATGGGCAAGGCCGACAAGCCGCTGGACGTCGGCCAGAGGTAGACGGAAGCGCAACAGCCAGGACCAAAATGAAAAAGGCCGCCCCGAAGGGCGGCCTTTCGTCTTCCGCTCATTCCCGAAGGAAAGCTTCCCGAAGGAAATGGTCGGAGCGACAGGATTCGAACCTGCGACCCCTTGACCCCCAGTCAAGTGCGCTACCAGGCTGCGCCACGCTCCGACGCGGAAGGAGCGCCCTTATAGGCGCCGGTCCGAGGTTGGGCAACACCGATTTCGGACCAAATTTTCAGAGCGTCTTTAGCGCGTCAGCAGGCCGTCCAGGCGTGATTTGATCGCGGTCAGATCGTCCAGCGCGAAGGCCAGGCGATCGCGCGTCTCGCCGCCCAAACGGGTCTGACGCTCGACCGGCGCCTCGTAGTCGATGTCTGGATCAAGGCTGGCCGAACCGTTCGAGCCGATGCCGGCGGCGATCACCTGCGCCAGCCCGTGGTCACGGTGCAGCTTCTGCACGCCCTTGATCGTCAGGCCCTCGCTGTGCAGCAAGGTTCGGACGCCGTTCAGCACGGCGACGTCCTGCGGACGATAGAACCGCCGTCCGCCGGCCCGCTTCATCGGGCGAATGAAAGAGAACTTGGTTTCCCAGAAGCGCAGGACGTGCTGCGGCACGCCCAGCTCTTCGGCGGCCTCGGAAATCGTGCGGAAGGCGTTCGGCCCCTTCGCCACCGCATGGATCCCCTTAGTCGCCGAGAGCGCGGTCGATTCGCGCCTTCATGACCTGCGAGGCGCGGAAACCGATCACCCGGCGGGGCTCGATCTCGGCCGGCTCGCCGGTCTTGGGATTACGGCCCATGCGCGCCCGCTTGGCGCGGACCTGGAAGACACCGAAACCGGACAGCTTGACCGTCTCGCTCTTTTCGAGCGCCTCGGCCACGAGGTCCAGGGTGCGCTCGACCAGTCCGGCGCAGTCCTGACGGGTCAGTCCAACCTCTTCATGAACCGCCTCGCACAGGTCGGCCCGGGTCAAAGTAGCGCCCTTCATGCAACCCCCTTCACGCGTATCTGGGCGGCCTGAAAGACCACCTCTGATGGAGCACTCGCGGCAAACCGGGGTTCGATGCGACCACCCTCAACCGGCCGCGCCCAAGTTCACCGACGACCTCATGCCGCGATTATCGCATGAAGTCAAAGGCTCAACGTCAGGAGTTCATGCCGGGGCGCAGCCTAGGGCAAGGTCGCGCCAACCTGCGCCTTAGAGTGCGATAGCCGAAAGTGGATGCCGGTTTCGGCTATCGCACTCTACCTTTAGGGCGAGCCTGCTTTTCCGGTTCAGCCGTCCGGCTGAACCGGGCAGGCTCTAGAGCCGCACGACGCAGGCGCCCCAGGTCAGGCCGCCCCCCATGGCTTCCAGCAGCAGGAGGTCGCCCTTCTTGATCCGGCCGTCCTTGACGCCGTGCGCGAAGGCCAGCGGGATCGAGGCGGCGGACGTGTTGGCGTGAATGGCGACCGTCGAGATCACCTTCTCCTCGTCGATGCCGCAGCGATGGGCCACGCCCGCCAGGATTCGCTGGTTGGCCTGGTGCGGAATGAACCAGTCGACATCGGCGACCGGCACGCCCGCGTTGGCGGCGGCGGCGTGGATGGCTTCCGAGATATTGACCACGGCGTGCTTGAAGACCTGGTTGCCCAGCATCCGCAGCTTGCCGACCGTGCCCGTGGTCGACGGACCGCCGTCGACATAGAGCAAGTCCTGTTTCGTCCCGTCGGCGCGCAGGGCGAAGCCCAGCATGCCGCGATCCTGGGTGGTCCCCTCGCCTTCGCCCGGCTCGAGCACGATCGCGCCGGCGCCGTCGCCGAACAGCACGCAGGTGCCGCGGTCGCTCCAGTCCATCAGGCGGGTCATGGTCTCGGCGCCGATGACCAGGGCGCACTTGGCATGGCCGCGCGCCACGAAGCCGTCGGCGACGCTCAGCGCATAGACGAAGCCCGAGCAGACGGCCTGGACGTCGAAGGCGATGCCGACCGGCGCGCCGATCTTGCGCTGCACGATGGTGGCGACGGCCGGGAAGGTCAGGTCGGCCGTGGTGGTGGCCACGATGATCAGGTCGACGTCGGCGGCGGTCTTGCCGGCGGCCGCCAGGGCCTCCTTGGCCGCTTCGGCGGCCAGCTCCGAGACCGGCTGGTCCTCGGCCGCCTGGTGACGCTGGCGAATCCCCGTGCGCTCGACGATCCACTCGTCGCTGGTGTCGACGAACTTGGCCAGATCCTCGTTGGTCACGATCCGGGGCGGCAGGTACGCGCCGACGCCCGTCACAACACTTCGAACCACGCTCACTCGGCCGCTCCCTTGGCGCCAACGCCGGGATCTTGACCCGCCGGGGCCTCATCCTTGGCCGCGACGGCGGTCAGGCGCTTCAGATTTCTGTCGATCTCGGCGCGGAAGTCGCTGCGCGCGAGGTTGGTCGCGACCCGGATCGCCGAGGCGAAGCCGCCCGCGTCCGCGCCGCCGTGGCTTTTCACCACGATTCCGTTCAGGCCCAGCAGAGGGGCCCCGTTCACCCGGCTCGGGTCCAGCCTATGGCGCATCTTTTTCAGCGCGCCCGAGGCGATCAGAGCGCCCAACATGGCCATCGGACCCGAGGTCAAGGCGGACTTGATCTCGTTTGAGAAGAAGCGGGCCAGGCCCTCGGCCGTCTTCAGGGCGACATTGCCGGTGAAGCCGTCGGTAACCACCACGTCGACGGTGCCGTAGGCGATGTCGTTGCCCTCGACGAAGCCGTGATAGTCGAAGTCGAGCTTGGTTTCGCGCAGGATGGCGTGAGCTTCCCGGACTTCCTCGTGGCCCTTCTGGTCCTCGGAGCCGACGTTCAGCAGGCCCACCGTCGGGCGCTTGGCGCCATGCACGGCGTGGTGGAAAGCCGCCCCCATGATGGCGAACTCGACCAGTTGGGCCGCGTCGCTCTCGACATTGGCGCCAACGTCCAAGACCGTGGTCACGCCCTTCATGTTGGGCCAGTTGGCGACGATGGCCGGGCGCTCCAGATCCGCGCCCATCCGCAGGATAAGCTTGGAGATGGCCATCAGGGCGCCGGTGTTGCCGGCCGAGACGCAGGCCTGAGCCTGGTTCTCGCGCAGGGCCTCGATGGCGTTCCACATGCTGGAGCCCTTGCCCCGGCGCATGGCCTGGGCGGGCTTCTCGTCCATGCCGATGGCCTTGTCGGCGTGGCGAACTTCGCTGACCGCCTTGGCGGCCGGATGCTTGGCCAGTTCCGCCTCGATCGCCGCGCCGTCGCCATGCAGCAGGAACCGCACTCCAGGAAGGGCCTGGGCCGCCTGGGCGACGCCGGGAACGACGATGGAGGGCCCGTGGTCGCCGCCCATGGCGTCGACGGAGATGACTACGGTTTGGGACACGTGGCGCTGTGAGCTCCGGCAGGCGGTCTCGCCGCCCCTCAAGGCGGCGGACGATACATCCGCGTGAATATCACGCAAGCGGTCGAGTCGGACTGTTAGCCCTCGTCTTCCTTCGATTTTAGGCTCTTAAGCGCCGCGAATGGAGAAAGTTCGACCGGCTCGGGCGGCTGGACGAACACCGCGCCCGGCTTGCGGGGGAACGGATCCAGTTCCAGCGCCAGGTGCTCGACGACGTAGCCCGAGACGTCGATCGTCTCGCCTTCCAGCACATCCGGCGGATCGTCGGCGTCAGGGTCGACGCCGAGATCGCCGCTCTCCTCGTCCTGCGGCGCGTTCCTGCTGTTGGCCGGCAGCACCTTCAGATCGAAGCGGGCGTCGATCGGCGTTTCGAAATCATCCGCGCTAGCGCTGCAGGTCTCGACCACGCGAGCACGCAGCACGCCCGAGACCGAAGCCCCGTCCAGCCACGATGTCAGGAACACCTCGGCGCTGAATTCCTCCAGGCTGACGAGATTCAGCTGCTTGGCGATGGCCTTGCGCTGCTCGGCCGTCGGCTCCAGGCGCAGTTTCACAGCGCCGCGGTCGACCTGGGCCAACGGAATCTCGCAGGGCCAGGGGGCGATCACGGGTTCGGCCAAGTCACATCTCCTTGCAGCAGGGCCTCCAGCGATTGTTCCGCCAGCGCCTCGCGCGTCTTGATCACATAGGCGCTCAGCGCCGCCACGTCGCCCTCTCCGCGCTCCTCGAACGCGGTCCGGGCCAGGAAGTCGCCGACGCGCGCCCCGTCCGGCAGGGGCGCGACGGCTTCGTCATAGCTCTTCAGGCGGCCATAGAAGGCGCCCGCCAGCTTTTTCATCTTCTTGCCGACGGCGGTGTCGGACACGCCGATCTCGCGGAAGGCGTCGTCAAGGCCCTTCACATACGAGTCGAACACGGCCTGCGAGGTTTCCGCCGCCGCGTCGCCCTGCGCCTTCAGCCGCTCGATCAAAAAGATCACGTGCAGGCTGAACAGCTCGAACCGCCCTTCCATCGAGTCGCGGACGCCGAAATCGCGATAAAAGGCGGCCGAACGGGCCTGCGCGACTGCGGATGCATACAGCTTGGCCCCTGCCGCCTTGGCGGGCCTGGGCTTGAGCCACCTGTCCAGAAACATGAAACGCCTCGATTTCGCCGCGACATCCCGCTATGCGCGGGGTCCGCCTTCACGCGGGCATTGAACTAAGCTCCCGCGGGCGATAGGTCAAAGTCTGCATTTTTCCGGTTCGGAGCCTTGATGTCTCGCCCCGCCGTTTTCGCCGCCGCCGTTCTGGCCCTGGCGTTCGCTACCTCGGCCTGTACGCCGCTGACGAGCTATTCTGGGTTTCAAGCCATCGAGGCCAAGCCCGCCGACATGAAAATCGGTGAGGACAGCAAGTCGACCCTGATGGAAAAGCTGGGCTCGCCCTCGGCTGTTTCGACCTTCGACCAGAACACCTGGTACTACATCTCGCAGACCACCGACCGCGTGGCCTTCTACATGCCGCGCGTGATCAAGCGCGACGTGGTGGCCATCAAGTTCAGCCCGGCCGACGAGAAGGTCGCCTCGGTGAACACCTACACCCTGAAGGACGGCAAGGTCATCGCCTACAACGGCCGTGAGACCCCGACCCGCGGCCGCGAGATGACCATCCTCGAACAGCTGCTCGGCAACGTCGGTCGCGGCGGCATGCTCCCGCAGGACGACGAGGCCCCGGGCCAGCGTCCGGGCGAGCGCCGCTAAAACCTTCGCCACTCAGGCGACAGATTAGAAAAGCCGTCCGCCGCAAGGTGGGCGGCTTTTTCGCGCTTCGGTTTCAAGACAAGGATTCGCTCCACTCCCGCTGGTGAATAGAGCGCGCGCATTTACTGTGAATCTCAGATTGACCTTCTTGGCGCGGACAGAATGTCGCAACCTAAACACTTCATAAACCCGAATTGGGTGAGTTTCGAAATCTAATCGCCAAGGTTACGGCGAGCAAATTCACGGCGGCGGGGGAGGCGCACTGTGGAGGGCATGGATCTTCGAGACGTTTCCGTTCTGCTTGTCGATGACAATGCGAACATGCGGAAGGTCGTCAGCGAGATACTGAAGGCGGCTGGCGTTCGCAGGGTCCGGGAGGCCGGCGATGGCCTCGACGCGCTCAAGATCTTCCAGGCCCAAGAGATCGACATCATCTTCACCGACCTGATGATGGCCCCGGTCGACGGCCTGGCGTTCATCCGCTGGATCCGCACCTCGACGGCCAGTCCCAATCCCTATGTGCCGATCATCATGATGACCGGACACGCCACCCAGCGGACGCTGAACGACGCGCGCATGGCGGGGGTCACCGAGTTCCTGGCCAAGCCGCTGACGGCGCGCGGGGTCATGCACCGGATCAATGAGATCGTGAACAACCCCCGCCCCTTCGTGCGGGCCACCGAATACTTCGGCCCGTGCCGTCGCCGGCGGATCGATCACGAATTCTCGGGCGTCGAACGGCGCGGTGCGGCCGAGATCGAAATCCAGGACGCCCTGGCCGAGATGGCGCCCGAGGACGTCTACTGAGACCTTCTTCCTAGAGGCCCAAAGGAAAACGCCCCGGAGTCTCCTCCGGGGCGTTCCTGTTTCAGCTTGTCGCTGGGATCAGCCGTGGGCCAGGACGGCCAGCAGCAGCAAGGCCACGATGTTGGTGATCTTGATCATCGGGTTCACGGCCGGCCCCGACGTGTCCTTGTAGGGGTCGCCGACAGTGTCGCCCGTGACGGCGGCCTTGTGCGTTTCGCCACCCTTGGTGTGCAGGACGCCGTTCTTGTCGGTGAAGCCTTCTTCGATCACCTTCTTGGCGTTGTCCCAGGCGCCGCCGCCGCTCGTCATCGAGATGGCGACGAACAGGCCCGTGACGATCACGCCCATCAGCATGGCGCCGAGCGACGCGAAGGCGTCGACCTTGCCGGCGATGGCCTTGATCACGAAGAACAGCACCACCGGCGAAACCACCGGCAGCAGGCTGGGCACGATCATCTCGCGGATGGCGGCCTTGGTCAGGATGTCCACCGCGCGGCCGTATTCCGGCTTGACCTCGCCGGTCATGATGCCCGGGTTCTCGCGGAACTGACGACGCACCTCGGCGACGACCGACTCGGCCGCGCGACCGACGGCGGTCATCGACATGCCGCCGAACAGGAACGGCAGCAGGCCGCCGAACAGCAGGCCGACCACGACGTAGGGGTTCGACAGGTCGAAGGTCACCGGGCCCATGCCGTCGAAGAAGCTGCCCGGGGCCGCGTTGGCCGAGAAGAACTTCAGGTCTTCGGTATAGGCGGCGAACAGCACCAGGGCGCCCAGGCCCGCCGAACCGATGGCGTAGCCCTTGGTGACGGCCTTGGTGGTGTTACCCACGGCGTCGAGAGCGTCGGTGGTGACGCGGACTTCCGGCGGCAGGCCCGCCATCTCGGCGATGCCGCCGGCGTTGTCGGTGACCGGACCAAAGGCGTCCAGGGCGACGATGAAGCCGGCCAGGGACAGCATGGTCGTGGTGGCGATGGCGATGCCGAACAGGCCCGCCAGGTTATAGGTCACCACGATGCCGACGATGATCGTCAGAGCCGGCAGAGCCGTGGACTCCAGCGACATGGCCAGGCCCTGGATGACGTTGGTGCCGTGGCCCGAGACCGAGGCCTGGGCCACCGACTTCACCGGACGGAAGTTCGTGCCGGTGTAGTACTCGGTGATCATCACGATGGCGGCGGTGACGGCCAGGCCGACCAGGCCGCAATAGAAGAGGCCATCGGCGTCGAAGGTGCGGGTTCCCACCGTCACGGCGTTCGGCACCAGGTTGTGGATCACGTACCAGACCGCCGGGATCGACAGCACGCCGGTGACGATCAGGCCCTGATAGAGGGCCCCCATGATGTTCTGCTTCTTGCCCAGACGAACGGCGAACGAGCCGATGATCGAGGTGACGATGCAGACCGCGCAGATGGCCAGCGGCAGCATCATCATCGAAGAGACGATTTCGACGCCGGCGGTGCGGAAGAAGATCGCCGCCAGGACCATGGTGGCGACCGTCGTCACCGCATAGGTCTCGAACAGGTCGGCGGCCATGCCGGCGCAGTCGCCGACATTGTCGCCGACGTTGTCGGCGATGGTGGCGGCGTTGCGGGGGTCATCCTCCGGGATGCCGGCTTCCACCTTGCCCACCAGGTCGCCGCCCACGTCGGCGCCCTTGGTGAAGATGCCGCCGCCCAGACGAGCGAAGATCGAGATCAGCGAGGCGCCGAAGCCCAACGACACGAGCGAGTCGACCACGACGCGGTCGGTGCCGGCATGGCCGGTCGCCAGCAGCACGGCGAAGTAGCCCGCCACGCCGATCAGGGCGAAGCCGGCCACGAGCATGCCGGTCACGGCACCGGAGGTGAAGGCCATCGACAGGCCCTTGGCCAGGCTCTCGGACGAGGCCTGGGCCGTACGCACGTTGGCGCGGACCGAGATCAGCATGCCGGCGAAACCGGCCGCGCCCGACAGGATCGCGCCCAGGGCGAAGCCGACGGGTTGCTCCCAAGATTTGAAGAAGAACGCCAGGATGGCGATCACCACCACGCCGACGATGGCGATCGTCGTGTATTGGCGGTTCAGATAGGCCTGAGCCCCTTCCTGGATCGCCGCGGCGATCTCTTGCATTCGTGCATTGCCGGCCGAGGCCCGCATCAGACTGGCCGACTGTACGGCGCCGTACAGCACCGCCAGCAGCCCGGCCCCGATGGCCAGATTAAGCCAAAGACTCATTAGGTTTTTCGCCCCTTCGCGCTTCCAAATCCGAGGGGGACGTCGGTCCTGGCGCTTGGAGGATTGACGAACGCCAAACCGCGGCCTGGATCGACGGGCGGACCTTTTGGCCTCGTGCCCCCTCGATGCTCCCTGAATGACCGCCGAACGGCGTCATCGAAAAGAGACTGTCAGATGGCTGGAAGGCGCGCAACCCGTGTCGGCGCAAGCGTTTGAGCGCTAAAAGCTTGGCCGTTGGGCCGGAATCAGGGGTTCAGAGGGCCGGTGGCCGGCCTGGCTGTGTTCGCCTTGGGCGGCATCAACTGCTGGCGGGGGATCTGCTTGACGATCGCCACCGAGGCCACCTTGCCCTTGCCGAACAGCTGGGCGCACTGGCCCATGACGAAGCTGGTCAAGCGCGGGCCATCCACTTCCTTCCAGGTGTCGGAGCGGGTGAACGGGGTCCGGTAGGCTGCGCGCACGATCGCGTCGCGTAGCGCCGGCTCCTGGTCCTTGAACGACTGGACCTCGGTGCCCGAGGTCAGCGTCAGGGTCATGGCCACGAAGACGTAATTGACGATCCGGCCGTTGGCGATGATCGGGATGGTCATCGAACCCAGCTTGTAGGTCGGGTCGAGCGCCTGGCCCTCTTCCTTCTTCTCTTTCTTGTCGCTGGCGAAGGCGGGCGCGGCGGCCGAGGCGAAGGCGGCGGCGAGCAACAGGCGGCGAGAAGGCGTGCGAAGAGCGGTCATGGGTCTTTCCCATAGCCGACAGGCCTTGAGATTAACCTAACCGGTCGGGAAACGTGCTCAGCCGTGCAGCCAGCCCAAGCGCGAGGGCGTCACGTCGCGGCCCTTGAAATAGGCCGAGACCCCCTCGCCTTCCACGAACTCACCGATCTCGCTGACCTTCACCCCAGCCGCGGCGGCGGCCACGCGGAAGGCCCAGGCTTCGTTCGGGTCAACGGCGCAGACGATCTCGTAGTCGTCGCCGCCCGAGGCCAGGGAGATGCGGCCCTCGACCTGTTCGGGCTGCTGGTCCAGCCAGGCCTGCCCCCCCGTCGACAACGGCAGTCGCTCCAGGTCAACGCGCACGCGGCAGCCACTGGCCTTGGCGATGTGGCTGCTGTCGGCCAGCAGGCCGTCGGAAACGTCGGCGCTGGCCCTGGCGTGCAGGCGCATGGCCTCGCGCAAAGCCACGCGCGGCTCGGGCTGGCGGTAGCGGCGCAGCAGCGCGCCATCCGGATCCAGGACCTCGCCCCATTGGGCGAGCAGGCCAAGCCAGCCGTCGCCGATCGTGCCGGTGACCATGAGGCGGTCGCCCGGCTTGGCGCCTCGGCGAAGGATCGCCCCGCCTTCGGGAACCCAGCCCAGCAGGGTCGCCGAGACCACAAGCGGACCGGAGGTCGTGACGGTGTCGCCGCCCAGCAGCGAGATGTCGAAGAACGCGCCGTCCTCGGCGAGGCCCCGGGCGAAGGCCTCGCGGGCGGCGATGTCGGAGCCCGAGGGCCAACCGACCGCCAGGAAATAGCCGTAGGGCTCGGCGCCCTTGGCCGCCAGGTCCGAGAGATTGGTCCGCAACAGCTTGCGGGCGATGACGTCCAGCGCCTCGTCGGGCAGGAAATGTACGCCGGCGACCATCGCGTCCTTGGTGATCACCAGGTCATGGCCGGGCCGCGACGGCAGCACGGCCGCGTCGTCCAGAAGATCGAGCGCGGCCGGATCGCCGCGCGTCAGCGGCCGCAGCAGGCGTGCGATATGATCGAATTCGGTCGCGGGCGCCGCCGCCGTGGGCGGAGCCTCGTCTTCTGCGAACCAGTCGTCTTCGTCAGTCTCTTGCATCACGGGCGATCGCGTCGAGGGCGCCATTGATGAAGCCTGACTCGGGTCCTTCAAAAAAGGATTTCGCGATCTCGACGTATTCGTTGATGACGACCTCGGTCGGAACGTCCGGCCGGTACATCAGCTCGAAGGCCCCGGCGCGCAGCACGGCGCGGGCCGTGGCGTCCAGGCGCTCCAGGCGCCAGCCCGAGGCCAGACGCTTGACGATGCCCTGGTCGATCTTGGACTGGTTGGAGACCACGCCCTTGGCCAGTTCGGCGAAGAAGGTCTCGTCGGCGGCGGCCAGGCGCTCGCCCTCGACGTCGCGATCGAAGCGATGCTCGCTGAACTCACGGACCACGGCGTCGACGCCGGCGCCCGAGACTTCCATCTGATACAGGGCCTGGACGGCCGCGAGACGCGCCACCGAGCGCGGTTGGATGCGGTTGCCGCTCATCGGGCCTGCCCCCCCAGCAGTTGGCGCTTCAGGGCGATGGTCTCCAGGCACGCCTTGGCGGCCGCGCCGCCACGATCGCCTTCGCTGACCCGGGCGCGCGTCCAGGCCTGGGCCTCTTCGTCCACGGCCAGCACCCCAAAGCCGATCGGCAAGCGCTTGCCTACGCCCAGATCCTGCAGGCCGCGCGCGGTTTCGTTGGCGGCCAGTTCGAAATGGTAGGTCTCGCCGCGGATGATGCAGCCCAGCGCCACGAAGCCGTCGTAGCGAACGCCCACCGGGCGATGGCCCGCCTCTTCGGCGATGGCGATGGCGGTCGGGATCTGCAGAGTGCTGGAGACCGTGATCACGTCATATTCCGCGCCCTGGGCTTCGATCGCCTGGGCGGCTCCGCGCAACAGCTCGTCGGAGATTCCCGAATGGCTTCGGCCCTCCACGATCAGCAGGCGGATGTTGTCTTCAACCATCTAACTCGAATCTCCACGGCCACGCTCGCGGCGCGACCAGAAACACACATCAAGGATTAACGGACTATAGCTCGTCTTCGGTAGTGTCGCTCAGGCCTTCTTCGCCGAGGAACTTCGCGAAGTCGCTCGTTTCCTTGAAGTCCCGATAGACCGAGGCGTAGCGGACATAGGCCACGTCATCGAGCGATTTCAACGCCTTCATGACCATTTCGCCGACGGTCGACGACGGCAGCTCGGTCTCGCCCATGCTTTCCAGCTGCCGAACGATGCCGTTGATCATGCGTTCGACCCGCTCGGCCTCGACCGGGCGCTTCTGAGTCGCCAGGGCGATCGAGCGAACCAGCTTGTCCCGGTCGAACGGGGAACGCCGCCCCGAACGCTTCAGGATGATCAGCTCGCGCAGTTGAACCCGCTCGAAGGTGGTGAACCGACCGCCGCATTCCGGGCACATGCGGCGACGGCGGATAGCCGCGCCGTCTTCCGACGGGCGGCTGTCCTTAACCTGGCTTTCGGCGTGGCCGCAGAATGGGCAGCGCATGATCTAGCCCCTCCCCGGCGCTATCGAAGCAATTAGTTGTAGATCGGGAAGCGAGCCGTCAAGGCCAGCACTTCCTCGCGCACCTTGGCCTCGACGGCGGCATTGCCCTCCGGACCGTTGGCGGCGAGGCCGTTGACCACTTCGCCGATCAGCTCGCCCACGCGGGTGAACTCGGCTTCCTTGAAGCCACGCGTGGTGCCGGCCGGCGTGCCCAGGCGGACGCCCGAGGTGATCGTGAACGACGCGGTGTCGAACGGCACGCCGTTCTTGTTGCAGGTCATGTGGGCGCGCTCGAGGCTGTGCTCGGTGTCGCGTCCGGTCACGCCCTTCGGACGCAGGTCGACCAGCATCAGGTGGCTGTCGGTGCCGCCCGAGACGATGTTGACGCCCGACTTCAGCAGGGCGTCCGACAGGGCCTTGGCGTTGGCGATGATCTGTCGGGCGTATTCCTTGAAGGCCGGCTGCAGCGCTTCGCCGAAGGCCACGGCCTTGGCGGCGATGACATGCTCCAGCGGACCGCCCTGCAGGCCCGGGAAGACGGCCGAATTGACCTTCTTGATGATCGCCTCTTCGTTGGTCAGCACCATGCCGCCACGCGGCCCGCGCAGGGTCTTGTGCGTGGTGGTGGTGACGACGTGAGCGTGCGGGATCGGGCTGGGGAACACGCCGCCGGCCACCAGGCCCGCGAAGTGAGCCATGTCGACCATCAGATAGGCGCCGACGCTGTCGGCGATCTCACGGAAACGGGCGAAGTCGATCTCGCGGCTGTAGGCGCTGCCGCCGGCGATGATCAGCTTGGGTTTCTCGCGCTCGGCGACCTCCGCGACATTGTCGTAGTCGATGAGCTGGTCCTGCTGGCGCACGGTGTACGACACCGGCTTGAACCACTTGCCCGACTGGTTGGCGGGCGAGCCGTGGGTCAGATGGCCGCCGGCGGCCAGGTCCATGCCCAGGAAGCTGTCGCCCGGCTGCAGCAGGGCCATGAACACCGACTGGTTGGCCTGCGAGCCCGAGTGCGGTTGGACGTTGGCGAAGGCCGCGCCGAACAGCTGCTTGGCGCGCTCGATCGCGATCGTCTCGATCTCGTCGACATATTCGCAGCCGCCGTAATAGCGCTTGCCGGGGTAGCCCTCGGCATATTTGTTGGTCAGGATCGAACCCTGGGCTTCCAGGACGGCCTTGGAGACGATGTTCTCCGAGGCGATCAGTTCGATCTGATTCTGCTGCCGATCCAGCTCGCGACCGATGCGGTCGAAGATGTCACGGTCCGCGGTGGCGAGGTCCGCGCCAAAAAAGGCGCTGGTGTTGGCTTGGGTCATGACGCTCTCCAGGCGTTACGGGGAGTCAGCAGAGGCGCCCTCTTTAGCGAGATAGGCGCGGCGATCAATCTCGGAACCACATGCACAGCTGTGCGTTGCAGTCCCGCAGGGCGGCGTTCAACCCCCGCAGCGTAACATTGGCAGCAACGGGAATGGGGTAGCTCATGGCGTCTCAGGGCGGTGGTAGTACGGACACGACGGGCGCGAACGACGTCGACGTCCTGGGACTCAGCGCCGAGATCGTGGCGGCCTATGTCGGGCAGAACACGGTCTCTCAGACGGCCATCCCCGAACTGATCCGCACGGTGCACGAGGCTTTGGCCGCGCTGAATAGCGGCGGCGAGGCTCCGCGTCCCCTGGAAAAGGCCAAGCCGGCCGTGCCGGTCGGCCGCTCGGTGCAGCACGACTACATCGTCTGCCTCGAGGACGGGAAGAAGTTGAAGATGCTCAAGCGCTACCTGCGCTCGCACTACGACATGAGCCCCGAGGAATATCGTCGCAAGTGGGGTCTGCCCCCGGACTATCCGATGGTGGCGCCGGCCTATGCCGCCCGTCGCTCGGACTTCGCCAAGAAGATCGGCCTGGGCAAGGGCGTGCGGCGCGGCAGCTGATCGCGCCCTGAGTTCGGGACATGCGAACGCCGCCGGACTCCGGCGGCGTTTTCGACGATGTGACGTTCGATCGAAGCTGAAGTGCGGATCGTCCTTCTTAGGCCGCGTGGCCGCCCATGCGGGCGACGTTGCAGTGAGCCCATAGCTTTTCCATGGCCGAGACCAGCTTGCGCATCATGTCGTCGCTATGGAACGGCGTGGGGGTGAAGCGCAGGCGCTCGGTGCCGCGCGGCACGGTCGGATAGTTGATCGGCTGCACATAGACGCCGTGATCGGCCAGCAGCATATCGCTGATCAGCTTGGTGTGGATCGGGTCGCCGACCAGCACCGGGACGATGTGGCTGTCGTTCTCCATCACCGGCAGGCCGGCGGCCTTGAACATCGCCTTCAGGGTCGCGGCGCGCTCCTGGTGGATCTCGCGCACTTCCGGGTGCTGCTTCAGCCACCGGACGCTGGCCAGGGCGCCGGCCACCAGGGCGGGCGGCAGCGAGGTCGTGAAGATGAAGCCCGAGGCCATCAGGCGAATGGCGTCGATCACCTCGGCGTCGCCGGCGATATAGCCGCCCATCACGCCGAACGCCTTGCCCAGCGTGCCCTCGATGATGTCGATCTGGTCCATCAAGCCTTCGCGCTCGGCGACGCCGCCGCCGCGCGGACCGTACATGCCGACGGCATGGACCTCGTCCAGATAGGTCATCGCGCCGTACTTCTTGGCCAGGGCGGCCGTGGCGCGGACGTCGGCGATGTCGCCGTCCATGGAATAGACGCTCTCGAACGCCACCAGCTTGGGCGCGTCGGCCGGCGCGGCCGCCAGTAGTTCCTCGAGATGCGCCAGGTCGTTGTGGCGGAACACCTTGCGCGGACCGCCACCATTGCGGATGCCGGCGATCATCGAGGCGTGGTTCAGCTCATCCGAGAAGATGATCAGGCCGGGCAGGATCTTCTGGACGACCGACAGGCTGGCCTCGTTGGAGACGTAGCCCGAGGTGAACAGCAGGGCGCCTTCCTTGCCGTGCAGGTCGGCCAGCTCGGCCTCCAGCAGCACGTGGTCATGGTTGGTGCCGGAAATGTTGCGGGTGCCGCCCGAGCCCGAGCCGTGCGCGTCGACGGCGGCCTTCATGGCGTCCATCACGATCGGGTTCTGGCCCTGACCGAGATAGTCGTTGCTGCACCAGACCACGACCTCGCGCTCCGAGCCGTCCTGGCGGGTCCAGGTGGCCCGCGGGAACTGCCCGCGCTGACGCTTCAGATCGGCGAAGACGCGATAACGGCCTTCTTCGCGGATCTGGTCGACGGCGCTGCGGAACGCGGCTTTGTAGTCCATGGCGATCTCTAAACCGGCGGCCGATTGGGCCGACGGTCCCCTAAATCCAGGCACGGCTTTTCGCACCAAGCGCCCTTAGTGTCCATCTAAGGGCCTATACCTAGCAAATTGAATTACGCGATTGGACGCATTGATTTCGCCAATGACCACCCGCGCGGACGCTGGGTTCTTGGACGATTCAGTTCAGATCCGCCAGCTTTCCGCGCAGCATCTGGATCATCGCGGAAAAGTCCTTGCCGCCATGACCGTTGCCGTCGAGCAGGGCATAGAGCGCCTCGGCCTGAGCCCCCATCGGCGTGGAGGCGCCGGCCTTGGCGGCGGCGTCCTGGGCCAGCTTCAGATCCTTCAGCATCATGGCGGTGGCGAAACCACCCTCGTAGTGGCGGTCGGCGGGCGTCTGCGGCCCCACGCCGGGAACCGGGCAATAGGTCGTGATCGACCAGCACTGGCCCGACGACTTGCTGGCGATATCGAAGAACCGGTCGGCCGCCAGGCCGAGCTTCTCGGCCAGGGCGAAGGCCTCGCAGGTCCCCAGCATCGAGATCCCGAGCAGCATGTTGTTGCAGATCTTGGCCGCCTGCCCCGCTCCGTGATCGCCGGCGTGGATCGTCACGCGCGACATCGGCTCCAGCGCCGCCTCGACGGCGGCGAAGTCGCCGTCGTCGCAGCCGACCATGAAGGCCAGGGTCCCGGCCTCGGCGGCCATGATGCCTCCCGACACCGGCGCGTCGGCGAAGCGGAAGCCGGCCTCGGCCGCCTGCCTGGCCACGGCGCGGGCGCTCTCGACGTCGATGGTCGAGCAGTCGATCAGCAGGGCCGACTTCGGAGCCTTGGCCAGGATCTGTTCGCCATAGACCGCGCGCACGTGCGGCCCGGCGGGCAGCATGGTGATCACCACCTCGGCTTCGGCCACCGCCTCGGCGACCGAGGACGCCGCGTGGCACCCCGCCGCCACGGCCCGCTCCACGGCGGCGGCCGACAGATCGAAGGCCAGGACGTGGTGCTGGGCCTTGGCCTGGTTGGCGGCCATGCCGCCGCCCATGTTGCCCAGGCCGATGAAGGCGATGCGCGTCATGTGAAGCTCCCTGCAAATGCGAACCGCGCCTCATGGGCGCGGCTCTTATCATTGATAGTCTTTGGTTTTTCCGCCTATCGAGCGTTCGCCGGCTTGCGGAACTTGAAGACGAACTGGTCGGTCTTCCCGCGGATCGACGGGTCGAACACGTTGGCCTTACGGGCGTCGGCGGGGTCGCGCAGCACCTTGCTCTCGCCCTCGAAGATGAAGCCGGCGGCCGTGACCTCGGACTTCACCACCGCCGAGTCGATGCGGTGCAGGGTTTCGGTGTCGCGCAGGCCCGAACCCGCCTCGGCCGAGTGGTCGATGACCAGGAAGACGCCGCCCGGCTTCAGCGCTCTGAACACCTGACGGTTCACCACCGACAGGTCGGCCGGCCCCATGAACTTGTCGTGCATGTCGTGATAGTTCTGGGCCGTGAACACCAGGTCCAGCTTCTCCGGCGCGGAGAAGTTCGGCAGCGTGTTCAGGAGCACCGTCACGTTCGAGAAGGCCGGATCGCGGGCGATGGCGTTCACCGCCGGCTCGCGCTTGGCCAGCTTGGTCAGCTCGTCCGGCACATAGGCGTAGACGTGACCCTTGGGGCCCACCGCCTTGGAGAAGATGCGGGTGAAGTAGCCGCCGCCCGGAATCAGGTCGGCGACCTTGGCGCCCGGCCGCACGCCGGCAAAGGCCAGGATCTCGCCGGGCAGGCGGTCCTTGTCGCGGACCATGTCGGCGGCGGGACGCGAGGGATCGCTGAGCGCGGCGGCGACGTTCGACGGAATGGTGATGGCGACCGGACCGGAAGGCGGAGGCGGCGGCCCCATCGGCTCGGTGGCGCAGGCGACGAGGCCTAGCACGGCGACGAGGCTGAGAAGCGGCTTACGCATGACATTCCTTCCGAACGGACGTGTTCTTGTTGCGGCGACGTTAGCCCAGGAGCGCGGCAGCCGAAAGCTTTCGGCGGCCGCTGCGCGCCCCCTTTTCAAGGCGACTTGCGCGTTCGAACAGGCCGCATGCCGTCGCTAGGTCAGCGGCTTCCATTCTTCCCCCCGTGGAAGCGGAGCGAAAATCTCGCTCAACATGGCGTCGGTGACCTCTTCCAGGGTCGCCGGGTTCCAGCGCGGAGCGTTGTCCTTGTCGACGATCACCGCCCGGACGCCCTCGATGAAGTCGTGCTTGCGGACGACCCGAGAACCGATGCGATACTCCATGACCATGTTGTCGGCGAAGTCGGTCATGACCTCGCCGCGCTTCAGCTGCTCGAAGGCGACCTTCAGCGTCTGAGGCGACTTCGTCTTCAGGATGTCCAGCTGAGCCTTGCCCCAGTCGCTGGAGTCCAGGGTGAGAAACTCGAAGATCTCCTCGACGCTTTCGCCGACGAACAGGCGGTTCAGGTCCTGCTCGAAGCCGACCAGCGCCGCCTTGCCGGCGTCGGCGCGGTACTTGCGCAGGGTGTCGTCGATCCGGCGCGGGTCGGCGATGATCGCCTTCTTCAGCCCCTCGATCGCGCCGAACTCGACGAAGTGGGTGGCGATACCCAGGCGCATGCAGTCCGCGCCCTTGATCCGCGCTCCGGTCAGAGCCAGCCAGAGCCCCGCCTTGCCGGGCAGCCGCGGCAGGTACCAGCCGCCGCCGACGTCCGGGAACAGGCCGATACCGGTCTCGGGCATGGCGAAGGTGGTGCGCTCGGTAGCGATCCGCACGTGGGCCGGCATCGAGATGCCCACGCCGCCGCCCATGACGATGCCGTCCATCACGGCCACCACCGGGACATCGTAGCTGAACAGCAGGTGGTTCAGCTGGTACTCGGTATGGAAGAACCGGCGCGCCTCGACGCCGTCCTTGGCGCCGCTGTCGGCCAGCATCCGGATGTCGCCGCCCGCGCAGAAGCCGCGCTCGCCGGCATGGTCGATCATGACCATGTAGACTTCCGGGTCTTCCTGCCAATCCAGCAGCGCGGCGATCATAATCTCGCACATGCCCTGGGTCAGGGCGTGCAGGGCCTTGGGGCGGTTGAGGGTGATACGGCCGACGTTCTTCTGGACGCGGATCAGGACTTCGGGTTCGTCGGTCATGGCGGTCCCAATGGGGTCTCAGGCGAGTTCGGCGACGGGCGCGCAGTCGAAGCGGTCGATCTGACCGCCGGCGAGCCGGTAGACGGCGTCCTGGGGAATATCCTGGCGCAAGGTGTCTTCCGGGGACAGGCCGGCATAGGCGCCGCGCAACAGCCGGCCGGCGACGCCGTGCGACACGACGATCAGCCGCCGCTCCGGCTCGGACGCCTGCTCCGCCAGCCAGTGAGCGATGCGCGTCATCATGACGTCGTAGGTCTCGCCGCCCGGCGCCTGGAAGCCCCAGGCGTCGTCCCCGAAGAGGTGGGGGTTCTGGCCACGCACCTCTTCGCGCAGGCGGCCGGACCAGTCGCCGACATCGATCTCCACCAGGCGTTCGTCGAACTCGACCGCTAGATCCAGCCGCGCGGCGATCGCCTCGGCGGTCATTCGCGCGCGGCGCAGCGGGCTGGCGACCAGACGCCAATCCGCCGGCGGATCACGCTTGATCAAGTCCGACAGCAACTCGCCCATCGCTGCGGCCTGCAGGAGGCCCAGCGGCGTCAGGTCGGACTCGGTCCGCCCCTGCAGACGCCCCTCGCGATTGTGGAAGGTCTCGCCGTGACGACAGAGATAGATCACTGCCGGAACATCTCGCGGGCGATGATGACGCGCATGATCTCGTTGGTCCCTTCCAGGATCTGGTGCACCCGCAGGTCACGCACGATGCGCTCCAGCGGATAGTCCTGGAGGTAGCCGTAGCCGCCATGCAGCTGCAAGGCGTCATTGGCCACCTGGAAGCCGGCGTCGGTGGCGAAGCGCTTGGCCATGGCGCAAAGCTTGGTGGCCTCGGGGTGGCGGTTGTCGAGCGCATGGGCGGCGCGACGCACCATCAGCCGGGCGGCCTCCAGCTCGGTGGCCATGTCGGCCAGCTTGAACTGCAGGGCCTGGAAGTCCTTCAGGGCTTTGCCGAACTGGTTGCGGGTCTCCATGTAGGCCTTGGCCGTGTCCAGGGCGAACTGCGCGCCGCCCAGCGAGCACGAGGCGATGTTCAGGCGCCCGCCGTCCAGGCCCATCATGGCGAAGCGGAAGCCCTCGCCTTCCTGGCCGATGCGGTTGGCGACCGGCACGCGGCAGTCGTCGAAGTTCACCTGGGCGGTCGGCTGGGCGTTCCAGCCCATCTTGCGCTCGTTGGCCCCGAAGGTGAGACCGGGCGTACCCTTCTCGACCACGAAGGCCGAGACGCCCTTGGCGCCCTCGCCGCCGGTACGGGCCATGACGACATAGATGTCCGAGACGCCGCCGCCCGAGATGAAGGCCTTGCCGCCGTTCAGGACATAGTGGTCGCCGTCCAGCTTGGCGCTCGTGCGCATGTTGGCCGCGTCCGAGCCCGAGCCGGGCTCGGTCAGGCAGTAGCTGGCGATCAGCTCCATGGTGGTCAGGCGCGGCAGATAGCGCTGACGCAGATCCTCGGAGCCGAAGCGATCGATCATCCACGAGGCCATGTTGTGGATGGTCAGATAGGCCGCGGTCGGAACATCGCCGTAGCTGAGCGCTTCAAAAATGATCGAGGCGTCGAGGCGCGACAGCGCTGAGCCGCCGACGTCCTCGTTCACATAGATGCCGGCAAAGCCGAGCTCCGCCGCCTGGCGCAACACGTCGACGGGGAAGTGTTTCTTCTCGTCCCACTCGGCGGAATGAGGGGCAAGCTGTCCCTCGGCGAACGCGCGGGCAGCGTCCTGGATTGCGACTTGATCTTCGTTCAGCGCGAAATCCATGCGCACTTCCTCCCGTTCGGGGCAGAACCGCCCTCGCCTTCTTGGCGGCTGACGTGCCGCGCCTGGGCCCGCCTGTCAATCTCGACGAAAGGTCCTTTTCGCAAGGTTCGAGCCGCCGCGTTCAAGCCCTCGGAGTGTGACCTGAAATCCTCCGTTACACGGTGTGAATCGGCAAAGGGGCCACACCCTCTTGATAACCATGGTCTTTCGCTCCAAATCCCGTCCCTCGGGAATGGCGTCCTCCAACCTAGACAACTGCTAAGACGATTATGCGCTTCGTGAAACTTGCTCTGGCCGCGCTTGTGGCGGCTCTTGGAATGGCTGCGGTGTCCGCTCCGGCTTATGCTGGCGACATCTCGCGCAGCTATGGCGTCTGGCGCAACCCGAAGAACAGCGTCCACCTGGAAATCAAGGACTGCGGCCCCAGCACCTGCGGCGTCGTCGTGTGGGCCAGCGCCAAGGCCGAGGCCGATGCGCGCAAGTCGGGTACCGACACCCTGGTCGGCAAGCAGCTGCTGCGTGAGTTCGAAGCGCAAGACAACGGTACGCTGAAGGGCCGCGTCTGGGTTCCGACCCTGAAGATCACCCTGGTCGGCTCGGCCGACATCGTCGACTCCCGGACCATGCGCGCCAAGGGCTGCGTGATCGGCAACCTGCTGTGCAAGTCGCAGACCTGGACCCGCATCGAGGGCCCATCGGTCCTGGCCTCGCGGGCCGCTCCCTAAACTTCGACCTTAAGGGCGTGCGTCTCTTGCCTCGCGCGGCCGCCCGCGCGAAACCGGACGCATGACCACGCCGCCGCTCGCCCCCTACCCCGCCACGCGCCTGCGCCGCCTGCGCCAGGCCGACTGGACCCGTCGTCTCGTCCGCGAGAGCGAGGTCCGACCGTCCGACCTGATCTGGTCGATGGTGGTGCATGAGGGCGAAGGGACGATCCCCGTGGCCTCGATGCCGGGCGTCGAGCGCCTGTCGGTGAAGGAAGCCGCCAAGGCCGCCGTTCGCGCCCGCGATCTCGGCATTCCCGCCATCGCCATCTTCCCGCACATCGACGGCGGCCGAAAGGACGCGACGGGTTCGATCGCCGCCGATCCCGACGGCGTCATCCCCCGGGCCGTGAAGGCCATGAAGGACGCCGCCCCCGAGGTCGGCATCATGTGCGACGTGGCCCTGGACCCCTTCACCGACCACGGTCACGACGGGGTCATCGAGGGCGGCAAGATCCTCAACGACCCGACCATCGAGCGCCTGATCGAACAGGGCCTGATGCAGGCGGAAGCCGGCGCCGACATCCTGGCCCCGTCCGACATGATGGACGGCCGTGTCGGCAAGCTGCGCGCGGCGCTGGAGGGCGCGAACTTCCAGGACGTGATGATCATGTCCTATGCCGCCAAATACGCCTCGGCCTTCTATGGCCCGTACCGCGACGCCATCGGCTCGGCGAAACTCGCTGGAGGCCAGGGCGACAAGAAGACCTACCAGATGGACCCGGCCAATACCGAGGAAGCCATCCGCGAAGTCGCGCTCGACATCGCCGAGGGCGCCGACATGGTCATGGTCAAGCCGGGCATGCCGTATCTCGACATTCTGCGCCGCCTGGTCGACGAGTTCCGCATGCCGACCTACGCCTTCCAGGTTTCGGGCGAGTACGCGATGATCATGGCCGCCGCCCAAAACGGCTGGATCGACAAGGATCGCGCGATCCTGGAGAGCCTGACGGCCTTCAAGCGCGCCGGCGCGGCGGGGATCATCACCTATTTCGCGCCGTGGGCGGCGGAGAAGCTGGGCGCGTGACCCGCGTCCTCGACATCGTCACCGCCGTGATCCGGGACGCTGACGGCCGCATGCTACTGGTCCGCAAGCGCGGCACGACCACCTTCATGAAGCCCGGCGGCAAGCGCGACGGCGGCGAAGACGATCTCGCCACCCTGGCGCGCGAGCTGGCGGAAGAGCTGGGCTGCCGACTTGTCGAGGCCGAGCTTCTGGGTCGTTTCTCGGCCCCCGCCGCCAATGAGGCGGGTTTCAGGGTGGAGTCGGCGACCTATCTGACCTTGGTCGAGGGCGACATCGAGCCTCGGGCAGAAATCGAGGAGCTGGCCTGGATCGATCCGGCCGCGCCCGGCGACCTGCGCCTGGCCCCTCTGCTGACCCAGGCCGTGCTGCCGGCCCTGCTGGCGCGCGCCTAGCCTTCGCCGTCGATCCGGGCCTGGACCAGCTCCAACGCCAATTCCCGCGCCCGTTCCGGCGGTCGGCCCAGGAGTTCGCTGAGCGTCTGGCCGAACAGCCCGACCCCGATCGCCAGGATGATGTTCAGCAGGATCAGGTCCACGATCGTGTCGCGGTCGACGCCGACATCACGCAGCAAGCGGGTTTGAACCACCTCCTCGACCACGGCGCGGACCAGGGTCATGCGCCGCCCCTCGCCCGTCAGTTCCAGCCAGGCCGCCAGGCGCGCCGCGCCCTTGGTCTCGAAGGCGTCAAACAGGGCCTGGGCCCCGAAGCCCCGCGACGCGCCATCCTGCTCGAAGCCGTGAATGATCGTGTCGGCCAGTTGCCGGATCATCCGCTCCATCAGCGCAGTCTCGACCCCGGCGATCGAGCCGAAGTGGTGGATGACGTTGGCGTGGACCACCCCGGCCGCCTTGGCGACATCGGCCAGCTTGATCGCCTGCGGCCCATGCTCGACCAGGATCGCCTCGGCGGCGGCCAGGATGTTCTCGCGCGCGGCCTGAGGCGAGCGGCGGACACGGGTTTTCGGAGCAGGCGACTCTATTGACATTTTTGTCAGTATAACTCAGTGTGCGTCAAAAGACAGGCTGACCAAGCCCCATCTCGGCCCAGGACACAACGCCCCATGACCGACGCGACCCTCGCCCACGGCCTGACAAAGACCACCCCCGCCGACCTGGACGTCAAGCCGCGCGACATCCGCTTCGACCTCGATGAAGCCCGCAAGGGTCACTGGCTGGGCGGCGATCCGGTCGGCACGGCGGTGTTCAACGCCCTGTCCCTGACCTTCCCGGACGGCGAGCGCCTGTTCATGGACGCGGTGCGCAACTACCGCCACCTGCTGAGCGGCAAGCTGCTGGACGACGCCAAGAACTTCATCGCCCAGGAAGCCATCCACTCGCGCGAGCATCACCAGCTGAACAGCCTGATCGACCGCGAGCGCTATCCGGTCGCCGCGATCGAGGAGCTGGTGAAGGGCCGCGTGAAGATGGCCCGCGAGCGGGGCAAGATGGCCATGCTGCTGTCGACTATCGCCCTGGAGCACTTCACGGCGATGATGGCCGAGATGCATGTGCGCCATCAGGACCTGTTCGACGCCACCGCGCCCGGGATCGAGCAACTGTGGCGTTGGCACGCCATGGAAGAGACCGAGCACAAGGCCGTGGCCTATGACGTCTTCATGGTGGCGACCAAGGACTGGACGCCCCGGCGCCGCTACATGCTGCGCTGCCGGGCGATGTTCTTCGTGACCATCATGTTCACCCGCAACATCTGCCGCTACGCCGCGAAACTGCTGGAAGCCGACGGCTACTCGCCCAAGGCGGCGCTGAAGGCGGTCAATGCGTTCGTGTGGGGTAAGCCAGGCCTCTTCCGTCGCGGCTGGAAGACCTATTTCGCCTGGTACCGCCCCGGCTTCCACCCCTGGGACCAGGACGACCGCGCCGAGTTCGCCGACTGGAAGGCGGAGTTCGACGCGGCGGTGGCTTAAGCTCCGCCCTACCCCGGAAACAAGAACGGCGGCCTCTCGGCCGCCGTTTTCGTTTGGGTTGTCGAAGGCGTTAGCCGCCGATCAGGCTGAAGTCCGCCACCTGGCCCATGGCGTCGCGCACAGCGGCCAAGGTCTTCAGGCGGTTGTCGCGGTGCTCGGGCTCGTTGACGAAGACGCCGTCGAGATAGGCGTCGACCGGGCCGCGCAGTTCGGCCAGCTGGGTCATGGCGCCGGTGAAGTCTTCCTTGGCCAGGGCGTCCTTCAGCGGCTTATCCAGCATGCGCAGGGCGTTGTAGAGCCCCACCTCGGCGGCGCTGTCGGCGGTCGGTTCCTGGGGTTCGCCGGTCGGCAGAGCGCCCTTCTTCTCCTCGGCCTTGAGGATGTTGGAGGCGCGCTTGTAGCCGGCCAGCAGGTTCTTGCCGTCGTCGGTCTTCAGGAAACCGTCCAGGGCCTCGACCCGTGCGACGATGCGCGCCAGATCGTCGTCGCCCAGGGCGAAGACGGCGTCCACGAGGTCGTGGCGCTTGCCTTGATCGCGGAGGGTGACCTTCAGGCGGTCGGCGAAGAAGGCGATCAAGTCGTCCTTCCCGAACTTGGCCAGCGACACCCGCAGGCCGTTCTCCAGAATAATCCGGATCACGCCCAACGCCGCGCGGCGCAGCGCATAGGGATCCTTAGATCCCGTCGGCTTCTCGTCGATGGCGAAGAAGCCGACCAGGGTATCCAGCTTATCCGCCAACGCCACGGCGATGCTGACCGGCGCGGTCGGCACGGCGTCCGAGGGCCCCTGCGGCTTGTAGTGGTCACGCACGGCGTCGGCGATCTCGCCGTCCAGGCCGAAGGTCCGGGCGTAGTAACCGCCCATGATCCCCTGCAATTCCGGGAACTCGCCGACCATCTGCGAGGCGAGGTCGGCCTTGGCCAGGCGCGCGGCTTCCTCGGTCTTGGCGACGTCGGCGCCGACCAGCGGGGCGATCTCGCCGGCCAGGGCGACGATGCGCTCGACGCGCTGGGCCATGGTGCCGAGCTTGGCGTGGAAGGTGACGCCGTCCAGCTTCTTCAGCCACGGCTCGAAGCCGATCTTGACGTCCTCGTCCCAGAAGAAGCGGGCGTCGGACAGGCGCGAGGACAGCACCTTGGCATTGCCGGCCGCGATGACCGTGCCGCCGTCGGCCGCCTGGATATTGGCGATGGTGATAAAGTGCGGGGCCAAGCCCTCTTCGCCAGCCTTGCGGACAGCGAAGTACTTCTGGTGCGTGCGCATCGAGGTGCGGATCACCTCGGGCGGCAGGCTGAGGAACACGGGGTCCATGTCGCCCAGCACCGGCGTCGGCCATTCGGCCAGGCCGGCGACTTCTTCCAGCAGGCCTTGGTCTTCGACCAATTCGAGATGACGCGCGAAGCACAGGGTCTTGCAGCCTTCGAGGATGCGCGGCTTGCGCTCCTCGACGTCGAGCACGACGTAGTGGGCTTCCAGGCCCGCCGCGTATTCATCGAAGTCGCGCGCCTGGAACGGCTGGGCGTCGCCCATGAAGCGGTGGCCTTCGGAGATGTCGCCGCTCTCGACGCCCTCGATGGCGAACGGCACGACCTCGCGGTCCAGCACGCAGAGGATCCGTTTCAGCGGACGCACCCAGCGCAGCTTCTTGGTCCCCCAGATCATGGACTTGGGCCAGGGGAAGCCGCGCACGATGGCCTCGACCATTTCGGCGACGATCTCCGGCGTCGGACGGCCATGCTTCTCGATGAAGGCCATGTAGACGCCGTCGCGCTCGACCAGCTGGTCTTGCGTCAGGCCCGCCTTGCGCAGGAAGCCTTCCATGGCTTGCGGCGGGGCGCCGACGCGCGGGCCCTTCAGCTCCTCCTTGCGGTCGGCCTGGGCCAGCGGCAGGCCCTCGACCACCAGAGTCAGGCGACGCGGGCCGGCGAAGGTCTTCAGGGCCTCGGGCAGAAAGCCGGCGGCGGCCAGGTGCTCGCGCGCCATGCGCTCCAGGTCCTTGGCGGCCTGGGCCTGCATGCGGGCGGGGATCTCTTCCGAGAACAGTTCGAGGAGAAGTTGGGGCATCGGTACTTACGCGGCTTCCTGCTGATCGACCCACGCGCTGGCGCACATCTTACAAAGGTCGCGGATGCGGCCGATGTAGCTGGCGCGCTCGGCGACGGCGATCGCGCCGCGGGCGTTCATCAGGTTGAAGAGGTGGCTGGCCTTGAGGACCATGTCGTAGGCGGGCAGGACCAGGGCCTTGTCCTGATACGAGCGGGCCAGCATCAGCGGGACCTGCTCTTCCATCTGCTCGAACTGCTGCTTGAGCACCGAGACGTCGAAGCCGTGGAAATTGGCTTCCGACTGCTGGCGCTCGTTCTCCAGGAACACGTCGCCATAGGTCGTCGCGCCCAGGGCTGAGTCCGGATCGTTGAACGGCAGGTCGTAGACGTTGTCGACGCCGAACACGTACATGGCCAGGCGCTCCAGCCCGTAGGTCAGCTCGCCGGCCACTGGCGAGACGTCCAGGCCGCCCACCTGCTGGAAGTAGGTGTACTGGCTGACTTCCATGCCGTCGCACCAGACTTCCCAGCCCAGGCCCCAGGCGCCGACGGTCGGGTTCTCCCAGTCGTCCTCGACAAAGCGGATGTCGTGGGTGCGCAGGTCCAGGCCGATCGCTTCCAGCGAACCCAGATACAGGTCCTGCATGTTCTCGGGGTTCGGCTTCAGGATCACCTGGTACTGATAATAGTGCTGCAGGCGGTTGGGGTTCTCGCCATAGCGGCCGTCGCCAGGACGGCGCGAGGGCTGCACATAGGCCGCGTTCCAGGGCTTAGGGCCCAGAGCGCGCAGCACCGTCGCCGGGTGCAGGGTCCCTGCCCCCACCTCGACATCGTGCGGCTGGAGGATGATGCAGCCCTGGCGGCTCCAATAGTCATGGAGCGTCAGGATCAGGCTTTGGAAGGACTTGGGTTTTTCGCGCGACATCAATCGAAGCAGGCCTAGAAAAAAGTTGGCGGACCATAGGGCCCGCCAACTGCTGCTTCAAGCGATGTCCGGCGCGCGACGGGCGAAAGTGTAAGCGGTTCGCCGCCCGGTCGCGCGATCAGTAAAAAGCGCCGCGGATGCCCTAGTTGCCCTTGGGCGCGGTGCGCTTGCCGGCGTTCGACATCGGCGCGCCGTACTTGGCGCGGTTTTCACGGGTGTCGGCGACCGGCGGGTTGGAGATGACATTGGCGTCGCCGGCCTTGAGCGTGGCCAGGGCTTCCGGCGATTGCGACGAGACGGCCACCACGCCCGACGTGTTTACGCCGGCGGTCGGGGCCGAGGGCGCGGCGACCGGATCGGCGGCCATGTCGGTGGTCGTGGTCGGCGCGACCGGAGCCGTCGTCGTGGTCTGGGCCGACGGGGTCAGCGGGTCGGCCGGCATGGCCGGAGCAACCTGTTCATTGGCCGCGACATCCATGGTCGCGCCCGCGTCGGTCGCCGAGGCCGAGGCCTGCAGGCCCGGGACGTCCTTGGGCAGCAGCACCTTGTCGACGACGTGCAGCACGCCGTTGCTGGCCATCACATCCGTCTGGGTGATGGTCGCACCGTCGACCATCGGGGCCGCGCCGCTGCCGTCCAGCAGCAGGGACGAGCCCTCGACGCTCTTCACCTCGCCCTTGGCGCCCTTGATCTTGGTGGAGTCCACCTTGGCGTTGATCAGGTGATAGGTCAGGACCTTCTGCAGCATCGGCCCGTTCTCGGGCAGCAGCAGCTTGTCCAGTTCGCCGGCCGGCAGGGCCGCGAAGGCCGCGTCGGTCGGGGCGAACAGGGTCAGGTTCTGGTTGGACTTCAGGACCTCCGTCAGGTTCACCGCCGAGACGGCCTTCAGGAAGGTGTTGAACTGGCCCGAGGCTCTGGCGGTCTCGATCAGGTCGCCCTTGGCGACGACGGCGGCGCTGGGCGGCGCCTGCATGGTGGGCGCCGATGAACTGGTGGATTGGGCATGGGCGCCGCCGGCCAGCAGGGCGATCGCGGCCGCGGCGGTCAGAAGATGCTTGGGAGACATGGTCGAGTTCCTCTCGGTTCGAGCGGTGTACGCCCGGACTAGGGACTCGGTTCCGTGATCACGGCGTCGTGATCATGTTTCAGCTCTACCGCAAGAAGAACACCATCGCCGCGCCGCAAACGATCAGGCCGAACCCGACCAATGTCGTCCACTTGATCGCCTCGCCCATATAGAAATATGAGAACAGTATGAAGACCAGCAGAGTGATGAGCTCCTGTCCTGTCTTCAACTGAGCCGTGGAATACACATTGTGCCCGATGCGATTGGCCGGAACGGCCAACATGTATTCAGGCAGCGCGATCAACCAGCTGGACAGTATGGCCACCGGCAGCGCCATCGGCTTTCCCTTAAGATGGCCGTACCAGGCGTAGGTCATGAAGATGTTGGACATCACCAACAACACCCAGGGCGCGATCTTCATGGCGAGGGGCGACATGTCCGGGAGCTCCGAAGCTGGGCGGTGGGGATTCTGACAGCCTAGGACAAGAGGCAAGGCCCCGGCCAGGACCCTCCCGTCAGGCCAGAACGCCGCTTTCTGACGCATTCGAAGCGCTCACCGCCCTATTTTTAGGCGCCTTGCCCATTTCCTTTCCAAAATCTTGCTCACGGGGCCCGTCACCGAACCGTCGCCGATAGCGTGACCGCGCCGGGGAAAACGATGCAGCGCGTAATGGCGGCGTCGGCGGTGATCACACCGGGGGCGGTTTCGCTTCCCGAAACCAAGCAAAGCAAGCCCGCGGCTCGGCGGGTCGGAGCAAGGCGGATGAAACTGATCATAGCGGTCGTCAAACCCTTCAAGCTGGACGAGGTGCGCGAAGCGCTTGTCGCCGCCGGCGTTGAAGGTCTGACGGTGTCTGAAGTGAAGGGCTACGGGCGCCAGAAGGGCCAGACCGAAATCTACCGGGGCGCCGAGTACCAGGTGAACTTCGTGCCCAAGGTGAAGCTCGAAGCGGTCGTGGACGACGCGTCGGCCGCCAAGGCCGTCGAAGCCATCAAGGCCGCCGCGGCGACCGGGAAGATCGGCGACGGCAAGGTCTTCGTCCTCAATGTCGAGGAAGCCGTCCGCATCCGCACCGGCGAAACCGGCTCGGCCGCTCTGTAAGCATCGGGAAAAGGGGATACCGACGATGAAACTCACCTTCAAACCGCTGGCCGGGCTTATGCTCGCCGCGACCATCGCGGGGGCTCCGCTGGGGGCGACCGCGTTCGCCCAGGAGGCCGCGCCCGCGCCGGCCGCCGCCGCCGCGCCCGCCGAGGCCGCCCCGGCTCCGGCCGCCACGCCCGCTCCCGCCGCTGCTCCCGCGCCCGCCATCGTCGACAAGAACGACAAAGGCGACAACGCGTGGATGCTCACCTCTTCCCTGCTCGTCCTGCTGATGATCCTGCCGGGCCTGGCGCTGTTCTACGGCGGCCTGGTGCGCGCCAAGAACATGCTGTCGGTCATGATGCAGGTCTCGACCGTGGCCCTGATCGGCTTCGTCACCTGGGTCCTGTGGGGCTACAGCTTCGCCTTCACCGATGGCGGCAGCTGGGACAGCTTCGTGGGCGGCCTTGGACGCCTGTTCCTCAAGGACGTGACGCCCGCCAGCAATGTGGCGACGTTCTCGACCGGCGTGGTGATCCCCGAGCTGACCTTCATCTCGTTCCAGTCGACCTTCGCGGCGATCACCGCCGCCCTGGTGGTCGGTTCGCTGGTCGAGCGCATGAAGTTCGCCGCCATCGTCGCCTTCGCCGTCCTGTGGCCGCTGCTGTCGTACTATCCGATGGCGCACATGGTCTGGTGGTGGCCGGGTCCTGACGCCATCGCGCTGGCCCCGACCGCTCCGGTCAAGTCCGGCCTGATCTGGGGCTTCGGCGCCCTGGACTTCGCCGGCGGCACCGTCGTCCACATCAACGCCGGTATCGCCGCCCTCGTCGGCGCCCTGATCCTCGGCAAGCGTCAAGGCTACGGCAAGGAGCCGATGCCCCCGCACTCGCTGACCCTGACCCTCGTGGGCGCTGGTCTGCTGTGGGTGGGCTGGTTCGGCTTCAACGCCGGTTCGAACCTCGAGTCGAACGGCTACGCCTCGCTGGCCATGATCAACACCTTCGTCGCCACCGCGGCCGCCGGCCTGTCGTGGATCATCGTCGAGTGGGTCACCCGCAAGAAGCCGTCGGCCCTGGGCCTGGCTTCGGGCGTGGTCGCCGGTCTCGTGGCCATCACCCCGGCCGCCGGCTTCGCCGGCCCGATGGGCGCGGTCATCCTGGGCCTGGTCGTCTCGCCGATCTGTATCTTCTTCTGCTCGGTCGTGAAGAACGCCCTGAAGTACGACGACAGCCTGGACGCCTTCGGCATCCACGGCATCGGCGGCATCGTCGGCGCTATCGGCACCGGCCTGCTGGTCAACCCCGCCTGGGGCGGCGCCGGCATCGTCGACTACACGACCTGCGGCAAGGACGGCGACTTCTCGACCTGCGACGCTCTGGCCTACAACCTGGGCACCCAGGTCATGGCCCAGCTGAAGGGCGTCTGCGTCACGATCCTGTGGTCGGCCGTCGCCTCGGCGATCGTCTTCTTCCTGATCAAGCTGGTCATCGGTCTGAAGGCTTCGCCGGAAGCCGAAGAAGAAGGCCTGGATATCTCGGAACACGGCGAACGCGCCTACCACAGCTAAGGCTGGCATAGGGTTCGTCCCGAAAGGCGAAGGGCGCGGAAGGGAAACCTTCCGCGCCCTTTCTCTTTGCCGTCTTGTCGTGGTCAGAGACGACGCGCGCTCACGATCGGCACGGCCGGCTCCAGGATCTGCCCCTCCATCACCGGGTTCACCGACTTGCCGGGCGTGGGCAGGTTCAGGATCTTGCGGACGATCTCCATGCCCTTCAGCACCTGACCGAACGCCGCGAAGCCCTGGTTGTCGCCCTCCGCCGTCGGATTGGCGTCCAGGTACGGCGCCTCGCCGACGCAGATGAAGAAGTCGGAATTGCCGGTGCCCGGCGCCATGCGGGCCAGGGACACCGTGCCGTCGACATGCTTCAGGCCGGTCTGGGTCGTCGATTCATGCGCGACGGGCGGGAGCAGCTTGCGGGTGTCGCCCTGCAGGCCGCCCTCGATCAGGCCATAGTCGATCGCGCTCGGTGCCTTGGCCGCGCGCCAGAAGCTGGCGCCGTCGTAGCGCTTCTCGTCCACGTATCGCAGGAAGTTGGCCGTCGTCAGCGGCGCCTGCCTGGCCTTCAGGGCGACGACGATGGTCCCCAGGCTGGTCTCCAGGCCGACGACGACATCGCCAGGGCCCGGCACGATCGGCGACGGCCCCAGGTTCAGGATCTGAGCGGCGGCCAGGTTCGGCGCGGCGGCGAGGCCGCCCAGCCCGGTCAGAACGTCACGGCGCTTCATGTCCCACTCCTAGCTCTAGCCTCTAACCCAGGCGGCAGCGCCGCACCCACCAGTCCGGCCGCATCGACTCCAGGCGCTCGACCAGGCCCTCGGCCTCGATGTCGCCGGCGCAGAGCGCGAAACAGGTCGCGCCGGAGCCGGACATCCGGACCAGCAGACTTTCCGGCTCGTCGCGCAGGACGTCCAGCACCTCGCCGATACGCGGCTCCAGGGCGACGGCGGGCGCTTCGAGATCATTGCGCGTGGCCGCAGCCAGCCAGGCGGCGACCTCTTCTATGCTCTCCAGGTCGGATGGCATGAACGGCCGTTCCGCGCCCTCGGGATGCACCGCCGCGTCATAGGCGCGATAGACCGCGCCAGTCGGCGACGGGACCCCGGGATTGACGAGCACGGCGTGCAGTTCGGGCAGGGTCGGCGCGGGCGATAGCGCCTCTCCCCGCCCCTCGGCCAGCAAGGCCGTGGCGCGAAAACAGGCCGCGCCGTCGGCGCCCAGACTAGCCGCCAGCGGCTCCAGGATCTCGTCGGCCATGTCGGGCGCGAGCGCGTCACGCAGCAGCTTCAGAGCAGCTCCCGCGTCGCTTGAGCCGCCACCCAGGCCCGCCGCGATCGGCAGGCGCTTGTCGAGGATCAGGCGATAGGGCGGGATCGGACCGCCCAGCCGGGCATGGAAGGCCTTGGCGGCGCGAACCACCAGATTGTCGCCGTCGATCGGGACCCCGCCGCCGAACGGGCCCGAGGCCTCGAAGGCCGGCGCGTCGCTGGGCTGGATCATCACGTGGTCACCGACGTCGGCGAACACCATCAGGCTGGAGATCGGGTGATAGCCTTCGCTATCCGGCCCGCCCACGTGCAGGAACAGATTGACCTTGGCCGGGGCGAAGGCGGACAGCCGCATGATTTCTCTGACCCAGCTGGGAAGGACCCAAAGCCGATAGCTCAGTTGTGGGCGATCGTCGACTTCACCGCGGGCCCCGTGGGACCCAGGCCGTTCTTCAGCTTGGCCTCGGCCTCGGCCTTCTGCTTCTCGTCGGGCTCAAGGGTGAGGACGCGGCGCCATTGGAACTCAGCCTCGGTCTTGCGGCCGACCTTCCAGTAGGCGTCACCGAGGTGGCCGTTCACGTCTGGATCGCCCGGCTCCATCTCGACGGCCGCTTCAAGCTTCTCGACAGCGTTCTTGTAGTCCCCGAGGCGGTAATAGGCCCAGCCCAGCGAGTCGAGCATCGCCCCCGACTGCGGCCGCGCATTGACCGCCTTCTGGACCATGCCCAGGGCCTCGGCGAGGTGTTCGTTGCGGTCGATCCAGGAGTAGCCGAGGAAGTTCAACAGCTCAGGCTCGTCCGGATTGGCCTTCAGCGCCGCCCGCAGGTCGCGCTCGGCCTCGGGCCAGCGGTTGGCCTGCTCCAGCGCGACGGCGCGCAGGTAAAGCAGGCGCCAGTCGGGATCGGCGCTCTCGCGGGCGACGATCGGATCAAGAACGGCCACCGACTCGTTCCATTGGCCACCGGCGCGCAGCAGATCGGCCAGGGCCACCTGGGCGTCGCGGTTCTCCGGCGCAGCGGTCGCGGCGGCGCGCGCCACGGCCAGCGCCTTGACCTTGTCGCCGAGATCGTTCCAGGCCCAGGCGCTCTTGCTCTGGGCCGAGGCGTAGTGCGGCGAGCCTGGCAGGACGTGGGCATAGGCCTCGAGGGCGCCCTGCGGGTCCTCGTTCTGGTTCAGGAGGTCGCCAACCAGCACCCAGGCCTCGTCGCGGGCCGGATCCAGGCGCAGGGCAAGGCGAAGATAGGCCAGAGCAAACTGAGCCTGACGCTCACCCGCGAACGTCGCGGCGCAGGCCACCAGACCCTCGGCCGCGCCCTGGCGCAGCGTCGGCATCGCCGGCGGCGCGCCCTTGGCGACCGCGCGGGCGCGGGCCCGCTTCAGACCCAGGTCGTTGGGCGCGCTGCGCAGGGCGGTGTCGTACAGGGCCACGGCGTCGGCATGGCGCTTGCGGCGCTCCAGGAAGCCGCCGTAGTCGAGCGTGAAGATGCTGGCCGTGCTCGTATTGGAGGTCAGGGCCTTGTAGTCGGTCTCGGCCTCGTCATAGCGCTTGGCCCGTTCGAACAGGCGCGCCTGACCTTGCTGGCCGAAATACTGGACCAGCTTGTCATTGCGCAGGGTCGGCTGGACGATCGCGCCCTCGTCATCCCCAGCCGCCGCCGCGATCCAGGGCGCCAGAAGCGCGGTCGCCTGTTGATGCGGGAAACCCGGCGCTTCGGACTTCAGAAGGAGCTGGGCGTCCTTGCCCTTGCCCGTCGCGAGGGCCTCGACCATGCGGGTCACCACGCCCAGGCGCTTGATCGCCTCGTTCGCGTCGGCCTCGGTCGGGGCCAGCGCCGCCGCCCGTGTGATTTCGCCGGCCATCAGCAGCGCGGTGAACGATCGCTCGCCGATCACGCCGGGGTCCTCGCCCAGCACGGCGGCCGTGCCGAAATAGGTGGCCGCCTCCTTGGACTTGCCGTCGCGCAGCGCCGCCTGGCCGGCCAGGAACTGGCCATACGAGGAGCGGGTGTCGAACATCATCGCCCGGGTGTTGACCGGGCCGCGCATCGTGATCTGGCGGGGCTCGGAGGCGCAAGCGGCCAGGGCCGCGACGGAAACACAGGCGAGGAGGACTTTGATACGCGTCATCCCCGCACCCTCCGAGGTTTCGAGGCGGTCCGCAACAAAAAGCCTCCCGGGCGGGCCCGGGAGGCTGCTCTGTCGCAGGCGAGAAAGCCCTACATGTTCGGGTAGTTGGGGCCGCCGCCGCCTTCCGGCGTGGTCCAGACGATGTTCTGCGACGGATCCTTGATGTCGCAGGTTTTGCAGTGGACGCAGTTCTGGGCGTTGATCTGGAAGCGCGGATCCTGACCCTGCTCGTTGTAGAGCACCTCGTAGACGCCGGCCGGGCAATAGAGACGCGCCGGCTCGCCGTACTTGGGCAGGTTCACCGAGATCGGGACCGACGGGTCCTTCAGCTTCAGGTGCGCCGGCTGGTCTTCCTCGTGGTTGGTGGCCGACAGGAACACCGAGCTCAGCTTGTCGAAGCTGATCACGCCGTCGGGTTTGGGGTAGACGATCGGCTTGAAGTCCTTGGCCAGGCCCGTCGAGGCCGCGTCGGTCTTCTCGTGCTTCATGGTGCCGAAGAACGAGAAGCCGCCGAACAGGTGGGTGCACCACATGTCGAACATGCTGATCGCGCCGCCCAGGGCCGTGCCGAACTTGCCCAGCATCGGCTTGGCGTTGCGGACAACCTTCAGTTCCTTGGCCACCCAGGACTTCTCGTAGGCGGTCTGGTAGGCGGTCAGCTCGTCGCTGGCGCGGCCGGCCTGGACCGCTTCATAGGCGGCCTCGGCGGCCAGCATGCCGGTCTTCACCGCGTTGTGGCTGCCCTTGATGCGCGGCACGTTGACGAAGCCGGCCGAGCAACCGATCAGCGCTCCGCCCGGGAAGGTCAGCTTCGGCACGGACTGGTAGCCGCCCTCGGTGATGGCCCGCGCGCCGTAGGCTATGCGCTTGCCGCCTTCCAGGTACGGACGCACGCCCGGATGCTGCTTGAAGCGCTGGAACTCGTCGAAGGGCGAGATCCATGGGTTCTTGTAGTTCAGGTGCACGACGTAGCCGATGGCCACGTAGTTGTCCCCGAAGTGGTACATGAAGCTGCCGCCGCCGGTGCTGTTGTCCAGCGGCCAGCCGGTGGTGTGCTCGGCCAGGCCCGGCTGGTGCTGCTCGGGCGGAACCTGCCACAGCTCCTTGATGCCGAGGCCGTACTTCTGCGGCGACTTGCCCTCGTCCAGCTTGAACTTGGCGATCAGTTGCTTGGCCAGCGAGCCGCGTACGCCCTCGGCGATGAAGACGTACTTGCCGTGCAGCTCCATGCCCGGCTGGAAGTCCGGCTTGTGGTGGCCGTCCTTGCCGATGCCGACCACGCCGACCACGACGCCCTTCACCGAACCGTCTTCGTTCCAGACCAGATCCGAAGCCGCGAAGCCCGGGTAGATCTCGACGCCCAGTTCCTCGGCCTTGCCGGCCAGCCAGCGGGTCAGGTTACCCAGCGAGGCGATGTAGCAGCCGTGGTTGTGCATGAACGGCGGCATGGCGAACATCGGCAGGCTGAGCTCGCCCTGCGGGCCCAGGATCTTGAAGCGGTCCTTGGTGACCGGCGTCTCCAGCGGCGCGCCTTCCGCCTTCCAGTTCGGGAAGAGCTCGGCCAGGCCCTTGGGGTCGATCACCGCGCCGGACAGGATGTGGGCGCCGACTTCCGAGCCCTTTTCCAGCAGCGCCACCGAGATCTCGGTCCCGGCCTTGGCCGCCAGTTGCTTGAGCCGGATGGCCGCCGAGAGACCGGCAGGACCGCCGCCGACGATGACGACGTCGTATTCCATCGACTCGCGTTCGAGGTCTTCGCTCATGAGATCTCCCGGCTGGTCCCGTCGCTTGCTCGGACGGGACCTGTCTTATGACTGTTTGAATCAGAGCTTATCCGAACCTGACGCATGGGCGGTCAAGCACCTGATCTCGCTTTTTTGCTGCGCCGCAGCGTGGAGACTGGCGACATTACGCGGTAAGACCGTCTCATGAGCCTCGCCGTCGATCAACGCGCCGTCGAAAGCCTGCTGGCCTTTTGGGCCGATGCGGGGGTCGAGGCGTCGTACGCGGACGCGCCGATCGACCGACTCGCCGAGGGCGCGGCGATGCTGCGGGCCAAGAGCCAGCCGCCGCCTCCCCCGCCGCCGGTCGCCCGCCCGGGCCTCGCCATCGCGCGCGGTCCCGATGTCGGCACGGCTGTCGCCGCCGCCAAGGCCGCCGCGGCGGCCTGCGACGATCTTGAGAGCTTGGCCGCCGCGATCGCCGCCTTCGACGGCTGCTCGCTGAAGACCCAAGGCGCCAAGCAGGCGGTGTTCTCGCGCGGCGTCGCCAACGCGCCCTTGATGGTGATCGGCGAAGGCCCCGGCGCCGACGAGGACGCCCAAGGCCAGCCGTTCGTCGGCCGCGCCGGCAAGCTGCTGGACCGCATGCTGAAGGCCGCCGGCCTGGAAGACCGCGTCTTCATCACCAACACCGTCTTCTGGCGCCCGCCCGGCAACCGTACGCCCACGCCGCAGGAACAGGCCGTCTGCGCCCCCTTCGTCGAGCGCGCCATCGCCCTGGTCCAGCCGAAGATGCTCCTGCTGGCCGGCGGGGCGTCGGCCAAGGCGATGCTGAAGCGCGATGAGGGCATCCTGTCGATGCGCGGCCGCTGGTTCGAATGGGTCTCCGACGACAAGGCGACCGAACTGCCCGCCATGCCGACCCTGCACCCCGCTTTCCTGCTGCGGACGCCCGCGCAGAAGAAGAAGGCCTGGCAGGACCTTCTGACGCTGACCGAGCGGCTTGATCGCCCGGACCGCCCGAACTAAGTTTCGCCACCAGTCGGAACGGGGGACGCGCCCTGCGGGGGAGCGCGGAACGTTTTTGCAGCTTTGGGCTCGCCCTTTGGCCGTTCTTTCGGCCCTCGTGCTCTGCGCGACCACCATGGTCGCGCATGCGGGCGCCCTCGACCCGTTGTCCCAGGATGATGTCCGCTACTATCGCGCCGCCTTCGCCGCCACCGATCGCGGCGACTTCGACGCCGCCGAGGCCGCGTTCGCCAATGCGCGCGACCGCAGCTTGGCCGGCCGCCTGGCCTTCGCCAAGGTCATGCACCCGACCCGCTATTCGGCCAGCTACACCGACCTCACGACCTGGCTTGAGACCTATTCCGAGGAAGCTGGCGCCGATCGGGTCTACGCCCTGGCCGTCAAGCGCAAGCCCAAGCGTGGCGAAGCCCCGCCGGTCCCCGAACTCTTCATCGGCGACGAGACCGCCCCGCCGCCCGCCGACAAGGGGCGCGCCGCCCGCGAGGCCTACTATTCCGGCGATGTCAGCAAGGCCCTGACCTTGGCGGTGGCCGGCGGCGAACGCTGGATCGCGGGCCTTTCGGCCTATCGTCTCGGCGACGCCCGCACGGCTCAGAGATATTTCGAACAGGTCGCCCACGACCAGAACGAGGACGAGTGGCTGCGCGCCGCCGGCGCCTTCTGGGCCGCGCGCGTGGCCAGCCAGGCCGGCCAGGGCCGCGAAGCCCAGGCGCTGCTCGCCGACGCCGCCCGCTCGCCACACACCTTCTACGGCATGATCGCCGCCCGTCAGCTGTCCTTGGCCGGCGTGACCCTTACTGAAGCCAGCCACGACCCGATCGCCAGCCTGCTGACCCGCATCAGCTATGCGGGTCCCGACACGGCTTCGCTGGACCAACTGGTGAAGAGCGATCCGCGTGCGCGCCGCGCCGCCGCCCTCGCCCAGGTCGGGCGCTGGCGCGAGGCGGGTCTGGAATTGCGCGCCGGGCTGTCGCTGGCGGAGACGCCGGAACTGCGCGACGACTGGACCGCCCTGGCCCTCGCCCTCAACGCCAACGCGCCGCTGAACGGCGGCCGGCCTGTGCGGCGGGTCGGCGGCGAGGACTATCCCCTGCCCCCGCTGGATCCCGTCGGCGGCTTCACCATCGACAAGGCCATGGTCTACGCCCTGGTGCGTCAGGAGAGCCGCTTCGATCCGATGGCCGTCTCCAACGCCGGCGCGGTCGGCCTGATGCAGGTTCGTCCTTCCTCAGCCGCCGACGTGGTCGGTGACGACAAGCTGCTGGCCGACAAGTCCCCCCTGTTCGACCCCGCCTACAATCTGCGGGCCGGCCAGGACTACTTCACCTGGCTGATGGATCGCGGCGTCAAAAGCCCCGACATCCTCCGCGCCGTCGCGGCTTATAACGGCGGCCCGGCGACGCTCAACAGGACGGCGGCCCAGCTGGGCGCGGACTGCGACACGCTGTTGCTGATCGAAAGCCTGCCTTTCCAGGAGACCCGCAACTATGTCGAGAAGGTGATGGCCAGCTACTGGACCTATCGCCGGCTCCTAGGCGCGGAGAACAAGACCCTCGACGCCGTGGCCAGCGGCGCACGGCAGGTGGATTTCCGCCTGGATCCGCAGATCGCCCAGCCGACCTCGATCGATCAATTGATGAGCCAGCTGCAGCAGCCGTGATCGCTGGACCGCTCAGTACCTGAGGCTCTTGGCCTTCAAGGCCTTCGCCAGCACCTTCTCGTCACCACCGCTCGCGGGCCAGTCCAGCCGGCGCACGAACACGCCGTGCAGGCGGGGCGACAGCCTGCCCAGCAGGCCGCCCGGCGCGGTCAAGAAAGCCGAAGCCCCCGACCCGCCCGCCAGATGCTTCTCGACCGGCTCACGCCAGCCCTCACGCAGGATCGGCGTCGCGCGCAGGGTCAGGATCCAGTCGCCCTTGGCCACGGCGGCGCCGGCCGAAAGGCGCGCGGCGACCTCGCCCGACGCCTTCACCAGGCGCGCGCCGCTGTCCTCGGCCAGGGCCTCGACTCCGGCCTCGCCGTCGGCGACCAGGATCACCTCCTTGACCAGCCCGTCCACGGCGGCGGGCACCAGCATGGCCAGCTGGGCGGCCAGACCTTGCAGGTCTTCTGAAGCGACGAGGACGACGGAGATCATGCCCCTGCTTGGCCAGCGGGCGAGGTCGGGTCAAGGGCGAAAGGCCAGGAGCGAGTAGCGCAGCGGCAAGGACGCACGCGTGGCCGCTCGTTGTGATCCCTTTCAACCTCGCCTATCAAGGGCGACGAACAACCATAGGGCGTGCCGGTGATATTCCATGTTCGCGCGTTTGCGCTCACCGTCGTTTCGGTGATCGCCGTCAGTGTCGGTGCGTACGCCGCCCACGCCGCCTACTGGCGTCCTGTCATGCCCAGCGTCGTTATCGATGCGAAAGGCAAGGAAGCCCTCGCGGCGGCAACTCAATTGATGATCATCTATGGGGAAAAGGGCAGCGATCCGTCGAGATCGGGAACCTTGGCGCCGGACCAACGGATTTCGTCCTGCGACATCCTCGGCGAGGCTTGCGTATCACGCGCCGCACGCCACGAGTTCCGGTTGGACGGCCCGCATCGTCAGAGTCTCCAGATCCGCCGCGTCAACGGCCAGGGCAATCCCATTGTCGCGACACTGGTCTGGGTCGGACCGGCCTATCCTGATGAAATCCGACTGATCTGCGATTTTCGCGTCACCGACAGGGACAAGGCTTGTGCGGTCCGAGACATCAGCACTGGAGAGTCTTGAGACCGTCTACCGGCGAAAACCTCAGATTGGTCGCCTCCGGGCGTAGGGCGGCTTTCGACCTCTTCGAGACTACGGGAACGTCTGCTACCAGTTCGGTATGTTCGGGACACGCATGGCCGTTCTGGGTCTCTCGACCGCACTTCTGGTCGGCTGCTCCCCCGTGGTCCAAGAGGTCAGCCGCCCCTTCTACGTCATGTACGTTGCAGACAGTAATGACCGCGCGCTTTTCCGCTGCCCGGACGGTCCTGAAGGCGGATGCGCGGTTGACGGATTGCCTGGTCCCGATGTGTTTGCCGCTGGCGGTAACGCGACGCACATCGTCATTGCGCGCCACCGGGCGGACCGGGATGAGTATTTCTACTTCCGTCGTGTCGCCGAGGAAAAGCGGGGCTGGGGTGACAATCCCGAACGTATCGTAGGACCGCTCGAAAGGTCAGAGTTCGAAGCCGCCTCCAAGCAGGTGGGGCTGCCAGCACTGATTGATTTCTCACGTTAGTGCAGACGTCCGCTCACCACCAATACCCGACAACCACCATTTACGGCCCCGCCCCCTACCCAAACAGATCCAACTGCGGGCTTGCCTTCCTCGGCGGCGTGAATTGGCTGGCGTCCAGCGGGGTCCAGGGTTGGTCGAGACCGAACTTGTTCACCGCCAGGTGGAAACGCTGGCGCAGCACCTCGGCGACTGGCCCGTCACCGATCATCCGCTCGCCCCAACTGGCGTTGTAGGTCTCGCCCTTGCGGATCTGGCGGACCAGGGACATCACCTTGCGGGCGCGGTCGGGATGGTCGGCCTCCAGCCATTCCTCGAACAGTTGGGCGATCTCGCGCGGCAAGCGCAGGGCCACGTAGCCCGCTCCCCGCGCGCCGGCCTTGGCCGAGGCCTCCAGCACCGCCTCGACCTCGTGGTCGTTGAGCCCCGGAATGGCCGGCGCGAACATAACCGTCACCGGCACCCCGGCTTCGGTCAGCCGCCGCACCGCCTCGATCCGCTTGCCCGGCGTCGCCGCGCGCGGCTCCATGCTCCGCGCCAGCTTGCGGTCCAAGGTCGTGATCGAGATCGCCACCCGTGTCAGCTTTCGCGCCGCCATCCGGCTCAGCACGTCGATGTCGCGCAGGATCAGGGCGGACTTGGTGATGATCGTGAACGGGTGGCTGTAGCGGTCCAGCACCTCGATCACTTGCCGGGTCACGCGCAGCTGCTTTTCGTCGGGCTGATAGGGGTCGGTGTCGCCCCCGATATGGATCGTCGCCGGCTTGTAGCTGGCCCTGGCCAGCTCCTTCTCCAGAAGTTCGCCCGCATGGGGCTTGAAGAAGATCTTGCTCTCGAAATCCAGGCCGGGCGACAGCCCCAGATAGGCGTGGGCCGGCCGGGCGTAGCAGTAGATGCAGCCGTGGCTGCATCCCCGATACGGATTGATCGAGCGATCGAAGCCGACATCAGGACTCTGGTTGCGGGCGATGATCGTCCGCGACTTCATCGGCTGCAGCTCGGTCTTCAGCTGCCGAGGCTCGTCCTCCTCGCCCCAGCCGTCGTCGAACACTTCGCGCGCCTGCGCCTCGAAACGTCCGGTCCGATTGGATTTCGCCCCACGCCCCCTGGGCGCGGGCCCCAGCTTCACTGCCTCGGCCATGGCGGCACTATGCGCCAGCGATGAGAACATAACAAGAACTTACGTGTGCCGACGGGCCGTGCGCCAATCGGTCGCACGCCGAGCGCCGGTCCGGATCAGCAATTGGCAAGGCTGTTTCGCGCAAAGTACGCCCGACGCTGCAAAGGTTTGCATCGCAGAGTTGAGAAGCGCCGAATGTCCGAAAGCGATCGCCTCGCCGCGCTCGTCTCCTATCGCGTGCTGGACACGGCGCCCGAGCCTGCCTTCGATGAGATCACCCGGTGCGCGACCGAGCTCTTCGACGTGCCGATCGCCCTGGTGTCGCTGATCGATCGCGACCGGCAATGGTTCAAGTCCAGACAGGGCCTGGCCGCCTGCTCGACGCCACGAGACCACGCCTTCTGCGCCCACGCGATCCAGCTGCCGCCGGGCGAGGTCATGGTGGTCGAGAACGCGACCCAGGATCCGCGCTTCGCCGACAATCCGCTGGTCACCGGCGATCCGAACATCCGCTTCTACGCCGGCGCCGTGCTCAGCGACGCGGAGGGCCATAACCTCGGAACGCTCTGCCTGATCGACGACAAGCCCCGGCCTGCTCTGACGCCCCGTGAATCCGCCGAACTGCGCATGCTGGCCACGGCCGTGGTCGGACAGCTTGAGAAGACCCGTGCCGAACGCCGGCTGCAGGAAGAGAGCCGCCTCCTGCAGATGACCGAGACCATCTCGGGCGTCGGTCACTGGCGCGCCGATCTGCTGACCGACACGATTCATTGGTCTGACGAGGTCTACAAGATCTACGGCCTGGCGCGCGAGGCGTTCACGCCGACCTCCGATAACTGGCTGGAGCTCTACCACCCCGACGACCGTGAAGGCGCCCGCCAGGCCTTCGCCCGGACCGTCAAGGGTGAGCGCCTCGTGGAGCACGAGCTGCGCCTGCTCCGCGCTGATGGCCAGACCCGCCTGGGCCTGGGCCGCGCGACCTGCGAGTACGACGAGGCGGGCAAGGTCGTATCGATCTTCGGCGTGCTGGAAGACGTCACCGCGCGGAAGGCGGCCTTCGAGGCCCTGAGCCGCAGCGAGAACCAGCTCCGGGCCAGCGAGGCGCGCGCCAGCAAGGTCGTGGCCAACGCCTATCAGGCCATCGTCACCATCGACGAAACCGGCCACGTCACCGGCTGGAACCGCTTCGCCGAGAAGACCTTCGGCTGGACGGCGGAAGAGACGATCGGCCAGCGCCTCAGCGACTTCATCATCCCGCAGGAACACCGCCCGGCCCACGACAAGGGCATGGCTCGCTTCCTGCGCACCGGCCAGAGCGCCGTGATCGACCAGCGCATCGAGGTGCCCGCCCAGCGCAAGTCGGGCGAGACCTTTCCGATCGAGCTGGCCATCAGCGGCGCCGAGGGCCCGGACGGTTGGGGCTTCACCGCCCTGATGCACGACATTTCGGAGCGCAAGGCGCAGCTGGAGATCTTCGAGACCTCGTTCGACCACGCCGCCGTCGGCATGGCTCTGGTCAGCCTGGACGGCGCCTTCAACAAGGTGAACGACGCCTTCTGCGACATCGTCGGCTATTCGGCCGAGGAAATGGCGACGACCGACTTCCAGGCCATCACCCATCCCGACGACCTGGAAAAGGACCTGACCCTGCTGCATCAGCTTTTGGATGGCGAGATCCAGAGCTACGGCATGGACAAGCGCTACCTCCATAAGGACGGACGCCTGGTCTGGGTCCACCTGTCGGTGTCGCTGGTGCGCGCGCCGGACGGCGCGCCGAAACACTTCATCGCCCAGGTCCAGGACCAGACCGCCCGCATCGAGGCCCAGGACGCTCTGGAGCGCCAGACTCTGAGCCTGTCGGCCATGGCCGAACAACTGGCCGTCGCCAAGGACACCGCCGAGGACGCCGCCCGCGCCAAGGCCGAGTTCCTGGCGACCATGAGCCATGAGTTGCGCACGCCGCTGAATAGCGTGATCGGCTTCTCGCGCCTGCTGACCGACAGCGGAGATCTTACCCCGACCGATCGCCGCTACGCCGAGCGTGTCCGCTCGGCCGGCGAAGGCCTGAACGTGCTGATCGACGACATCCTGGACTATTCCAAGCTGGACGCCGGGGCCGTGGCCTTGGAAGCCAAGTCGTTCAGCTTCGATGACTTGGTCGCCGACACCCTGGCCATGCTGGAGCCTCAGGCCGCCGACCATGGCGTGGCCTTGCGGCGTTCGGGACGCATCGCCGGCTGGGTCGAGGGTGACGCCTTCCGCCTGCGCCAGGTGCTGCTGAACCTGCTGTCCAACGCCGTGAAGTTCACCCTGGACGCCTCGGTGACGGTCGACATCGCGCTGCTGGACGCTCCAGCCGGTCGCCGACGCCTGCGCCTCTCGGTCATCGACGAGGGCGTCGGTATCGCCCCAGACGCCCTGGGCCGCCTCTTCCACCGTTTCGCCCAGGCCGACGACTCCATCAGCCGCCAATTCGGCGGTACGGGCCTTGGCCTGGCGATCTCGCGCGAGCTTGTCGAACTGATGGGCGGCATGATCGGGGTCGAAAGCAAGCTGGGCGAAGGCTCGACCTTCTGGTTCGAGATCGATCTGCCGGTCGCCGCGCCCGTGGTCGCTATCGCGGCCGCTCGAGCCCCCCGCCGCTTCGACGGGCGACGCGTGCTGCTGGTGGACGACACCGAGCTGAACCGCGAACTGTTCAAGGCGCTGCTGGAGCGTCGTGGCTGCATCGTCGATCTGGCCGACGACGGCGCCCAGGCCGTGGCGGCCTTGGAACGCACCAGCTACGACCTGGTCCTGATGGACGTGCATATGCCGGTCATGGACGGCCGCGCCGCCTCGCGGGAAATCCGCCGACGGGGCCTCTCCGAAGCGCCGATCGTGGCCCTGACCGCCGGCGGCTCGCCCGACCAGATCGCCACCTGCAAGGCCGCCGGCATGTCGGGGCACCTGCTCAAACCGCTCTCCGAGGCGGACCTGGAGCAGGCGCTGGAGACCCACCTGTTGGGCGCGGCGCCGGATCGATCCGCCGGCAAGGCCAGCGACGAAACCGAGGACGAACGCGAGGCCCGAGACGCGCTTGAGGCCCTGATGGGTTTCGAGGCCAGCCTGAAGATGGCCCGCCTGCTGCACGACCAGCTGGGTCGGGCGCTGCGAAATTCCGGCGGGCGATCCCTGGCGGACGAGGCGCATGCGCTCGCGGGTTCGGCGGGCCTTCTCGGCTTCAACCGCCTGACCAATGCCGCGCGCGTCCTGGAAGACTGCTGCCGGGCCGGTGAACCCTCCAAGATGGCCTTCGCCGCGGCGCGGACGGCCGCGGACGGCGCCGAGCGGGTCCTGGCCCAATGGATCGCCCGCCTAGAGCGCCGGATCGAGCGCGAGGCGGCCGCCTGATGTCCAGCAAGGTCCTGATCGTCGATGACGACCCCATGGTCCGCCAGTTCGTGGACCTGGTCCTGACCCAGCAGGGTTACAAGGTCTCGTCGGCCGCGGCGTCGGATACGGCGATGCAGGTCCTGGGCCGTGAAAGCTTCAGTCTCGTGCTGCTGGATATCCGCATGCCCGGCATGACGGGCCTGGACATCCTGCGGCTGATGAAGTCGCGGCGGAACAAGCCGAAGATCCTGATGATGACCGCCCAGCGGGATCCCGGCACGATCATGCAGGCGATCGAGCAAGGCGCGGCTGGCTATCTGATCAAGCCGTTCAAGCCGCAGGACCTGGCCCGCCGCGTGAACGCCATCCTCCGTCCCGAGCCCGCCGAGCGGACCGCGCCGTCGATCGCCGCGCCGCCCGACGACTCCGTGATCCTGGACTAGACCACGAGCGGCGCCGCCACGAGCCCTCGCGCCAAGGCCAACACCGTGCGCAGGCAGGCGATCCTCACCGCCGCGCGGCTGACGTCGCCGAACCGGCGAACCTCGTACCGCAAGGGCTGGTCCCGCAGACCAAGCCCGAAATAGACGAGACCCGGCTCCTCCCCCGGCGCCCCACGTCCCGCGAAGCCCGTGATCGCCAAGGCGAGATCGGCTTTGGACCGCGCCAGTGCGCCCGCCGCCATGGCGATTGCCGCCTGGGGCGAAACCGCGCCGTGCGTCTCCAGGATTTCGGGGTCCACGCCGAGGATGTCCCGCTTGGCGTCATCCGTATAGGCCACGAAGGCCCGGTCAAAGCCGTGGGAACAGCCCTCGACATCGGTCAAGACGGCGGCAGTCAGCCCGCCGGTGCAGCTCTCGGCGACCGTGATCAACATGTCTCGCCCACAGACGTCCGCCATCAAGTCCTGTGCAAGCCGATGGATGTCGTCGGGCAAGCCACGCGCGAAGGTCTCGATCATGGATCGCTACGGCTTGTCCCGCTCGGCGTCGCTGGCTTGGAAGTCCCGTTTGCGTTCGGGATCCGCCGCGTGATGCACATCAGCCTCTCCGCCGCCGCCCGAGACCTTGCTGTGGCGGCTAGAGCGATCGGGGTCGTCGCGATCCTTCACGATGGGATCCGGACGCGGCTTGTCTCGGTTCTCGTGGCTTGCGCCAGGACCACCCCAGCGTTCGGTATTGTCGGTCGGTTGGGTCATCGAGTCCTCCAAGAGATCATCCCCTTGGTCAATTCGACCGCCTCGCCGAGGTTCCCGCCCAGATCGCTCAAGCTTGTCCGCGCCACTCCTGCGACAGTGGGTCGCTGGAGCTTCTAGCTGGGCGATAACCATTGAGGGCTCAGGATCATCGACATGACCGCGCTCGCATGCCTGAAGATCATGGTTGGTGATGAGCTAACCTTCGCCGACACCGAAACCATGGCCACGCTCGTCGCCAAGGTCGCGGGCGCGTATCTCGAAAGCCGATGGCTCTTCCCTCGCCGCTACGGCCTCGTGGCGCCGTTCTCGTTCGTACTGGCCGATCCACGCGCCACCCTGCTGGACGCGCGTGAACTGCAGGCCCTCGCGCGGGACCTTCACGCCAAACTCTTCGGCCACAGCGGCGACGGCGAGGTCTCCCTGCTCATGCTGGAGGGCGACAAGGGCGAGGTGATGCGCTTCGCGGGCATGCCGGTCCAGCAGCTCAAGGCGATGCTGGCCGCCGAGGGCCTGGGGGACGCCATAGGGCGAGTCTGCCGGATCACGCCGGACGGCGTCCTTTCGGTGTCGCCGCCGGGTGGCTCCGTCGCTGGCGAACCGCCGCTGGAAACCCTCAGGGATATACCCGTGACGGCGCCGCGTCCCCGCGTCGGCTATCGCGGCGTCTTCCACGCCACGCGCGAGCTCTTCGTCGGCAACATCGCCGTGTGGCGGCCGGACGAGGCCCTGAGCGACTTCGCGATCGACGCGCCGGACGCCGTTCACGGCCGCGACGCCGACCATGACATCCCGATCCTGCAAGGCGCGAGCGAGGTTCTGGCCGGCCAGGACGCCGGCGTGGCCTTCTTCCCGATCAGCTTCTCGACCCTGATCAAGCCCAGCGCTCGAGACCAATTGCTGCCGCACTTGAAGGCCCTGCCGCGAGGGGCGAGAACCCGCCTGGCGGCGGCGATCTACGACACGCCTCGCGCGCCGTCGTTCTCGGCCATGCAGGTGATCAAGGCCTATCTGAAGCCGTTCTTCGGGCGCGTGGACCTTCGCATCTCCGACCCCGCCTTCCGGGTGGAAGACCTGCCGCCGGACTTCGCCAGCAGCGTCACCCTGATCCTGCCCGAAGGCGCCGAGGGCGTTCGTCTCTCGGCGATCTCACGGTTCCTGCGCGATTGTCCGACCTATACGCGAAAGCGGATCTGGCAGGGCGTCAGCGAGCTGCGCACCCGCCGCGAGCTGAACGCCTGCATCGAACTGGGCGCGCCGTTCTTGAGCGGTCCCGCCGTCACCGACCTGCTGGAGGCGCCCACGCCGGTCACGCCCTGCTCGTCGTTGCACCTGCCGCTACGCGACTGGTCGCGCTCCGACGGACCCGCCACCCGCGCCGCCTAGGGACGAGAGTGGCGACGCGCTTGTGCTTCGTCGCGGCTTACGATTTCGGCGTTGTGGCCAGCGACCAGCTCACCCCGAACCGATCCTTCAGCTGACCATAGCGGTCGCCCCAGAACATCAGCTGGATCGGCATCACCACCTCGAAGCCGGCGTCCACGGCCCGCGCCCAGGCCGCGTCGACGTCGGGCACCTGCAGATGCAGGGTGTAGCCCTGAGGCTTCACCGGATTGAAGCCATGCTCGGGGAAGAAATCGCTGACCATCAGGTTGCCGCCGTTGATCTCCAGGTGGCAGTGGATCAGCCGCTCATCGCCGTCCTTGTAGGGCATGCGCACCAGCTCCCGCGCGCCCAGGGCTCGCTGGTAGAGCTCAGAGGCCCCCGCCGCGCCCTCGACATTGATGTAGGCGGTGACCCCGGTCACTTGCGGCAGTTGGTCGGTCATCAGGTTCTCCGGCTTTGCGGGTGACGACCGCCCGTCGCGGTCTCGAGGCAAGGACGGACGAAGCGTCCGCCGCCCGACACTAGGTCGAAGATTTTTCCGCCTCGGCGGTCACGCGGTCCAGGTACTGGCGGATATTGGCCGCCTCGGCCGCGGTGTTGGCCAACGCGATCGCGCGGTCAAAGGCCTGGCGCGCCTCGACCTTGTGTCCGCTCTGCAGCAGGAACGCGCCCCGCGCGCCGTGGAAGTGGAAGTAGCCGTCCAGCCGCGTGGCCAGCGGTTCGATCATCTCCAGGGCCGCCTCGGGCCCGTGCACCTTGGCCGTCGCCACGGCGCGGTTCAGGGTGATCACCGGCGACGGCTGCATGATCTCCAGAGTCGCATAGAGCTGGTCGATGCCGGCCCAGTCGGTCTCCTCCGGCCTGGCCGCGCGGGCATGCAAGGCCGCGATGGCCGCCTGCACCTGGTACGGCCCTGGATCTCGCTTCAGCATCGCCTTGTCGATCAAGGCCAGCCCCTCACCAATCATCTTGCGATTCCAGAGGCTTCGATCCTGATCTTCCAGCAGGATCGCCTGGCCGTCGGCGCTGAACCGGGCTTCGGAGCGAGCGTGTTGCAGCAGCAGCAGCGCCGTCAGCCCCATCATCTCCGGCTCGGCCGGGAACAGACGCAGCAGCAAGCGCGCCAGACGGATGGCCTCGTCGCAGAGACCGCCCTTGGCCTCGACCGCCTTGCCGCTGGCCGAGTAGCCCTCGTTGAAGACCAGGTAGATCATCGCCGCGACGGCCGCGAAGCGTTCGGCGCGCTCGATCGGCCCTGGCGCCTCGAAGGGCGCGTCACCGGCCCCGACCTTGGCCTTGGCGCGGGTGATCCGCTGCTCCATCGCCGCCTCGCCGACCACGAAGGCGCGAGCGATCTCGCGGACCGACAGGCCCGAAACGATCCGCAGCGCCAGGGCGATCTGCTGGGTGGCCGGCAGGTCCGGATGGCAGCAGATGAACAGCAGCCGCAGCACGTCGTCGCGATAATGCGAACCGTCCAGCCGCTCGGCGGCCTCGGCCTCGGCGTCCTCAAGGTCGGACAGCAGTTCCTCGGGCGGCAGGACCGTGTTGCGGCTGGACTTGCGAACCGCGTCGATGGCGGCGTTGCGGCCGACCATGATCAGCCAGGCCGTCGGATCGCGGGGCGGCCCGTTCTTGGGCCACGCCTTCAGAGCGCGCAGGCAGGCGTCCTGGAACGCCTCCTGGGCCGCGTCCATGTCGCGGAAATAGCGCAGCAGCGCCGCCATGGCCTGGGGCCGGGCGGCGGTGATGGCCCCCTCGATCCAGGCCAGGTCGGTCATGCGCCACTGGCTCCTGAAGCCGCTCCGGGCAGGAACAGGGCGATAGGACGGATCTCGTACGAGCCGCCGGGATTGGCCTTGCCCAGGTCCTTGGCGATCTCCAGCGCGCCGTCCAGCGAGTCGCAGTCGACGACGTAGAAGCCCAGCAGCTGCTCCTTGGTCTCGGCGAACGGACCATCCAGCACCAGCGGCGGATCGCGGTCCTTGCGCAGGGTCGTGGCCGCCGTGGTCGGCATCAGGCGCGCGACCGGGCCGAGACGCCCTTCGCGGGTCAGCCGCTCCTGGACGACGCCCAGCTTCTGCATGACCTCGTCGTCGTGCTCCTTGGACCAGGCGCAGGTGACGTCTTCCTGGTTGTAGCAAAGTATGGCGTAGAGCATGGGCGATCCTCGTTTCCCGTCCTAAGGACGGCGGACTATGCCCAGATCCGACATCGCGCCCAGAATTTTTTAGAGCGACCGCAGCCGGCGGCGGGCGGGTTCGTCATAGAGCCTCAGCACGGCCCAGGCGCCGACAAGGATCAAGGGGATCGCGACCGCCGCGAAGCCCAGCGGATAGCCCTTGCCGCCCACCGCCCGGAAGGCCCGCAGCAGCAGCTCCCAGCCCAGCCAGTGCAGGGCGTAGAGCGGATACGAGATCGCGCCCGAGATCCGGCACAGCACGCCCGAAACGCCCGTCGGGTCGCGCCGCCCGACCAGCACCATCAGCGGGAAAACGATGCTCACGCAGGCGAAGTCATAGAGCCAGTTCAAGGTCGTCCACGGGAAGCTCAGGACAATGGCCAGGACCACGGTCAGCAGCCAGGCCGGCGCCGCGAGGCCCGTGAAAGGTTGGATCCGGTAGCAGCCCCAGCCCAACAGGAAGGCGAAGGCGGTGCGCAGCCCGCTGATCACGAAGGTCGCCCGGTCCCACCCCGTCAGCACCCCGCCCATCCCGTGGGCGATATAGGCCATCACCGGGATCAGCAGCACGAGCATCAGCACGTGCCCCATGACGCCCAGGCGTCGTAGCGGGAACCACGCCGCGCCGACGGCCAGCTCGAAGAACAGCGACCAAGCCGGTGGGTTCAAAGGAAAAATCGGCGCGAACCCCGGCTCCTCCGCCCAGAGGCGCGGGACCATCACGAGGCCAAGTCCCAGCCACTCCGGCACGCGCTCACGATGCTCGATGATCACGGTCGCGCCGGCCAGCATGGTCAGCGCGATCAGCGGCCACAGCCGGATCAACCGCTGACGCATGAAGCCCAGCCAGCCGATATCGCGGCGGCCATAGGCATGGGCCAGGACGAAACCCGACAGACAGAAGAAGAAGTCGACCGCCAGATAGCCGTGCGAGACCAGCCAAGGCCGGCCGGTCCATCCGCCGATGTGGTAGAGCATGACGCCGATAGCCGCGACGCCGCGCAGGCCGTCCAGCGCCTCGTATCGTCGTCCCGCGTCGCGATCAGCCAAGCCTGCGCCCCTATTCCCCGTCCCTGCTTAGCCAAGGCCGGGCAATGGACGCAACTCAGCTCGCCGGTTTCTCCAGCAGCAGCGCCTTGGTCAGAAAGGCCCGATCCTCACCGATCACCTTCAAGCCCGCCGCGTCGAACAGGGCCGGCAGGTCGGTCTCGGCGTAGCTGCCGTAATAGGGTTCGTGAAAATAGGCCGGGAAGGCCTCGAGCAAGCGGGCCAGATCCGGCGTGTCGCTCGGCTGTACGGAGTCGACGAAGACCAACACCCCACCAGGCTTCAGAACCCGCGCCAGGCTGGCGGCCACGACGGGGCGGACGCGCGGCGGCAGTTCGTGGAAAAGATAGACGCAAGTCACGGCGTCCAAAGAGCAATCCGCGAAGGGCAAGGTCTCCGCATTGGCCTTGATCCCGCCCCCGCCGACACGCTTGCGGGCCTCGGCCAGATAGGCCTCCGAGAGGTCCAGGCCCGCGATCGCCGCGCGCGGAAACGCGGCCTTCAGGTCCCTGAGAAAGGCTCCCGAACCGCAAGCGACGTCGACAACCCTTGCGTCGCGATGGTCGCGCCCGCGCCAGTGTTTCGCCAACAGCGACAGGCCGCGTCGCCGCATCGCGCCCGCCGTGCCTGAGAACAGCGCCTCGACCTGCGCCTCGTAGCGCCGGGCGCTCTCGGCCGTGAACCAGCCGCCGGACTGATAGTGGAAGTTTTGGCGGTAATAGTTTGGATAGGCTCGACTATCGGCCACATCCCGAACCTCGACCCCATCGCCGCGACGGCGACGCTGGTCGACCTCGAAGGCGTCCGCGATGAAGTCGGCGGCCTCGCGCAGAGCGGCCGAGGGACGGCTGAAACCGTCCTCGACGGCGGGATAGAGCCCTTTGGCGACGTCGCGCGCGTCCTTTTCGAACGCTTCCAGATAGGCGCGGCGCAGACCGCTCTTGCCGACGGGCGCGGTCGAGGGTTTGAAGCGCGTCGTCTGCTCGCCCTTGGTCGGCTGGGTCAGGGACCGTGCGAGACTTCCGGTCGCCGTCCACCAGGCCGCCTTCACCGCGGCCTTGGCGCGCTGGCCTAGGGCGTCGACCGCGAAGGCTGTCCTCGTCCGTCTCTCGTCCATACCGCGCTCATCCAGGCCGGCGTCACCGCGTGAAGACCCCGACGAGCTCAATATGGGGCGACCATACGAACTGGTCCACCGGCAGCACCTTCTCCAGCCGGAAACCGGCGTCGACCAACACGCGGGCGTCCTTGGCGAAGGTGCCCGGATTGCAGGACACGCTGACGACCTTGGCCACCTTGGAGCGGGCGATCTCGACCGTCTGCTCGGCGGCGCCGGCGCGCGGCGGGTCGATGACAACGACGTCGGTCTTGGTCAGTTCGGTGGTCAGCACCGGACGACGGACCAGATCGCGGGCCTCGGCGGTGATCGGCTTCAGCCCGGATACCGCGCCCAGGGCGGTCTTCAGCGCCGTGATGGCGGGCGCGCTCACCTCGGCGGCGTAGACGGCGCCGACCTCGGCCAGGCGGAAGGTGAAGGTGCCGACGCCGCAATAGAGGTCGGCGATGCGGTTCGCGCCCTGGGCTTCGGCCACGGCGAACTCGACCATGGCCCGCTCGGCGGCGGGCACCGCCTGCAGGAAGCTCCCCGCCGGCAGGGCGACCACCGCCGGACCCAGCTTCACCATCGGCTGGCGGGCGCCATAAACGGTCTCGCCGGCGAGCGTGACGCGCGCGAAATCACCCTCGCTGGCCGCCATGGCCGCGCGCATGCGGGCGTCGGCCGACAGGCCGCCACTCTTGCGCTCGACGCCGGTGACATCGATGTCGAGACCGGTGCTGGTCAGGGTGACGTGGAGGGTCGGCGCCGACTTCGGATGCTCCAGGAACGGTTCGGCCAAGTGGGCGAGCGCCGGCAGCGCCGCGACGATGCGCGGATCGGTGACTGGGCATTCCTCGATCGGCACGAGGTTCCAGGATCGGCGCGACTTGAACCCCAGATGCGCCCCGCCCTTGATCTTGCGGGCGTGCAGGGCGACGCGGCGGCGCGAGCCCGGCGGCGCGGCGAAGGTCGGCAGGATTTCGGTCTCCAGGCCTTCCATCGACAGCTGGATGCGGATCTGCTCCGCCTTCCAGGCGCGATAGGGCTCGGCGGCCCAATGCTGCAGGGCGCAGCCGCCACAGGCGCCGAAATGCTTGCAGAGCGGCGCGACCCGGTCGGCGCTGGCGCTGAGGATCTCCGCGATCTCGCCCCGCGCGCCCTCCATGTTGGCCCGCACCGTCTCGCCCGGCAGAGTCAGGGGTACGAAGGCCGGCTTGCCGTCCACGGTGCGGGCGAGTCCATCGCCCTGGGCGCCGACGGCGTTGATGATCAGGTCTTGCATCGGCCGTCCATACCCCAAAATCGGGGCTTGAGCGCGCGCCGTGAATGATTTTCCGTGCGTGTGAACGAAGCTGAATATCTCGGTCAGGCGCCGTTCATGTTAGCGGCGCCACTACCTACATCAACGAATGGACCGGGACGGTCGGCGCCGGCGCTCGTAAGCGTCGGCCTGGACGCCCCCAAAAAGACAAGCTCTCTCATGACCATGATCGCCCCAATGAGCAGGACTCCCATGATCAAGACCGTTCTGGGCGTCACCGCCGCCCTCGTCTGTGGCGTGCTGACGCCGACCCTGGCCTCGGCCCAGGCCTATGGCTCGCAAAGCGGCGCCTATGACCGCCAGGGCTACTACTACGACCCCTGCCAGCGCTCGACGACCCAGCGCGGCACGGGCGGCGGCCTGGCCGGCGCCGGCATCGGCGCGGCGATCGGCAGCGGCGTCGCCGCCAACGGCGCCCGCACCGAAGGCGCTGTCCTGGGCGGCCTGCTGGGCGCGGTCATCGGCTCCAACATCGGCAAGAACTCGGCCGCCTGCCGTCCGGGTCAAGCTCCGCCGCCTCCCCCGCCGTCGGCCTACAACGGCTCCTACGACGATCCCGCCTACCGCTCGGCCCCGCCCTCGGGCGGCTACGAGGACGCCCGCCGTGACGCCCAGCGCGACAGCTACTACGAGCGCTCCTACGAGCGGCGCGAGGGCTATCAGGTGAACGACCGCGTCGGCCAAGCCGACGTCAACGGCTGCACCCTGGCCGAAAGCCCGATCCACATGCCGGACGGCCGTATCCAGAAGCGCTTCGTGCGCGTCTGCCCGGACGCCAACGGCAAGTACCAGGTCGTCGACTAAGCCCGACGTTCCGTTTCTTGTGTGGAAGACGATCGGCCGTTCGCTTTGCGAGCGGCCGATTTCTTTTTGCGCCGTGACTAGCGCTTCACCGCCCAGACCAGCTGTTCGACCTGGCCGTCGCCGCCCCTGATCGGGCTTTCGGCCAGACCTTTCACAGACCATCCGGACTCTTCCAGGAAGTCGACGACCTCACGCTCGACGCGGGCGATGGTCTCGGGATCCTTCACGAGGCCGCCCTTGCCGACATGGTCGCGCCCCGCTTCGAACTGCGGCTTGATCAGCGCCACCAGGTCCGCGCCGGTCTCGGCCAGCCCCAGAGCCGCCGGCAAGGCCTTGACCATCGAGATGAAGCTGACGTCGCTGACCACCAGCGCCGGCGGGGTCGGGATCACCGCCTCGTCCAGCGCCCGGGCGTCGACGCCTGAGAGGTCCGTCACGCGCGGATCGTCCCTGAGCTTGGGATGCAGTTGGTCGCGACCCACATCGACCGCGAAAACCCGCGCCGCGCCGCGCGACAGCATCACTTCGGTGAAGCCGCCGGTGGAAGCTCCGACGTCGAGGGTCACGCGGCCCTCCACGGCGATCGGCCAGAGGTCCAGCGCATGGACCAGCTTCAGCGCCCCACGCCCCACCCAGGGGTGGGCCGCCTGGGCGACGATCTCGACGTCCTTCTCGAAGGTGTCCGCCGGCTTGGTGATCACCTTGCCGGCGACCATGACGAGCCCCGCCTCCACGGCCGCACGGGCCTTGGCGCGGCTGTCGACGACGCCGCGATCGACGAGCAACTGATCGATACGTTTCTTGGCCACGCGGCCTCCTGAAAACTCTAGGCCGCCCTTTAGCACGGGGTTGCGGTCAAGGTCTCTTCCGGGCCAACTTAACAGTGATCACCGGCGCGTCAGACGCCGGTCCTGTCGGGGAGCAAACTCAATGCGCTTTAGCCGCCGCGGCCTCATGGCCGCCTCCGCCGCGATCGCGGCCGCGCCGTCCGCCTTCGCCAAACCCAAGACCGCCGCCGCGCCGGCGCCCTGGACGGCGGACGCGACCGAGATCGCCGGCCGCCTGCGTCGCAAGGAGGTCAGCGCCGTCGAGGTGGTCGAGGAGGCCATCCGCCGCGCCGAGGCGCTGCAGCCCAAGGTCCAGGCCCTGGTCGATTCCGACTTCGACCGCGCCCTCGACCGGGCCAAGGCCGGACAGCTCTCGGGCCCGTTCGCCGGCGTGCCGTTCCTGGTCAAGGACCTGGACCCCTACAAGGGAACCCGCACCCGCTACGGCACGCGCGCCACCCTGCGCGCCCAGCCGGAAACCGCCCAGACCGGCTATATCGACGCGTTCGACGCGGCCGGCTTCGTCACGATCGGCAAGTCGGCGACTCCGGAATATGGCTTCCTGCCGACAACCGAGCCGATGGGCTTCCTGCCCACGCGCAACCCCTGGAACACCAAGCACTCGTCGGGCGGCTCTTCCGGCGGCGCGGGCGCGGCGGTGGCCGCGGGGATCGTGCCGATCGCCCATGCCAGCGACGGCGGCGGCTCGATCCGCATCCCAGCGTCCAATTGCGGCCTGTTCGGCCTCAAGCCCTCGCGCGGCCGGATGATCCAGAACCGTCCCGCCAGCCGGGGCATCGATCTGTCGGTCTCGCACTGCGTGGCTCACAGCGTCCGTGACTCGGCCGCCCTGTTCGCCGCGACCGAGCGCACGGACGCCGGCGCGCCCTTCAAGCCGATCGGCGTCGTCACCGCGCCGCTGAAGAAGAAGCTGATGGTCGGCCTGGTCATGAACACCGGCACGGGCCAGGCGCCGCATCCCGAGGTCCAGACCGCCGTCAACAACGCCGCCAAGCTGCTCGCGGACCTGGGCCACAAGGTCGAGCCTACGGCCTGGCCGATGGACGGCGCCCAGTTCAGCCAGGACTTCACCGTGCTGTGGTCCGCCGGCGCCGCCGAGTTGGTCGCCAATATCGGCAAGGCCATCGGCCGCAAGCCCGACTCCAGCATTCTGGAGCCCTTTAGCCTGGGCATGGCCGAACTGATCGGCAAGCTGCCGCAAGGCGCCCTGCCCGCCGCCGTCCAGCGCCTGAACGCCATGATCGGCGTCTATGACGCCTGGCTTGCCAAATACGATGTCATCCTGTCGCCGGTTCTGGGCAGCCCGCCCGTCGAGCTGGGCTACGTCGCCGGCTGGGTGCCGTTCGAGGAGTTGCAGGCGCGCCTGATGAGCTATGTCGGCTACACCCCGGTTCAGAACGTCGCCGGCGCGCCGGCGATGAGCGTACCGCTGCACTGGACCGCCGACGGCCTACCGGTCGGGGTGCAGTTCGCCGGCCGCGCCGGCGGCGAAGCCCAGCTGCTGGCCCTGGCCTACCAGCTGGAAGAGGCCGCGCCGTGGGCGCACAGGAAGCCGCCGGTCAGCGCATAACAAAAAGGGCCCGCGCCTCCGGACGCGGGCCTTTCCCTTGTCAGGATGCGTGGAGGCTTAGCCCTCTACGAACACCTTCTTGAGCTCGTTCTTCATGATCTTGCCGTTGGCGTTGCGCGGCAGGGTCTCGTGCCAGAACACCACCTTCACCGGCACCTTGAAGGCCGCCAGGCGGTCGGCGACGAAGGCGCGCAACTCGGCCTCGGTCGCCTCGGCGCCCGGCTTCAGGGTCACGACGGCGGCCGGCTCTTCGCCCAGGGTCTTGTGTTCGATGCCGACCAGGGCCGCGTCCATCACCGCCGGGTGGTCGTAGAGGCAGTTCTCGACCTCGATGCAGTAGATGTTCTCGCCGCCGCGGATCAGCATGTCCTTGGCGCGGTCGATGATGAAGCAGAAGCCCTCGGCGTCCAGGCGCGCCAGGTCGCCCGTGCGCACCCAGCCGTCGACGAAGGTCTGGGCGCTGGCCTCGGGCTTGTTCCAGTAGCCACGCACCACCTGCGGGCCCCGGCACCACAGCTCGCCCACCTCGCCGATCGGCAGCTCCTTGTAGGGGGCCTCGACGGTCATGATCTTCAGGTCCGTGACCGGCACGGCCGGGCCGCAGCTGTCGGGACGGTTTTCATAGTCCTCGGCCGAGTTGCTGGTCGCGGTGGCCGAAGTCTCGGTCATGCCCCAGCCGTTGCCCGGCGAAGCCTTGGGCCAGATTTCCTTGATCTTGCGGACCAGCTCCGGCGCGGACGGCGCGCCGCCATAGGCCACGGCCTCGATCGACGAGAGGTCGTAGTTCTCGCGGCTGGGATGCTCGATGATCTGCCAGGCGATGGTCGGCACGCCGCCCATCTGGGTCAGGCGCTCGTCCTGGATCAGCTGCATCGCCTTTTCCGGGTCCCACTTGCGCATCATGGCCAGCTTGGCGCCGCCGAACAGCGAGGGGTTCAGCACCGCGAAACAGCCCGTGGCGTGGAAGAACGGCACCGAGATCAGCGAGCCGCGCTGCGGGCCGTTGGGATCCGGCTCCGGGGGCGCTTCGCCCCGACGCAGGAAGCTGCGCGCCCCGGCGGCGGCGGCGGCGAAGATGTTGCTGTTGACGTTGCGGTGGGTGCCGATGGCGCCCTTGGGCTTACCCGTGGTGCCCGAGGTATAGAAGATCGTCGCGTCGTCGTCGGCCGAGATCGCCACGGTCGGCAGCGGCTTTTCCTCGAGCTTGGCCCAGTCATTGGGACAGCCGATCGCCGTCTCCAGACGCTTCACGTACGGATGGGCGATCTCTTCCTTGGCGCGGCTGACATAGACGCGCTCCAGCTCCGGACAGTTGTCGAAATGCTCGGTCAGGCGCTCAAAGCGCTCGACGTCGACGATGGCCACGCGAGCCCCGGAATCGACCATGCCATATTCCAGCTCCGCCCCCGTCCACCAGGCGTTCAGCGGCGTGACGATCGCGCCCAGCGACAGGGCCGCGTAGAAGCTCACCGGCCATTCGGGCAGGTTGCGCATGACGATCGCGACCCGATCGCCCTTCTTGAGGCCGAAGGCTTCCAGCTCGGCGGCCATGTGGGTCACGGCGCGATAGAAGGCCTCGAAGCTGACCCGCTCGTCCTCGTGGACCATGAAGATCTTCTCGCCGTGGGCGCGGCCCAGGACGAGGGTGTCGCGCAGGGTCGGCGGGGCGTTCTTCCAGACCCGCGTCTTCACGCCCCGGATCTCGATCTCCTCCATCTCGCCGGCCGTACCGGGCGCGGTGATCATGGCGTAGGCCTGCTGGACGGACATCGCCGGCCAGGGCGCGACTTTAGGGGCGGCCTGGGTCATTTGTACTCTCCCGGTATGGTGTCGCGCCTTGTTGAGCGAGCGCGTTCAACGATCAGAAAGCACAGCCGCAAGCCGGATGCAAACATCCGTTTGACCCTAAGAGAACATCGATAAGTTAGGAGCGCCCGGCGTCACGTGACCTAAGGTCATTTGGCCTCCCAAAAGGCCGGCCCTTGCGCCCGGGCGACGCGACCTCACATGCCTGACAAGACGTGAAGTCGCCGCGATTCGAGGGAAGAGGTCTCATGCGTATCCTGCTCGCCGGCTTGGCGACCGCCGTCGGCCTGGCCTTGGCCCTCCCCGGCGCGAGCCTGGCCGCCCAGCGTCCCGTCGCCCTCGCCCAGGCGCCCGACGCGGCGCTCGCGCCCCGGATCGACAAGGTCCTGGATGCGGCCATCGCCGAGCAGCGCCTGGTCGGCGCGGTCGTGCTGGTCGCCCGTGACGGCAAGCTGGTCTACCACCGCGCCGCCGGTCTGGCCGATCGCGAAGCCGGCCGGCCGATGACCGAGGACGCCGTCTTCCGCTTCTCGTCGGTGACCAAGCCGTTCGTCAGCGCCGCCCTGATGCGCCTGGTCGAGCGGGGCAAGGTCCGGCTCGACGATCCGGTGACGACCTACCTGCCCGGCTTCAAGCCCAAGCTGGCCGACGGGACGACGCCGGTCATCACCCTCCGGCAGTTGCTGAGCCATACGGCCGGCCTGACCTACGGCCTCGCCGAGGGCCCGGCGCACCCGTATCACAAGCTCGGCGTCTCGGACGGCATCGACCTGTCCAGGATCAGCCTGGACGAGAACGTCCGCCGTATCGGCCTGGCGCCGCTCGCCTTCCAGCCTGGCTCGGCCTGGCGCTATTCGGTCGCCATCGACGTGCTGGGCGACGTGATCGAGAAGGCGGCCGGCAAGCCCCTGCCCGAGGTGGTCGCCGAGACGGTGACCCTGCCCCTGGGCCTCAAGGACACCGGCTTTCTGGCCAAGGATCCATCCCGCCTGGCCACGCCCTACGCCAACGCCCAGCCCGCGCCGGTGAAGATCGCGGACAATCAAGACGTGACGCTGTGGCAAGGCGCCGTCCGTTTCGCGCCCAGCCGCGCCACCCATCCCGAGGCATTCCCATCCGGCGGCGCGGGCATGATCGGCACGGCCGGGGACGTGCTGGCCTTCCTGGAGACCATTCGCAAAGGCGGCGGGCCGATCCTGAAAGCCGCGACCGTCGCGGAGATGACCAAGGACCAGGTCGGCCAGCAGGCGGCCACCCAGGGGCCCGGCTGGGGCTTCGGCTATGGCTGGGCGGTGCTGGACGACCCGGCCGTCGCCAAGACCCCGCAGGCGGCCGGCACGCTCGCCTGGGGCGGCGTCTACGGCCACAACTGGTTCGTCGACAAGACCAGCGGCCTGACGGTGGTTCTGATGTCCAACACCGCGTTCGAAGGCATGAACGGTCCGGTGACCCAGCAACTGCGCGACGCGGTGTACGGGCGCTAGGCGGGTAGATCCTCCCCCGCGATGCGGGGGAGCATCTCCCCTACCCCACCGACTCCAGCCGGCTCAGCGCCGCCTCGAGCTTGGCCTTGGCGGCCTCCGCGTCGGCGAGACGCTCGCGGTTTTCCTCGATGACCTCTTCCTTGGCGCGGGCCAGGAAGTCCGGGTTGCCGAGCTTCTTGTTGGTCTTCTCGATCTCCCCGACGTGACCGGCGATCTCCTTGGTCAGGCGCGCCTTCTCGGCAGCCAGATCGATGAAGTCTGCGATGGCCAGGGCGCCGGTCGCCTCGCCCATCACGATCGGGACCGACCCCGCCGGAGACGTCTCCGCCTCGCGAACGCTGTCCAGGCGAGCCAGGCTCAACAGCAGGTCGCGATGGCGGGCCAGGCGCGCCTTGGTCTCCGCGCCCGCGCCGACGACGCTGAGGCCCGGCTTGGCCGAGGGCGGCACGTTCATCTCGGCCCGGATCGAGCGGATCTCGCCGACCGTCTCGACCAGCCAGCCGATCTCGGCTGCGGCCTCGGCGTCGATCCAGCTTTCAGGCATTTCCGGCCACTGGGCCGAGATCAACATGCTGTCGCGGGCCGGGCCGAACTCGGCGGTCTTTTCCCACAGCTCCTCGGTGATGAACGGCATCACCGGGTGCAGCAGCTTCAGGATCACGTCCAGGGCCCAGGCGGCGGTGGCGCGGGTCTCGGCCTTGGCCGCCGCGTCGTCGCCGTTCAGGATCGGCTTGGCCAGCTCCAGGTACCAGTCGCAGAACACGTTCCAGACGAAGCGGTACAGGGCGCCGGCGGCTTCGTCGAACGACGGGGCTTCCAGGGCCTTGGTGACCTCGGCTACGGTCTTGACGGTCTCGCCGCGGATCCACTTGTTGATCGGCTGCGCAACGCTTGCGGGATCGAAGCCCTCGACACGCACGCACTCGTTCATCTGGGCGAAGCGCGAGGCGTTCCACAGCTTGGTGCCGAAGTTGCGATAGCCCTCGATGCGCTGCTTGGAGAGCTTGATGTCGCGCGCCTGGCCCGACATCGCCGTCATGGTGAAGCGCACCGCGTCGCAGCCCAGTTCGTCGATCAGGACCAGCGGGTCCATCACGTTCCCCTTGGACTTGCTCATCTTGGCGCCCTTCTCGTCACGGACGAGGGCGTTGATGAACACCTGCTTGAACGGGACTTCGCCCATGAAGTGGATGCCCATCATCATCATCCGGGCGACCCAGAAGAAGATGATGTCGAAACCGGTGACCAGGGTGCTGGTCGGGTAGAAACGGGCGACGTCCGAGGTCTTTTCCGGCCAGCCTAGGGTCGAGAACGGCCACAGGGCCGAGCTGAACCAGGTGTCGAGGACGTCTTCGTCGCGCTTGAGCTGGACGTCGGCGCCGAACTGCGCGCGGGCGGCGGCGTAGGCTTCTTCTTCCGTCTCCTCGACGAAGATCGAACCGTCCGGACCGAACCAGGCCGGGATGCGGTGACCCCACCAGAGCTGGCGCGAGACGCACCAGGGCTCGATGTTGCGCAGCCATTCGAAGTAGGTCTTTTCCCAGTGCCTGGGCTCGAAGACGGTGTCGCCGTTCTCGACGGCCTTCAGGGCCGGCTGGGCCAGGGTCTTGGCGTCGACGTACCACTGGTCGGTCAGGTAGGGCTCGATGACCACGCCGGAACGGTCGCCGTGCGGGACCATGTGCTTGGTCTTCTCGATTTCCTTCAGCCAGCCCTCTTCCTCGGCGCGAGCGACGATTTCCTTGCGCGCGACGAAGCGGTCCTTGCCGACATATTCGGCCGGCACGCTGTCGTTCAGCTTGGCTTCCGGCGTCATGATGTTGATCGCGGCGAGGCCCGCGCGCTTGCCGACGCCGAAGTCGTTGAAGTCGTGAGCCGGGGTGATCTTCACCGCGCCCGAGCCCTTGGTCGGATCGGCGTAGTCGTCGGCGACGATCGGGATGCGGCGACCGACGATCGGCAGGGTCACGAACTTGCCGACCAGGCCCTTGTAGCGCTCGTCATCGGGATGAACCGCGACGCCGGTGTCGCCCAGCATGGTCTCCGGACGGGTGGTGGCCACGACGATGTAGTCGCGGGTCTCGAACTCGGTGGCCTTGCCCTCTTCGTCGAAGGCGATCGGGTGTTGGTAGGTGACGCCGTCGGCCAGCGGATAGGCGAAGTGCCAGTAGGCGCCGTCGACCTCCTTCTGCTCGACCTCGAGGTCGGAGATGGCGGTCTGGAACTGCGGGTCCCAATTGACCAGGCGTTTGTCGCGATAGAGCAGGTTCTGCTTGTAGAGCTGGACGAACACCTTGCGGACGGCGGCCGACAGGCCCTCGTCCAGGGTGAAGCGCTCACGCGACCAGTCGCAGCTGGCGCCCAGGCGGCGCAGCTGGTTGGTGATGGTCCCGCCGCTCTCGGCCTTCCATTCCCAGACCTTGTCGACGAAGGCTTCGCGGCCCATGTCGCGGCGGCCGATGTTGCCGGCGGCGGCCAGTTGGCGCTCGACGACCATCTGGGTGGCGATGCCCGCGTGGTCGGTGCCCGGCAGCCACAGGGCGGCCTTGCCGCGCATCCGGTGGAAGCGGGTCAGCACGTCCTGCAGGGTGTTGTTCAGCGCGTGGCCGATGTGCAGCGAACCGGTGACGTTCGGCGGCGGGATCACGATGACGAACGGCTCCGCGTTCGGATCCTCGCTCGGCTTGAAGGCCCCGGAGGCCTCCCAGGCGGCGTACAGGCGGGGTTCGACGGATTTGGGATCGAAGGTCTTATCGAGCATGGCGGAGCGGATATGCCATCTGCGGCCTCGGCGGGAAACCGTCGGGCCTTGGTTTTCTGGAGTAATTCGCAACGAAAAAGGCGGCCGCCGCAGCGACCGCCTTGATTTTCGGGTCTGAAGGAAGCCTTAGACGCCGCGACCGCGGGCGATCCGGTGCACTTCTTCCTCGACCTTGGTCTCGACGATGCGCGGCAGGTTCTGGTCCAGCCACTCCTTGAGCAGCGGGCGCAGCAGTTCGCGTACGACGTCTTCCAGGGTGCGCGCGTCCTTGGGCATCAGCAGAGCCGAGCTCAGGCTGCCGAAGGCGCTGGCCGCCAGGGTCGAGGCGTGGTTGCCGACCAGCTGGTCAGCGACCTCGTCGCGGTCGAAGACCGGCGACGGCGGCGTATAGGCCGGCTCCGGTTCGGGCGCCGGCGAATAGACGTCGATGTCGCCGACGCTTTCCAGCGGCGGCAGCTCGGGTTCCAGCTCGGGCTCGGGCGCGATCGGATCGGTCAAGTCGAGGACATCGTCCTCGAAAGCCTCGGGCTCCGGCTCGGGCTCGGGCGCAGCCGCCTCCGCCGCAGGCTCCGCCGGCGCGTCATCCTCCGAGATGATGCGCCGGATGGAGGCGAGGATCTCCTCCATCGTAGGTTCTTGAGAATCGGACATGTGCGAGGCCGTCGGAAAGAGGTACGAATCCTTGCGCGCTTTGGGGCGCGCTTCGTCGCGATGGTGCAGACTTGCGCGGCTTAAGCAAGCGCAAGTCTACCGTCTGGGCGGAATCGACGCGGCGGAAGGCGACTTCGAGCCGCCTTAGGGCTGTTGAGCCGGCCTCGTCGACGGCGCCCCGACCTTGTCGATCGCTTCGATCACCGGCTCCCACGGCACCCAACCGACGGCATGGGTCACGCGGTTGTAGGAGGCCTTGGGATCGTAGGCGGTCGTGGTCGACGACAGCTTGTTGACGTCCAGTTGGCCCATCGCCTGCAGCACGACGGCGCTGGCCAAGTATTCGTCGCGACGGGCCGAAACCAGGGCCAGTTCGGCGTTCGACAGTTCGAGCTGGGCGTTCAGCACGTCCAGCGTGGTGCGCAGGCCGACCTGCTGCTCCTGACGCACGCCTTCGAAGGCGATGCGGGTGGCCCGGACCTGTTCCTCGTTCGAGATCAGGCCGGCGCGCGAGGCTAGGAGATTGCTCCAGGCGTTCGAGACCTGCTGGATCGCGGTGCGCTTGGCGCTCTCGGTGGCGCCGCGGGCGGCGTTCTCGCGCTCGGAAGCGGCGCGGACCTGGGAGGTCGTCAGGCCGCCGGTGAAGATCGGCACCGAGGCGGTGATCGCGCCGGACAGGCTGCGGTCATAGTCGCCGAACTGGCTGCCGACGCCCGACCGACGGTCGGCGGCGTAGCCCAGCGAGGCGCGCGCCGAGACGGTCGGACGGTAGCCAGCCTTGGCCACGGCCACGCGAGCGGCGGCGGCTTCTTCATTGTACTTGGCCGAGGCCACGCCCGGATTGGTCGTCTGAGCGGCCTCGAAGGCCCGGTCGACCGAGGCCGGCAGCAGGGTGGCCAGGGTCGGCTCCGGCGCCAGTTCGCCCGGCGTCTGGCCGACGATCGCGGCGTAGCCGGCGCGGCTGACTTCCAGTTGGGCCTGGGCGGACGAGAGACCGGCCTTGGCGGCGGCGAGGCGCGCCTGCGATTGGGCGACGTCGGTGCGGGTGATCTCACCCACGTCGAAGCGGGCGTTGGATTCGTCCAGCTGGCGCTGCAGGACCGCGACGTTTTCCTTGGCGATGCGCAGGCGTTCTTGGTCGCGGCGAACGTCGACATAGGCCTGGACGACACCGACCAGCACATTCTGCTCGACCGAGCGCAGGCCTTCGCGGGCCGACAGCACGTCGGCCTCGGCAGCCGAGAGGTTGGCGCTGGCGCGACCGCCGGTATAGAGCGGCTGGCTGATCGAGACCGAGGCGCTGCTGCCCGAGAGCTTCACGTCGGCGCCGGCGCCGGACGGGTTGGTGTCAGAGCCGGTGATGTCGGCCGCGCCGCTGACGGTTGGACGGAAGCCCGTGCGAGCCTGGACCACGCCCTCATCGGTGATGCGGGCGCTGGCGCGCTGCTGCTGCAGCGTCGGATTGGTTTGATAGGCCAGGGCGATCGCGTCGGCCAGGGTCTCTGCGTGGGCGGCGGAAAACACGCCGGCCATCAGGCCCGCGCTGCAAGCTGCGGCCAGCAATCCGGCCCGTCGACGGTTCGACATCAAGATTCTATCCCCAATCACGCGAAGCTCGCGCCTGCCACAATATGATCGCGTGTAAGTCGGACCGCCAGACGTGGCCAGTTAAGCTTTTTTCACGCAGACGTTGCGGTGATGCTCGCCCGTCGGTCGCCTAGAAACTGAAACCCGCCTCGACCTCGAAACCAGCCAGCATCGGCGGCGACGCATCGAAGGCCTGACGACGGCCAACGCCTTCGTCGGCGCGCAGATAAATCGCGGCGCGGCCCACGGGACCCGTGCGCTCGACCACGCCCAGACGACCGCCGGCGGCCAGGGCGTCCTGCCAGACCTTGGGGGCCAGCGCCACGGCGCCTTCGCAGATGATCACGTCGTACGCGCCAGCCGGAACGGCCTTCAGGTCGTCGCCCTCAAGGCGGGTGACGACCAGGCCCATCTTCTCCATCACGGCGGCCGCGTACGGCGCGGCGATGGCCAGGGCTCTTTCACCTTCACGAGGCTTCAAGGTCTGGAGCAGCTTGCCCACTTCGCGCGGACGCAGCAGCCAGCGGCCCGGCGCATATTCGATGTCGGCGTCGGCATAGGCCAGATAGGCCTTCGAGGCCGGCACGACGCTCTCGCGCGCCACCACGCGCAGCGCGTCCTGCAACGGCAGATCGGTGACGTCTGCGGTGCGAATTTGGCTCTCGACCATGTTCAGCCGCGCGGCGGCGAAGTCGGTGCTCATGGAATCCCTCGAAGGACTGGACTTTCGAGCAGGCTTATAGGTCCCCCGCTCGTCGGAAGGCAATGCGATCCCAAGCCGCGATCTGGCGATTCAGATCGCGGCCGGCGGAGAAGAACCGTCGGAAAGTCGACGCCCAACAAGCATTTGCGGCCGCAAATGGCGATCGGCGGAACAAATTGTCCCGCACGGTACTGATGTTTGGCGGACCCGCGCCGCGTTTTTTAGTTCCCCCGCCCAAGGTCCCGTTTCATGAAGATCGCCCAGGTTACCCCCCTCTACGAGGCCGTTCCGCCGCGCCTGTACGGCGGCACCGAGCGGGTTGTCGCGCATCTCACCGACGCCCTCGTCGACCTCGGTCACGATGTCACCCTGTTCGCCAGCGCCGACGCCGAGACCAAGGCCCGGTTGATCGCCACCCGTGATCAGGCCATCCGCCTGGACCCCGCGCCGCTGAAGTCGGACCTGGCCGCCCACCTGGCCCAGATCGCCGAAGTCAGAGCCCTGGCCGATACATTCGATATCATCCACTTCCACACCGACATGGTGCAGTTTCCGTTCTTCGCCGACCAGGCCAACCGTACGATCACGACCCTGCACGGCCGCCTGGACCTGAAGGACCTGCCCGCGGTCTACAAGCGCTGGCCGCAGTTCCCGCTGGTCTCGATCAGCGACGACCAGCGCCGGCCCCTGCCCTTCGCCAACTGGGCCGGCACCGTCCATCACGGCATGAATGCCGACCTCTATCACCCCACGGAGAAGAGCGACGGCTATCTGGCGTTCCTGGGCCGCATCTCGCCCGAGAAACGGCCGGACCGGGCGATCATGCTGGCCAAGCGCCTGGGCAAGCGTCTGAAGATCGCCGCCAAGGTCGACAGCGCCGACCTGGCCTATTTCGAGGACGAGATCGAACCGATGATGCGGAACGACCCGCTGATCGAGTTCGTCGGCGAGATCGGCGACCACGAGAAGTCGGCGTTCCTGGGTGGGGCCGACGCCCTGCTCTTTCCCATCGACTGGCCCGAGCCGTTCGGCCTGGTGATGATCGAGGCCATGGCCTGCGGGACCCCCGTGGTGGCCTATCGCTGCGGGTCGGTGCCCGAGGTGGTCGAGCCGGGCCTGACCGGCTTCATCGTCGACAATGACGATCAGGCGGCCGAGGCGATCATTAAGGCTGCCTCGCTGGATCGAAACCGGGTCCGCAGGCGTTTCGAAGAACGGTTCTCGTCCGAGGCGATGGCCCGGCGCTATGTCGCGCTCTATCAGCGGCTTTGCGACGGCGCGGCCGTCTACCCGTCCTTGGTCGATCTCGCGGCAAGCGCATGACTTAAAAGGAGGGGCTATGGAGAATCTCGCACCGGCGCTGGACGCACCGGTCGACTACGGCGTGACGGCCGAGGTCCGCGCGCCGCAGAATCTCTACGCCCTGAAAGACAAGGACACCTTCATCGTCGCCGACGAGTTCGGCGACATCGCCGGCCAGGGCGACGGGCTGTTCCACAACGACACCCGCATCCTGTCGCTCTATCGGCTGACCCTCGGTGGCCGCGCGCCATCGCTGCTCTCGGCGGCCGTGGCGCACGACAACGTCTTCTTCACCTGCAACAGCACCAACCAGGCCCTGCCCTACCCCGGCGGGCCGATGGGGCCGCCCGGCGTGCTGCACATCGAGCGCAAGCGCTTCCTGTGGGGTGAGCGGCTGTTCGAACGAATCCGCTGCGTCAATTACAGCCGGGACGTCGTGATGCTGCCGATGTCGATCGAGTTCGACGCCGACTTCCGCGACATGTTCGAGGTGCGGGGCACGCCTCGGGCCCGTCGCGGGATCAAGGGCCCGCCGTATGTCGACGGTCGCCGGGTCGCCTACAGCTATATCGGCCTGGACGGGGTCGAACGGTCGTCGTTCATCTCGTTCTCCGACGCGCCCTTCCGGTTGGCCCCGCACAAGGCCGACTTCATGTTCACCCTGCAGGCCGAGGGCGAGACCGAGCTCTATATCGAGATCGGCGTCGTCAACGGTCACGCGCCCAGCCGCGAGCGCTTTCGCGACGCCGCGGCGCGGGCCCGGTGGGACATGCGCGCTCGCCGCCGGCACGGGGCGCGGCTGAACACCTCCGGTCGCCTGTTCAACGAATGGCTGGGCAAGTCGCGCTCGGATCTCGCCCTGCTGACCACCAAGATGGAGACCGGCCCCTACCCCTATGCCGGCATCCCCTGGTTCTCGACGGCCTTCGGCCGCGACGCGATCATCACCGCCTGGCAGATCCTGTGGTTCGAGCCGTCCCTGGCCAAGGGCGTGCTGCGCTACCTGGCCGCCCATCAGGCTCACGAGCGCTCCAGCTTCCGCGACAGCGCGCCCGGCAAGATCATGCACGAAACCCGCAAGGGCGAGATGCCGGCGCTCGGCGAGGTGCCGTTCGGCCGCTACTACGGCGGGGTCGACACCACGCCGCTGTTCGTGGCCCTGGCCGGCGCCTACCAGGAGCGCACGGGCGACGACAAGCTGATCGACGAGCTGTGGCCGGCGCTCGAACAGGCCATGCACTGGATCGAACACGATGGCGACAGCGATGGCGACGGCCTGATCGACTACGCCCGCGGCCAGGACAGCGGTCTGTCCAACCAGGGCTGGAAGGACAGCGAGGACTCGGTGTTCCACACCGACGGCCGCTATCCCTCCGGGCCGATCGCCCTGGTCGAGGTGCAGGGCTACGCCTTCGCCGCCTATCGCGGCATGGCTCGACTGGCGGAGCGTCGCGGCGAGGTCGACAAGGCCGCCATCTGGCGCGGGAAGGCCGATACCCTGCGCGAAAAGGTCGAGAAGCTCTTCTGGATGGAAGACCGGAACTTCTACGGCATCGCCGTCGATGGCCAGGGTCAGCTGTGCCGGGTGCTGTCCTCGAACCCGGGCCACCTGCTGTTCTGCGGCCTCCCCTCGCCCGAGCGCGCCCGCAAGGTGACCGACGAGCTTCTGTCGGCCTGCTTCAACTCAGGTTGGGGCGTGCGGACCCTGGCCACCAGCGAGGCGCGGTTCAATCCGATCAGCTACCACAACGGCTCGGTCTGGCCCCACGACACGGCCCTGTGCGTCATGGGCCTCTCGCGCTACGGCGAGCGCGACGGCGTCGTGAGGTTGACGGCGGACCTGTTCGAGACCGCCAGCCGGATGGGCATGCGCCTGCCCGAACTGTTCTGCGGCTTTCCCCGGTCGCGCGGCGAGCCGCCGGTGGCCTATCCCGTCGCTTGCCTGCCGCAAGCCTGGGCGGCCGGATCGGTCTTCATGATGATGCAGGCCTGCCTCGGGATCACCGTGGACGCCAATCGCGGCGAGATCGTGCTGGTGGATCCACGCCTGCCGATCGGCATCGATCGCCTGCGCGTCGAGCGGCTACGGGTGGGGAACGAGTCGGTCGATCTCACCTTCGAGCGCCAGGGCGACCGGGTTTCGGTCCATGCCGACGGCGGCGTGCCGCTGACGATACGGTCCAAGCCGTCGTGGGATTGAGACTGGGGATCGAGGAAGGGAGAGAGTGGCTCCGCGGGTAGGATTCGAACCTACGACCAGCCGGTTAACAGCCGGCTGCTCTACCACTGAGCTACCGCGGAACAGGTCGCTCTCAAGAGAGGCCGCGTGATAGCCGCCGAGTCGAGTCGATGCAAGCGCGACCGCGCGCCACCGACGATCCGCCCACAGGCTCCTGACCGGCGAACGGGGGCGCCGCGCGAGAGACGTGAGCCCGCGCCAATAGCTTGACCCGAACCCGCGTCGACGCCGGCACGGTCAAGTTCAAGTCCTGTGGAAATCTTGGAAGCTGTCTCGAACCTCGGAGACTTGCCAGGCCCGCAGGCCGTTGTTCGCAAGTCTGTAAGGTGAGTGGCTCCGCGGGTAGGATTCGAACCTACGACCAGCCGGTTAACAGCCGGCTGCTCTACCACTGAGCTACCGCGGAACAGGTGGCCTCTCAGGAAGAGGCCGGGTGATAGCTGCCTCGCCGCACCGATGCAAGCACCGAATTTCAAAAAATCAGCCCGGCTTGCGGCCGGGCTGTTGAAAGTCAGTGATGGTGGGGCGCCTTCAAAGAAGACACCCTCAAAATCAGTGATTTATGGTTAATCAGGCCTTAATTTCCGACGCCCCGGCCAAAAGGTCGCAGGTGTGAAGCCCCAGCCCTACGGCCGCTTGGGAATATCCAGCGCCCGCTGGACGGCCGGACGGGCCAAGCCCGCCTCCAGCCAGCGTGGCACGTGCTTCAGCGCGCCGTAGTCGACCAGATCGCCCGCGCCATAGAAGCCGACCAGATTGCGCACCCAGCCCAGGCTGGCGATGTCGGCGATGGTGTAGTCGTCGCCCATGATCCATGCCCGCTCGGCGAGGCGCCCTTCCAGCACGCCCAGCAGGCGCTTGGATTCCGTGGCGTAGCGCTGGAGCGGGCGCTTGTCCTCGTACTCCCGCCCCGCGAACTTATGGAAGAAGCCGACCTGGCCGAAGATCGGACCGATGGCGGCCATCTGGAAGAACACCCACTGCAGGGTCTCGTAGCGCGCGGCCGGATCGGTGGGCATCAGCTGGCCGCTCTTGTCGGCCAGATAGACCAGGATCGCGCCCGACTCGAACAGGCCCAGCGGCTTTCCGCCCGGTCCGTTGGGATCAATGATCGCCGGGATCTTGCCGTTCGGGTTCAGCGACAGGAACTCCGGCCCCCAGGTCTCGTCCTTGCCGATGTCGATCGTATGCGGCTCGTAGGGCAGCCCCGTCTCTTCCAGCATGATCGAGACCTTCACGCCGTTGGGCGTCGGCAGCGAGTAGAGCTGGATGCGATCGGGATGCTGGGCCGGCCAGCGCTGGGTGATCGGGAAGGCGGACAGATCCGACATGCAGGGAACCTCGTTCTAACGCTCGCATTAAGCTGGCTCGCATTTGGAGAGCCGCCGGCCGCTTTTCCAGGTCGGCCGAGCCCCCAAAACGAGGACCTGATGAGCGGTGGGATTTGACCGGCGTGCGAACATCGCTATCCGGGAGAGCTGACAAGACGCCCGGGGGGGCTAGAACTACGCCATGACCACCGCCGACGATCATTGGCCGACAACGCTGGAGCGCGTGATGGCGGCCCTGGATTTCGAACTGGCGCCCACCAGCGGCGTCAAGGCTGAAGTCCTGGCCAAGGTCCGCGGCGACATCAGCCAACTGCCCGCCCTGGTGAACCTGGCCGTCCAGGCCGCGATCGAGGTCGACAAGCGCGTGGCCGCCTCCGACACCGAAGCGCCGGTCGACCGCAAGGCGATCCTGGCGCGCAAGGACATGGCGCGCGCCATGAACGACGGCGTGGCGTCGATGTTCATCACCGGCTACGCCACCGCCTACCGCCTCCAACTGGCCCGCATTCTGTGGGCCGGGATAGCCGAAGCGCCGCGTCGCCGGCTGGAGGAGCTGGCCCGCCCCCGGCCGGCCAGCGCCTAGCCGCGCGGCCTACCAGGCGCCGGTGTTCGGCATCGAGCTCCACGGCTCGGCCGGCGGCAGATCGCCTTCCTGCAGCAGCTCGATCGAAATGCCGTCCGGCGAGCGCACGAAGGCCATGTGGCCGTCGCGTGGCGGGCGGTTGATCGTCACGCCCATGTCCATCAGACGCTGGCAGGTCTCATAGATATTGTCGACGCGATAGGCCAGGTGACCGAAGTTGCGGGCGCCGCCATAGTCCTCGTCGTCCCAGTTGTGGGTCAGCTCGACCATAGGGCCGCGACGGTCCTTGGCCAGATCGACGTCGTCCGGCGCGGCCAGGAACACCAGGGTGAAGCGCCCTTTCTCGTTGTCCATGCGATACATTTCCTGGAGCCCCAGGCCATCGCAATAGAACCGCAGCGAAGCGTCCAGATCACGGACGCGGACCATGCTGTGCTGGTAGCGCAAGACGAAGCTCCCTCTCGAAACGTCGCGCCCGATATAGACCCCGGTCCAGGCGCGCGAAATCCACTAAACCGGTTCGCGCTCCCGGGTCTGGCGGCGCCACAGGGCCGCGTACTCGCCGCCCGCTTCCAGCAAGACCTCGTGGCGACCGCGCTCGACCACCTTGCCCCGGCGCAGCACCACGATCTCGTCGGCGTCGGCGATGGTCGAGAGGCGGTGGGCGACGACCAGGGTCGTGCGCCCCGCTCGCGCCTTGCGCAGGGTCGCCTGGATCGCCGCCTCGGTGCGACTGTCCAGGGCGCTGGTCGCCTCATCGAGGATCAGGACGCGCGGCTCGGCCAGCAGCGCCCGTGCGATACCGACCCGCTGGCGTTCGCCGCCGGAGAGCTTGAGCCCGCGCTCGCCGACCTTGGTGCCCATGCCCTCCGGCAGGTTGCGGATGAAATCGCCCAGTTCCGCCGCCTCGGCCGCCGCCCAGACCTCGGCTTCGCTGGCCTCGGGGCGCGCGAAGGCGATGTTGGCCGCCAGGGTGTCGTTGAACAGCGCGACGTCCTGCGGGACCAGGGCCACGGCCCGGCGCAGGGACACCTGCTTCAGGTCGCGCAGGTCCTGGCCATCCAGGGTCACGCGCCCTGCTTGCGGATCGATCATCCGCAAGGCCAGGCGCACCAGTGTGGTCTTGCCCGCGCCCGACGGTCCGACGATGGCCACGGTGGTTCCGGGCGCGATGGCCAGGGAAACCTCCGCCAGCCCCTCCGATCGCGCGCCATGGCGGAACGAGACCGCCTCGAAGGTCACGGCCCCGCCGCGCTGGTCCATGCACGGCGGCAGATCGCGCGCGTCAGGCGCGTCCGCGACGTCCGGAGCCTGGCGGCGCAGCTCCAGCATCGACTCCATGTCGATCAGCGACTGGCGGATCTCGCGATAGGCGAAGCCCAGGATGTTCAGCGGGGCATAGAGATTGATCAGGATCAGTACGGCGGCGGTGACATCGCCGGGTCCGATCTTGCCGGCGGCCGCCTCGGCCCCGGCCAGCACGGCCATGGCGCCCAGGCCCAGACTCATCACCGCCGACTGGATCAGGTTCAGCAGGTTGAGCGAGTTCGTCGCCTTGATCTGCGCCGCGCCATAGAGCTCCAGCGCCCGACCATAGCCTCCGACCGCGCGGTCCTCGGCGCCGAACGACTTGACCGTCTCGTAGTTCAGGAGCGCGTCGACCGCCCTGCCCGCGGCTTCGGCGTCGGCCTCGTTCAGGGCCCGGCGGTGGCCGATCCTCCAGTCGGAGATGGCGAAGGTCAGGTAGCCGTAGACCGCCACCGTCGCCAGGGCGACGGCCGCGAACCGCCAGTCATAGGCCTTGGCCAGCACCACGGCGGCCATGACCAGCTCGACCCCGGTCGGCGCCAGGTTGAAGACCAGGCTGCGCAGCAGGAAGTCCATCGACCGCGCGCCGCGATCGATCGTCCGCGACAGCGAGCCGGTGCGCTTGGTCTGGTGGAAATCGATCGACAGCGACAGGGCGTGAGAAAAAGTCTCGACCGCCGCGCGGGTCTGGGCCGCCTGGGCGACCGGGGTGAAGATGGTGTCACGCGCCTGGGGGGCCGCGGCGGAAATGAAGCGGATCAGCGCCCAGCCGACCGCCAGGCCCGCGAACGCCCAGGTGACGGCCGCCGCCGCCCCCTGCCCCGCCGACAGCTGGTTGACCGCCTTGCCCAGCATCAGCGGCGCCAGCACGCCCAGCGCCTTGCCGCTCAGGGTCAGCAGCAGCGCCACGGTCACGCGCCAACGCAGGCCTGGCGCCCCGGACCTCAGGACCAGTTGAACGAGGTCGCCCATGGCCCGCCAGAACCGCACCGGCTGGTCGGCCTTGGCGATCGCGCCGGGCGTCGCGGTATGGCCGGCGGCGGGCGGGCCGCCCATGCCTCTCATCGAGACCCGCCGATCAGTAGGGTGGTCTGGACGCCGCCGCCGGGCGTCATCCAATCGATCCGCCATCCCTGCGGCGTGCGGCCGGCGCGAACCGGTCCATCAACCAGGCGCGCGGGCGGCGAAGTGACGATCGACACCGCATTCTCGCCGCCGTCGCCCGCCACCTGGACGTCATGGCCCCCGGGGGACAGGGGATCGTTTAGGGCGATGGAGAAACGGCCCGCGTCGTTCGTGCGCCCGCCGCCCCGGGTGACGCGGTCGACGCGCACGTTCAGCCCCGCGCCCGGCGCGGCGACGCCCGAAATCACGGCCCCGCCCGCGCGATCCAGATCCACGCTCAGGATGCGAGGCGACGACGAGCCCGTGGCCACGCGGCGCGCACCCGTGCCAGCCCGCAGCAGGGCGACCTCGCCCCCTTCGGCCACCATCACATAGCCCTCGGCCTGGACGGTCCGTCCTTCATTGATGGTCGACAGGCCAAACAGCCGGACTCCGGGCTCGTCCGGAACGGTCAGGCTCCATTTGCCCTGCGGGTCCACCTGGCCCATGACCACCTCGCCGGTGGGCGAGCCCAGGCGGACGTCGGCATTGGCCGCGCCGTCGCCCGATAGCGCGATACCACCGCCCGTGCGGCGCGCGCCCTCAAGCGTCGGCGGCGCCACATAGCCGGCCTCGGCGCTGTCGATCTTGTTGGCCGCCTTGGGCGCGACGGACTGGGCGGGGTCGCAGGCGGTCAGCAAGGAAGCGGCCAACCCGGTCACGAGGATCTGCGACTTGAAAGCCCGGGAACGAATCCTGATCATGTAGCCTCAGATAGGGATGGATCGAAGGCGCGCGAGACCGCGCGCCTTCGTCGTGTTTGGAGTGGACGACGATGCCCGACGTGTCTAGCCGCCTGGGGTCCGTCTGCGTCTATTGCGGATCGTCCGACGACGCCCAGCCCAGCTACATCACCGACGCCTTTCGGATCGGCGAGAGCTTCGCCGAGGCCGGGCTGAAGCTGATCTATGGCGGCGGCGGCGTCGGCCTGATGGGCGCCACCGCGCGCGGCGCGCATTCGGCCGGCGGCCAGGTGCTGGGAATCATCCCGAGCTTCCTGCGTGGCCGCGAGCAGCCGTTCGACGACGTCGAGACCGTCATCGTCGACAACATGCACGAGCGGAAGATGATGATGTTCGAACGGGCGGACGCCTTCGTCGTCCTGCCGGGCGGCATCGGCACCCTCGAGGAAATCGTCGAACTGCTATCTTGGCGCCGTTTAGATCTTCACCAGAAGCCGATTGTGTTCCATAACCCCGGCGGCTTCTGGGATCCGCTGTTCGATCTCATCCGCCACACGATCGACGCGCGCCTGACCCCGCCTAGCCTGGCCAACGCCTGGCGCGCGGTCGAGAAGGCCGAGGACGTCACCCCCGCCCTCCTGGCCTGGGACGAAGAAATCTACCAGTCGGGCGCGCCGGACAGCCTTCGGCGGTTGACTTAGTTTTCAAAAAGGACGCACTATCCGTTTGAGCTCGCCGGCATGCAAGGCCGTGCGACTCATGCGCCGGAACTCCCATCCGGCGCGGGGATAGGAGACCAAGGAAATGCGTACCGCTGCTCACGCGGGCCTGATGGCCTGCGCCCTGATGGCTGGCCTTCTGGCCGGTCCCGCCTTCGCCGCCGACACCGAAGGCGCCTGGCTGAAACTGAAGAGCCCCGTCTCGACGGACCACTTCATCCAGGACGGTTCGGTCTGGCGCTGCAAGGCCGATGTCTGCACCGCCACGAAGGTCCGAGCCCTGCCCATGGCCCGCGCCTGCCGCAAGCTGGCTGGCCAACTCGGCGAGCTGACCGCCTTCAACTACCGTGGCGAACCGCTGGACGACGCCGCGATCGTCGAATGCAACACGGCGGCCAAGCCCAAGAGCTGACCCCCGTAGAGCACACAGGCAAAGGCCTCCGTCGGCGTGCCGGCGGAGGCCTTCTTTTTTGGGGCCGCTTGGCCCAGCCGTCTTGGCGGCGCTTAGGCGGCCGCGTCGAACGACAGGGATTCGTAGCGCTTCAGGTGGTGATCGACCGAGCCGAACAGGCCCTCGATCAGGCTGGCGCGCTTGAAGTAGTGGCCGATGGCCAGCTCGTCGGTCATGCCCATGCCGCCGTGGATCTGGATGGCGTTCTGGCCCACGAACTTGCAAGCCCGCCCCACGCGCACCTTCATCGCCGAGGCGGCCTTGGCGCGCTCGGCGGCGCTTTCGTCGACCTTGATGGTGGCCATGTAGGTCATCGACACCGACTGCTCGACCTCGATGAACATGTCGACCATCCGGTGTTGCAGCACCTGGAAGTTGGCGATCGAGGTCCCGAACTGCTTGCGCTGCTTGGCGTAGTCCAGCGTGCCCTCGTGCAACTTGCGCAGCACGCCGACGGCCTCGGCGCCGACGGCCACGGTGGCCTCGTCGATCACCTGGTTGACCAGACCCAGGCCGTCCTCGGAGATCAGGGCGTCGGCCGGGACCGAGACGTTCTCGAAATAGACTTCCGAGGCGCGGTTGCCGTCGACGGTCGGGTAGTCGCGGGTGACGACGCCCGGCAGGCTCTTGTCGATCAGGAACACCCCGACGCCACCGGCGTCGCGTTGGGCGCCGCCGGTGCGGGCCGTGACGATAAGGTGTGAGGCGAACGGCGCGCCGACCACCACGGCCTTGTGGCCGTTCAGGACCCAGCCCGAGCCGTCCTTCTTGGCGGTCGTCTTCAGGTCCTGCCAGGTGTAGCGTCCCTGCGGCTCGGCATAGGCGAAGGCGACCGTGGTCGTGCCGCCGACGATGCCCTCGATCACCGAGGCCGCGCCCGCATAGCCCGAGTGCTTCATGAAGCCGCCGCCGATCACGACCGTGCCCAGATAGGGCTCGATGACCAGCGCCTTACCGAACTCTTCCATGATGATCATGTTGTCGATCGGGCCGCCGCCCAGGCCGCCCAGCGCCTCGCTGAACGGGGCGCCTAGGATGCCCAGCTCCTCGGCGAAGGCCTTCCAGTAGTCGGCGCGCCAGCCGCTGTCGGAATTGACGATCTTGCGGCGGGTCTCGAAGTCGTACTTGTCCTGCAGGAAGCTCGCGACCGTGTCGCGGACCATCGACTGCTCTTCGGTGAAGTTGAAATCCATCCCTGGGTTTCCGTTCTTCTATCGCCCGGCCTTCATGCCGGGTCGTTGAAATCATGAGAGGCGGAGCCCGGGCCGACCGGCGGCCCGGCTGGGTCGCGTGCGCTAGAGCCCGAGCACCATCTTGGCGATGATGTTGCGCTGGATCTCGTTGGAGCCGCCGTAGATCGACGTCTTGCGGACGTTGAAATAGCTCGGCGCCGCGCGATGGGCGAAGTCCGGGCCGATCGGATGGGCGTTGTCGCCGTCCTTCGGGAAGCCCCGGAAATACGGCGCGCCATAGTGGCCGGCGGCCTCGAGGACCAGTTCGGTGATCCGCTGCTGGATCTCGGTGCCCTTGATCTTCAGCACGCTGGACTCCGGACCGGGACCACGACCGGCCGCTTCGCCCGCCAGGGTGCGCAGCTCGGTATATTCCAGCGCCGTCAGGTCGATCTCCAGCTCGGCGACCTTGCGCTTGAACATTGGGTCCTTGATCAGGGCGTCGCCGTCGTCCGACAGCTCGACCGCGGCGATCTGACGGATGCGTTCGATGCCGCGCTTGGAGCGCGCCACGCCGGCGATGCCGCTGCGCTCGTGGGCCAGCAGGAACTTGGCGCAGGTCCAGCCCTTGTTTTCGTCGAAGATGCGGTTCTCGACCGGCACCTTGACGTTCTCGAGCCAGACCTCGTTGACCTCGTGCTCGCCGCCCAGGGTGATGATCGGACGCACCGTCACGCCCGGCGACTTCATGTCGATCAGCAGGAACGAGATGCCTTCCTGGATCTTGGCGGTCGCGTCGGTGCGGACCAGGCAGAAGATCCAGTCGCCGTGCTGGGCCAGGGTGGTCCAGGTCTTCTGGCCGTTGACCAGGTAGTATTCCTTGCCGTCGTCGCCGGTGAAGCGCTCGGCCTTGGTCTTCAGGCTGGCCAGGTCCGACCCCGCGCCCGGCTCGCTGTAGCCCTGGCTCCACCAGATGTCGCCCGACAGGGTCGGCGGCAGGAAGCGCTCCTTCTGTTCGGGCGTGCCGAACGTGTAGATCACCGGGCCGACCATGTTGATGCCGAACGGCAGGATCGGCACGCAGTCGGCGCGGGCGGTCTCTTCCGACCAGATGTAGCGCTGCACCGAGGTCCAGCCCGGACCGCCGTACTTCTCCGGCCAGGCGGGGGCGACCCAGCCCTTCTTGGCCAGGGTGCGGTGCCAAGAGAGGAAGTCTTCCTTGGCCATCTCCTCGCCCTCCTCCTGCTTCTCCCGCAGGCCCGCCGGATAGTTCTCGGCGATGAAGGCGCGGACCTCGTCGCGGAAGGCGAGGTCCTCGGGCGAGAAGTCGAGATTCATGGCGGACTCCCGTTTAGCCGGCCTCTCTGAGGGAGGCCGTTATTGCGTTTCGGGCGCCACGATAGATGTCGAACGAGCGTTTGGAAAGATGACGTTAGCGTCAACGGAAGCGAATATGATCCGCGTTCACTTACGCTCCAGGAAACGCGCGATTTCCCGGAGATCCCGCCTGCCCCGCTCGCCCCGTTCCGGGTCGATCAAGGCAGGCCTACCGGACCTCGCAGGCCAGTTTGACGAGGGCCAGGGCCGAGGCGCCGCCGACCCCTTCCTCGTCCAGGGTATCGAGCGCCAGAAGCGGGCGCTTGTCGAGGATTTCAAGCAGGCGCGCATGGCCCTTGGCCGGGCTGACATGAGCTGCCAGGCAGTGGTCGATGGCGCTCGGCTCGATGGCGCGGACGACGGCGGCGGCGGCGCAGGCGGCGTAGCCGTCCAGCAGCACCGGGATCTTCTGGACTCGGGCGGCCAGGATCGCGCCGACAACGGCGGCGGTCTCACGCCCGCCCAGTTGGCGGAGAATTTCGAGCGGATCCTCGCCCATGCCCTCGGCCTTGGCGCGCGCGACGGCGGCGGCGACGGGTTGCGGATCATCGCTCCAATCGGAAGCTTCGCCGCCGAACAGGGCCAGGCAGACGGCGGCGGCGGTGCGGGCGGCCTCGGCGACGATGACGCCGGGGATCAGCAAGTCGGGCTGCTTGGCCAGAGCCTCCATGCCGAAGGCCATGGTGGCGGCCGCCTCCTTCTCGCTCATCGACGGCTTGTCGATGAAATCGGGCGACGGGCGGTCGATGGCGAGGTCGAAGGCCTCTAGCCCCGCGCCCTGCACGCCGGCCAGGCGCGAAACCGTGGCGCCGCCCGAGGCGATGGCCTCCAGGCGGCCCCGGGCGTAGCCACGCGGGCCCACGCCCTGACGCGCGCCGGCATAGAGGGCGACGACCGGTCGATTGACGGCCGGCGGATTCTTCCCGCTCCAGGCGGTCAGCCAGCCGGCGATCTCGGCCAGGCGCCCGCCCTGCTCCAGCGCCGGAGATGGCCCAGGCGCGGGGGGCGAGGCGGCGAGCTGGCGAATGTCGGCGAACGGTGAAGCGGTCATGGGGCGCGGACTTAAACCGCTCCGCGCCCAAAGCAACCCCAGAACCGATCGGGCCGACCAGGGATCGCTAGGAGGCCGCGACCTGCGTCGACAGGAAAGTCTTGCAGACGCCATCACGCTCGGCGAGCAGCTTGGCCTTCCGCTCCTCGTCCTTGGTCTTGCCTTGGCGAGCGGCTTCGGCCTGCAGCGAGACGCCGCGGTCGGTGATTGAGCTGCCGCGGCCGAAGCCTTGCGACTTGATCTGGGCGGCCAGGTCGCCTGCCGGCAGTTCGCCCAGGGCGGACGACTTCGCCAGGGCCAGGCAGCGGTTGGCTTGCAGATATTGGCCGTCGGTCCAGCGATCGCTGGCGCCGGCGGCGAAGGCGGGCGCGGCGGCCGAGGCCAGAACCGCGACCGCGACCGCGACGGTCGAGAGGACGAACTTGCGCATGGAATATCCCTCCAGATTTTGGGACACGACCGCTCGATCCCCCGGCGCTTGCGCGCCGACGGCGGAACGGAGATGCTTGAAACGATGAGTACTGACGCTAAACCGCCCCGCCCTATCGCCACGCCTTGCGTGAAGGTCTGCGCGGTCGACGGCGTGTCGGGTTACTGCCTGGGCTGCCGCCGGACCCTGCCGGAGATCGCCGGCTGGGCCCGCCTGAGCGACGAGGAGCGCGAGACCATCATGGCCGCCCTCCCCGATCGTCCCGACCCGGTGGTCGCCCTGATGGCGGCCACGCGAGCCTGAAACAGCCTTACTTCGCGCCGCCCATATAGGCGCCGCAGCTGCCGTCACGTTCGGCCAACAGCTTGCTCTTCTTCTCGCCGTCGGCGGAGTCAGCCTCCTTGCGGGCGGCCTCGATCTTGTTCTTGGCCGACGTGCGGACGGCCAGGTCGCGGGAGCTGCCTTCGGTGCGCAGGAAGGCGTCCAACGACGCGGTGTCCAGCTTGCCGAGGTTCTCGGACCCCGCCAGGCCACGGCAGCGCGCCGCCTCGAGGAACTGCAGGTTGGTAACCGGACCAGCGTTAGCCGCGCTGGCGAGCGAAGCGGCGGCGACCGTCGCGATGATCAGCGTTTTCATGGCGTTTTTCCCTCGATAAGCCACTTTATTGTCTTCGCTAGAGATAACGCCGCCACAAAGGTTCTCGAAGTTAATTCGAAGACATGAAAAGCATTACAGCGATGTAATATAAGACATTAAAACGATGTAATATGAACGCCGTTCAGTACACTAAGATACTTGTTATGATATTGGTAACCATGGTGTGAAAATCGCTTGCCTGATTCACGCCTTGAAAACGCCTGCCTGCTAGTGATTTAGACAACGGCCGCAGAAGCGGTCTGAAAGCCGGTATGGCGAGGTGTCTTCTATGTTGAGGTTTGCAGCGATCGCCTTCGTCGGCGCCCTGTCTGCCGTAGGCGCGGCCAAGGCCGTCGTCTCGCTCGACGACCTGCGCCGCCCGGAACTCCGCGCGCCGACCGCCGCGTCCGCCACGCTCGGCGGCGAAGGCAGCGCGGCTCAGATCACCAAGGACCGTGACGGGCACTTCTGGGCTCAGGCCGCCGTCGATGGCCATGCCGTCCGCTTCCTGGTCGACACCGGCGCCACCGCCGTCTCGCTCAGCATGGCCGACGCCCAGCGCCTGGGCATCGACACCAGCAAGCTGACCTACGACTACAACGTCATCACCGCCGACGGGCGCACCCGCGCCGCCTCGGTGCATCTGGCCAGCGTCTCCATCGCCGGCGCCAAGGTCCGCGACGTCGACGCCCTGGTCATCGAGAAGGGCCTCGAGAACTCGCTGCTGGGCATGAGCTATCTGGGCCGCCTGTCGCGGTTCGAGGCCACCCCGAACTCGCTGATCCTGCACCCCTGATTTCGACCTGGCGGCTCTATGCCGCCGGGACGGCCCGCTCCTCGCGCGAGGCCAGCGCCAGACGCACGGCGTCCAGTGCGCGATCCACCACATCCAGGCCCGCCCCCGGCTTGACGCCCTCGACCGTCAGGATGCGCCGCCAGGCCCGCGCGCCCGGCAGGCCATGGAACAGGCCCAGCATGTGCCGGCTCATGGCCGCCAGATGCGTTCCGGCCGCCAGTTCCCGCGCCAGATATGGCCGATAGCGCTCGACGGCCTTGAAGCTGTCGACGTCCGACACGTCCAGGCCGAAAACCCGGCGATCGACTTCCCCGAGCAGGCCGGCCTCGTGATAGGCCGCGCGGCCCAGCATCACCCCGTCGACGCCTTGAGCCAGATGCGCCAGCGCCGCGTCGACGCTGGGCACGCCGCCGTTGATGGCGATGATCAGGTTCGGACGCTCGCGCTTGAGCCTGTAGACCAGTTCATAGTCCAGCGGCGGGATGTCTCGGTTCTCCTTCGGCGACAGGCCCTTCAGCCAGGCCTTTCGGGCGTGGACGACGAAGCTGTCGATCCCCGCCGCCGCGCAACGGTCGACCAGGTCGAACAGGCTCTCTTCAGGATCCTGGTCATCCACGCCGATCCGGCATTTCACCGTGGCGGGAACCTTCACCGCGTTCTTGATGGCGGCCATGCACTCGGCGACGAGGTCGGGCTCGCGCATCAGGCACGCCCCGAACCTGCCGCTCTGCACCCGGTCCGAGGGGCAGCCGACGTTCAGATTGATCTCGTCATAGCCGTAGTCCTCGCCGATCCGCGCGGCCTGGGCCAGCTCGGCCGCGTCCGACCCGCCCAGTTGCAGCGCCACCGGATGCTGCACCGGGTCGTAGCTCAGCAGCTTCTCGCGGTCGCCATGCACCACCGCCCCGCTGGTCACCATCTCGGTATAGAGCAGCGCCTCGGTCGACAGGACACGGTGCAGCGACCGGCAATGCCGGTCCGTCCAGTCCATCATCGGCGCGACGGACAATCTATGTGGTTGAAATTTCTTCATTTTTCGACTGGATCAAAATTCCGAAACGCGTCCGTGCTCGCCCTTCACCCGCCTTAGCACGACACTTTTCGCCGCCCTACGACTCTTCACTGACCACTAGACCCACACGCTTGGGGTCTATCCAAAACTCCCATCGGGCAAATGACGGGCCGCCATTCGCGGTAGAGGCCGATATACCAGCCAGGCCTTCACAGTGAAGACGCCAAAGCGGTCGGGCTGTCGCGCCCCAGTTCGACCGGGCTATTGTCGCCATCGGCTGCCTGCCAGCGAGCGGACGCTCGCCATCCCCGCCGCGCCTTCGTCTGGCCCAGTTTTGCCCTATGTCTGAGCGTCGGGAGGTCACATGGACTCGCCGACACCACACCTGATCCTGACCCACGAAGGGCCCGTGCCGCTCGACATCCTGGAGACCTTCGAACGCGCGATCGCCTGCGAGGGGTTGGAGATGAGGCGCGAGGCGCGGATGACCCAGCGAGCCTCGGCCTCGATGGCGCTGCTGGTCTTCACCGGCGTCGGGCTCTTCCTGACCAAGGCCTATTTCGACGGGTTGCTGAAGGAACTTGGCAGCGCCCACGCCAGGGTCCTCGACGCGGCGCTGCGGCAGCTTGGCCACCGCCTGATGGCGTTGCCGGCCCGACGCGTATCGCCCCAGGGGCCGATCACGTTCGCGGACCGATACACGCCCGCTTTCACGGTCTGGATCGAGCGTGACGCCGACAGCCGCTTCAAGATGCTGATCCCGACGGCTCTTTCGTCGGAGGGGCTCGATGCCGCCTTGAGCGCCTATTTGACCTTCGCCCAGGCCTATCACGGCGACGCCTTGGATCCGGAGGACCTGGAGATTCTGGCTGGCGCACGGCCTTTGGCCGGAGTGGTCCTCCTGGCCTACGACGAGGAAAGCGGCACGATCCAGCCGGTGGACCCATTCGAGGGGCGCGGCCTGGCGAGCCCGTGACGCTGAATGGTCGGTATCTCTGGACGCGTTGACTGAGGGCGGGCTCGGCCTGAGTGTATGGCCCCGGCAGGCGAGACGGGCTCGCGTGATCGCGGTCGCCGAGCGTTTTGCTTGGGCGCTCGAGAGGAAGATCGCCACGATGTTGAACAGGCGCGATTTGGGATTGGCCGCGGTGGCGGGTGTCGGCGTGACACTGGCCGCCGCATCCGGATCGACCAGGGCGGCGGAGCCAAGGTCCAGCGCCAGCTTCAACGTGATCTACCCGAACCACGACGGCGCGCGGTTCGACACCAACTACTACCGGTCCACCCACATCCCCATGGTGATGCGCGTGATGAGAGCCGACAAGGTCACGCTGATCGAGGGCGTGCCGAGAGGCGCGACGATGGCGCCGTTCGCGATGATCGCCCACTTCGAGTTCGCGTCCCCCGAAGCCCTGGAGACCGCCCTCGCCAAGCCCGAGATGGCCGAGCTTCGGACCGATGTGGCCAAGTTCACCGACATCAAGCCGACGATCATGTTCGGCAGGCCGCTCTAAGGCCTCCCCGCGCCTGCAACGCGACGCGCGCGTGGCCCAAACCATGGGATGGCGGATATTCAGCGCAACCAGCGACACCCTGGTCGCATAACCGTTGCGAGCAGGGCCGCGCGCCCCCGACCTGCGAGGCTTGTCGCCCTGAGACGAGCCCACGATCATGGACCGAGCTTCATATCTTCTGCGCATCGGCATTTGCGCGATGGCCATCGGAACGTTGGCCGCGGCGACTAACCTTCCGGCGAGCGGCCAAACGTCCGCCGGGGCCATGGTCGCCGAGCCTGAGCGGCGCGGACAGCCCGTCTCCGCGGCCGACGGGGCGCTGGCCCGGCCAACGGACCTCTACCGATGGGTCACCCTGGGAACCACGCTGCGCCTGAGCGCCGACGGCCTGGAGCGACCCGACGAGATGCGCCACATCCAGGTGCGACCGGAGGCGTACGATCGCTTTCGATCCGACGGCCAGTTTCCCGATGGCGCGACCTTCGCCGCGACCTTCTATGGCCTTGAGCGTAGCGGCTCCCAGACCCCCGCCAAGAACGGCGACCGCGCCCTCTACGCCCAGCACGTCGAGCGCCTAGTCGCCCTTGAAATTCTCGATGGCCAGCATCCCGATGGACGGCGCTTCTACATGTTCGCTCCGGGCGTCGCTTCCGCCAAGCCCCTCCCGGCGGGCAACGCCTGCGCGGCCTGTCACCGGTCGAGCGGCGCCGTTCAGGGCACCTTCGCCCAGCACTACCCTGGAATGGCCCCGCGCGCGCCCGAGCCCCCTCGGTGACTTTTCGCCATCGCACCCGGCGCCGTCCCTGAGACGTGTCTCCAAGTAGATGATCCAGGGCGCGTCGCGGCGACCTCAGTGGCCGTCGGCGACGATTTCCATGCTCAGCGGGGCGCCACCGCCGGCGATGGCAATTAGGCGGTCGACATTCGGATGCGCGCCTGGGCGATTTCGCGCGTCCGCCGTGTGCTCGGCAAACACATCCAGACCATGTTCGGCCGCCTTCGCATCCAGAGCGCCGAAAACCTGCTTCAGATATTGATAGACGGCGAGCGACCCTTGCTTGCCCGGTTGATTTTCGATGCTGGCGACCACAGCGCCTTCGGGATCGACGAGGTCGATGCGCTGCACGCCGTCGACGGTCGGCAATTGCTGAAGATTGTCCTTGAACGTCGCGCCCGGTTGAATCATCGCCAGCTTTCTCGTGTTCCAAATTTGCTGCGCGGGCCTGTAACACCCTCCGCGGACGCTCGCTATGAGGCGTACGACGGCCCTGCCCGCCCGCCCTAAATTTGCGGCCGATTTCGCAGCCTGGCCACGCCAACCCCCTAGCCCTCACCCAATACATCGACAGAAACACAGGTGCATGCCCGCAATCATATCTACAATTACACACATGCAATTCAAATATACTGTGCTTTGCAAAACACCGTTCTACACAAATTGTGACTTACACCCCCACTGTAATTGACCACATGAGAACGTTGCTTCCTCTTCAGACCCAGGGGGCGTCGATGTCGGCGCTCGAATAGTTTCGGGAACTGAAGAATGCGCATTGAACTCACAGGGCTCGGTGGGTCGCGGCCAGCCGGCCGCCAGCGGCTGCTGACCTCCACCCTGCTGTCTGGCCTGGCGCTGACCGTCGCGGGGACGGCGAGCGTCGCCCATGCCCAAGCCCAGGCTCAGGCCCCCGCCGCCGACCAGACGCAGGTTGAGGAAATTGTCGTCACCGGTTCGCTGTTCCGCCGCACCGACACCGAAACCCCGTCGCCGGTCACCGTGCTGACGGCGGAAAACCTGCAGCACGCCGGCATCAGCACCGCCACGGACGCCATCCGCTCGATCTCGGCCGACGGGGCCGGCTCGATCGGCACGGGCTTCCAGAGCGGCTTCTCGGCCGGCGGATCGGCCGTCTCGCTGCGTGGCCTGGGGGTCTCCTCGACCCTGGTTCTGGTCGACGGCCTGCGCTCGACCAACTTCCCGATCAATGACGACGGTCACAACGCCTATGTCGACCTGAACTCGATCCCGTTCAGCCTGATCGACCGCATCGAAGTCCTGAAGGACGGCGCGTCGTCGTCATACGGCGCCGACGCCATCGGCGGCGTTGTGAACCTGAAGCTGAGGAAGCAGTTCGTCGGCATCAGGGGCAGCGCGGAAGCCGGCGAAAGCGATCGCGGCGACGCGGAGCACCGCCGCGCGGACATCACCCTGGGCTTCGGCGACTACGCCGCCACCGGCTGGAACGTCTATGTCAACGCCGAGTACCAAACGGACGACCGCATCAGCAATCACAGCCGCGGCTTCCCCTACAACACCCAGGACCTGAGCTCGATCGGCGGCGCGGACCTCAATACCGCCGACTCCGCTCTGACGACCCAGACGCCGAACGCCGTCGTGACCCGCGTCCGTCAGGCCGACCTGAACAATCCGCTCTCGGGCATGCTCGGCGCGCCCCTGACCTCGCAATACCAGTCGCTGAACCTGAACTGCGCCAACGGCACCTATACGGTGACCACGGGCGGCGCCCAGGGCACCGGCTGTAAGTGGGACCTGACCGACAGCTACCGCCAGATCCAGCCGTACCAGAAGCGCTACGCCTTCAACGGTCGCTTGAGCTTCCGCCTGAGCGACAATGTCGAAGGCTACGCCACCGGCAGCTATTCGAAGAGCTATGTCAGCATCAAGGGTCTGCCACAGGGTCTGCGGGCGGGCCAACCCTTCGGCGGCTCGCCGATGCTGTCCTCGCTGGTTCCCGGCATCGTCCTGCCCGTCTATGTCTGCGCGGCCGGCGTGAACTGCGCCACCGATCCGACGCGCAAGCTGAACCCCAACAACCCGTACGCCGCCGCCTTCGCCGCCGATCCGGCGAACGGCGCGGCGCGCATCTACTACCTGTTCGGCGACATCCCGGGTGGCAGCGACCGCGACAACGAAGTCATCCGTGGCACGGTCGGCTTCAACGGCTCGTTCGGCGACGACTGGAACTGGCGTGTCGAGGCCGTCGGCGCACGCGACAACCTGAGACTACAGCAGTACGGCTTCCTGAACGTCGCCAACACGCTGAACGCCATCAACACCGGCGCCTACAACTTTGTCGATCCGTCCAAGAACACCCAGGCCATTCGTGACTACGTGTCGCCGGAAAAGATCACGCCGTCGCACTCGTCGCTGATGGCGATCGACGCCTCGATCACGCACCGTCTGTTCGCCCTGCCGGGCGGCGACGCGCAGATCGCCGTGGGCGTCCAGGCCCGCAAGGAAGTCCTGGAGAACAACAACCAGAACGCCCGTCTGGACACCTGGACCCTGACGACCGCCTCGGCCTTCGGCAAGCACACCGTCAAGGCCGCCTTCTTCGAAATCGCCGCCCCGGTCATGGATACGCTCGAACTGAACGTGTCGGGTCGCTACGACGACTACTCGGAAGGCTTCAGCCACTTCTCGCCGAAGTTCGGCGCGAAGTTCACCCCGATCAAGCAACTGGCCTTCCGCGGCACCTACTCCAAGGGCTTCCGCGCGCCGACCTTCGCTGAATCGGGCCCGCGTTCGCAGTATGCGGGCTTCGTGAGCACGGTCCCGCCGGTCCCGTTCCAGAACGCCCATGGTGGCGCGGGTTCGGGCAACCCATACGCTCAGACCTACAACCTGGGTCGCGGCGTGGCCGGCAACCCGAACCTGAAGCCGGAAAAGTCGCGCAGCTTCACGCTCGGCACGATCTATGAGCCGACCCGCATGCTCAGCTTCACGCTCGACTACTACAACGTGAAGAAGTCCGACCTGATCGTTTCGGGTCCAGACATCGGCAAGGCCGTCGCGGCCTACTTCGCCGCCGGCACCCAGGACGCCGGCTGCGCCGCCGTGGCGGCCGTGGGTCAAGGCTACTCGTGCAACGCTGTCGACGGCCCCGATCCGCTGTTCCCGGCGGCTCAGCCGCGCGTCCTGATCATCAACGTCCCGTACGTGAACGCCGACTACGCGACCACCGCGGGCGTGGACTTCTCGGCCACGGCCAAGATCCCGGTCACCGACGAGATCAAGTGGACAAGCCGCTTGGAAGTCACCCACGTGATCAAGTACGACCTGCACACCCCGTCGGGCGTGCAGAAGTACGCCGGCACCCTGGGCCCCAACGACCTGTCGTCGGGCAACGGTACGGCGGACTGGCGTGGCAACTGGCAGAACACCCTGGCCTTCGGCGACAAGTACACCCTGTCGGCCACGGCCTACTATGTCGGCAAGATCAAGTCGGTCGCGGCCGACCAGCGCACCGACGTCACCTGCGCCACCGGCAACCAGTACAATACCGGCAACACGGTGATGGGCGAGAAGTTCTGCTACATCAAGAAGTTCATCAATGTCGACATGAACGGAACGGCGAAGTTGCGCGATGGCCTCACGCTCTACGCCAACGTCGGCAACGTGTTCGACAAGCGCGCCCCGATCGCGCCGGGCGCCTATGCTTCGGCCCCGAACTTCCTGACGACCTGGCACTTCGCCGGCCTGATCGGTCGTACGTTCAAGGTTGGCGTGCGCTTCGAGTACTAGCCGTCCCCTGATGCCAGTGAGGGCCGCTTCTGAACAGAGGCGGCCCTCCATGGCTCGCCGCCGCGATCGATGATGCGCCCATCTCCGAGCCCAATCAGGCGCGCCGGTCTGGAGATCCTCATGGCCGCCGATGAGAACAAGGCCGTCCTGGCCATGAAACTGCGCCTTCAGATCACCATCGATATCAGCTGCGCCGACCACAACGACGCCGCGGACCATCAACGGCGGCTCGAGCGCTTTCTGGAGGCCGTCCGGATCCACTATCCGCAGGCCGGCATGGGCCTGACCCATTCGCGTCCGCCAGACGTCGCGCCGGAGCCGCAACGCGCGCGCGGGCGCCGCGCGACGGGGGCGGTGGCCGGCTACATCGAGGTCTGAGCCCATGCCGGAACGCCGCCTCAACACGGTTCTCTCGGTGCTTGAGCTGCTGCACCGCGCCTATCCCGGCCTCTCGATGGGCGCGTTTCGAGCCTTGCTCTACATCGCCGAGAACCCTGGCCTCAGCACCAGTGAGCTGGCGGAGCTTTGCGGCGTGACGCTGGCCACCGCCTCACGCACGGTCAGGGCGCTGGCGGGGCCGGACATCCCCCACAGCTTGCCGCCCAGCCTTGGGTTGGTTCGGCTCGGGCGCGTGGGTGAAGACCGCCGCCTGGTGACGGTCGAGCTCTCGGAGGCTGGGAGATTGCTGTGCCGCCGGTTCGACCAGCTGATCGCCGATCCCAGGGTGATCCCCTCCGGGGAGACCACGCGGAGCGCATCCCGTGCTGACCGGATGGCGAGCGCGGGTCGTCGATGACCCCTATCCGAAGGTGGGATGAAAGATCGGGATGCAGGATTGGATCAAGCGGTCAATTTCCGCGCAGAACCGCTGACCCGCGCTCGACAGCGTCACGCACAGCATCCGCGGATCGGCCGGATGCGGACTCACCGACACCAGGTTCATTCCGGCGATGCCCCGGTCCGGATCTCCGGTGGACAACAGCCGGACGGTTCGCGAGGTCGTGGCTTCGCTGACGCGGCAGGCCTGCGCCAGTTCGGCGTTGTTGAGGCCCGGGTTCTCGGCGACGTAGAGCAAGGCCCGCAGCGCCATGATGGTCAGGGCTGGATGGGTGCGCCGGCTGAGTTCGAGGACGCTCAGCACGGTGTTGCGGCGACGCCTGCCCCCGGGCTCAGGCATCGCGATAGACGCCAAGCGCGCCCGTCGAGCGACGGGTGCGGCGAACCGGGCGCGCGGCGGGGGCGCCACGTGTGCGCAGGTGACGGAAGCTCAGCGCGGCTTGGGGGTAGGTCTGGCGCACCGTGGCCAGGAACGCTTCGGCCATTCGCTGGTGATCAGCGGCCTGGAGAAAATCATCCGCGCCGATATCCACGGTAATCTGAACACGCAGGTTGAGCGGCGGAACATCGCTCGTTTCGGTATCACTCATGCGAAAACCTCTTGACCTGAGATCCTGCTAACTCGCCGACAAGACGTATTTGGTGACGGCGCCGAATGGCCGCGCGGCGCCAGCCCCTCCAGCCCCCGCACGCCTGACATGGCGGGGAGCGCTTGCCTGAAAAGGTCCGACTTCAATCCGCCGTCGATATCTTTCATGGCGGTAGTCTAGCCGAAACACCGGCTGGCGCAGCCGCACCGGACGCGCCAGTGGCGGCTTTCGTCGCTCCACCGTCGGCTCACGCCGCTTGGTCGCGCGAGGCCTGAGACGGGCGTGGGAACGCGCGCGCCAAGCCCGGCCTGCATTGGGGCCGACATAGGCTCAGCTTCAGAAACACGACCTCAGTTTTCTCTGAGCTGTTGGCGCGCGGCAGGATATGATCAAGGCGCCGGCCTTCACTGCAATTGGCCCGCTCAAGGCGGACATCGAGGTTCAGCCGCTGTCCGCGATCAACGACCTGCTGGAATGGTTAGAGCAAGGCCAGGCCCCGTCGCCTGTTGTCCTTGAGTTCACTTGAAGCGAGCGCCTAGATGACACATCGAAACTGGGCGATCATCACAGCAGCGTTTGTCTTGGCGGGCGGTGACACCCTGGCCGCTGATCGTGCGGGCGCCATCCTCGCCGGCCAGCGCCTGGCTCAGAGACATTGCGGCAGCTGTCATGCGGTGGCCAAAGGCCCGAGTCCGCTCGACGACGCGCCGCCGTTCCGGGATCTGCACAAGCGCTATCGTGGCGGCGGCCTCCCTCAGCTTTTGAGAGAAGGCATGCTGCAACCGTTGCGGTTACCCGAAGAAGGGTCGCCCAGACGGCATCCGCGTATGCCAATGGCCGTCCTCGGCGACGACGAGGTCGCCGACCTCACCGCCTATCTCAAAAGCCTAGAGCCTTCGCGCGGCCGCCGCCGGGCCAAGTTATAGGCGGACGACCACCGGCTCGTGATCCGGAAGCGGCGTGTCGGCTGTGTCGCCTTGTTTGTGGCGGCCAAGCAGGGCGCGCACCATGAAGATGGCGAAGGCGACCACCCCGACCGTGAACACGATGTCCCCCGGCACTCGCATCCAGACCAGCGCTTCCATGAGGGGACTGTGGATGACCTCGGCGCTGCGGGCGTGGGCGTAGTCACGGGTGAAGCTCTGGTAGGTCTGCAGCAGCCCTTGCGGGAAGAGCGAGAGAAGCACCATCATCGCCAGGCCGATGTTGAGGCACCAGAATGACGTCTTGAGCAGCCCGTTGCTCCAGCGGGCCGGGTCCGAGAGCCCGCGCATGCAAAACAGGGTCAGGCCGATGCCGAGCATGCCGTAGACGCCGAACAGGGCGGCATGGGCATGGGTCGCGGTCGTGTTGAGCCCCTGCATGTAATAGAGCGCCAGGGGCGGATTGATGAAGAAGCCGAACAGCCCGGCGCCGACCAGATTCCACACCAGCACGCTGGTGAAGAAGGCGAAGGGCCAGCGATAGACTTCCTGCCAGCCGTGCCGGTGCTCGAACTTGAGCCGGTTGTAGGCCTCGAACCCGACGACCATCAGCGGCACGACCTCGAGCGCGGAGAACACCGAGCCCAGGGCGATCACCGCGGTCGGCGTGCCGCTGAAATAGATGTGGTGGAACATGCCCAGCACGCCGCCGCCCAGGAAGATGATCGTCGCCAGCAACACGGACGTCGCGGCCACGGACATACGCACAAGCCCCATCTTCACGAACAGGGCCGAGACGATGGCGGTCGCGAACACCTCGAAGATGCCCTCGACCCAGAGATGGACGACCCACCAGCGCCAATATTCCATGACCGAGATGTGGGTGTGCTGACCGTACAGGAGCCCGGTTCCGAACAGCAGGCCGATCGAGACCGTGGCGATGGCGACGAGGAAGACCAGCGAGCGGCCGGCCTTCTCCCGCAGCGCCGGCCAGATCCCGCGCAGCACCAGCACGACCCACAGCAGCAGGCCGATGAATAGGTAGATCTGCCAGAAGCGGCCGAGGTCGAGATATTCATACCCCTGGTGACCGAACCAGAAGTTGGCGGTTCCCGTCCCCAGGCGTCGGTTGATCGCGGCCCATTCGCCGGCGAAGGAGCCGACGACGATGACGAGCAGGCTGACGAACAGGAAATTCACGCCGAAGCGCTGGAATTTCGGCTCCTTGCCGCCGAGCAGCGGGGCGACATAGAGACCTGTCGCCAGCCAGGCCGTGGCGATCCACAGGACCGAGAGCTGGGTGTGCCAGGTGCGGGTCACCGCGTAAGGGAAATACTCGGCCATCGGCAGGCCATAGAGACCCTGCCCTTCGATGGCGTAGTGGGCGGTGACGATGCCTAGCAGCACCTGGGCGAAGAACATCGCGGTGACGACGAAGAAATACTTGGCGGTGGCGCGCATCGACGGCGTGATGGTGGCGCTGCCGAACAGGTCGCTGGTCGCGAAGCCTTCGACCGGCTCGGTGTCGCGGCGCCAGACGTCGAACTCGCGCGCATAGTACCAGACCAGGCCGCCGATGCCGGCGAGCAGCACGAAGATCGAGATGAAGGTCCACAGGAAGATCGCCCCCGTGGGCGTGTTGCCGACCAGCGGCTCATGCGGCCAGTTGCTGGTGTAGGTGATCGTCTTCCCCGGCCGCTCGGCCGCTGCGGCCCAGGAGGTCCAGAAGAAGAAGGCGCCCAGCTCGTGGGCCTCGGTCGCGGTCAGGGTCGCGTTCTGCGGCATCGCGTAGAGTTCGCGCAGATGCTGGTCGGCGGGCGTGCGATTGGTGAACAGCCCCTCGAAATGCGCCGCGGTCGCCGCGATGGCGGCCGCCCGCTGATCGCTGACGGTGATCGCCGCTGTGCTCGGATCGTAGCCGCCGGTGCGCATCTCGCGCTCGAGCAGCGCGCCGATCCGCGCCCGATCGGGCTCGGCCAACGCCTCGAAGCCCGAGTTCGCCAAACGGTCGCGCAGGGCGAGCGCCTCACGATGCAGCCAGTCCGCGCTCCAGTCCGGCGCCACATAGCCGCCGTGGCCCCAGATCGAGCCCTGTTGCATGCCGCCGGTCGATTGCCAGACCGCCTGACCGCGCTGGACCTCGGCGCCCGTGTAGACGACCTGGCCGGAGGCCGACCGCACGGCGGACGGCATGGGCGGCTTGGTGTGATAGATTTCGCCGCCGAACCACAGCAGGGCGCCGAACATGATCGCCATGCTCGCGCCGAAGATGATCCACAACCGACGAATGGAGAATTCAGAGGCGTAGTCAGACATGGCTGTCCCTCGCCCGAAAACCGTGTCGGGTGGCGCGCCAGTTGGGGTGTATCGCCGCCGGTCTCGTCGCGGGCGGGCCCAGACATCGCCCGGCCTGGCCGGACACCGGAGGCTGTAGCGCCTCCGCCTCTCACCTAGGGTAGGGCCGCGACCGGGTGGATGACAGCGATTTTTCAGTTTGGCGCGCGAGGGTCGCGCTTCGCGCGGTCCCGCGTCCCAGTCGTCCACGCGCCGGCGACGGAACGCTCCCCCTCTCCCATCATTCCTCTCTCACGAGATGAAGGAGAGACCGCGATGACTGATGTCGACAATGGCTGGGACGAGCAGGACGGCGCCGAGGCGCTGGACGAGGATGTCGTCGGCAAGGACGGCGAGCTGCGCACCTTCGAGGAACTGCCGGACGTGCTGGACGTCACCCAGGCCGAGGGCGACGCCGACGATGACGACGCCCTGATCGGCGAGGACCTCGACGACGACGAGATCGTGGAGCTCGAGCAGGACGCCGATCCAGGCGAAGGCCGCGACGTCGACGACGAGCGTCCACGGGTCTTTGACGGCGAATAGCCGCCATGGGCGCCCGGAAACTGTCGGCCTATGAGGCCAAGCGCGACTTCAAGCTCACGGCCGAGCCGTCCGGCAAGGTCGCCGTCGCCGCGTCCGAGCGGGCGCGGTTCGTCATCCAGAAGCACGACGCCACCCGCCTGCACTATGACCTGCGGCTGGAGCACGACGGCGTCTTCCTGTCGTGGGCGGTGACCAAGGGTCCCTCGCGCGATCCGCACGACAAGCGCCTGGCGGTGCATGTCGAGGACCATCCGCTGGCCTATGGCGACTTCGAGGGCACGATCCCCCAGGGCCAGTACGGCGGCGGCACGGTGATGCTGTGGGACCGCGGCTGGTGGGCGCCCGAGCCGGGCTTCGACCTGGAAAAGGGTCTCAAGAAGGGCGAGATCAAGCTGGTCTTCGCCGGCGAGCGGATGAAGGGCGGCTGGGTCCTGGTCCGGATCAACAACGACAGGATGGCCAAGGGGGCTTCGAGCAAGCGCGAGAACTGGCTGCTCATCAAGCACCGCGACGAGTTCGCGCTGGAGGATGATGCGGCCTTCCTGGAGGACACGTCCTTCTCGATCGCCTCGGGCCGGACGATGAAGCAGATCGAGGCCGGCAAGGGCAAGGCCCCCACCCCGTTCATGACCGAGGCCGCACCCGCGCCGGACGCGACCTGGAACAGCAACCGCTCGCCCGAGGCCAGCGCCGAGACGGCGGCCGAGGAAACCGGCGCGCCGAAGGGAAGCGAGAACCGCAGGACGGCGCCCAAGGCCCGCGCCAAGAGCCCGGCGCCGAAGAAGACCGCCATGCCGGACTTCGTGCCGCCCCAGCTCTGCAAGCTGGTCGACCGTCCGCCGGGCGGCGACGGCTGGGTCCACGAGATCAAGTTTGACGGCTACCGGATGCAACTGCGGATCGAGGATGGCAGGGCGGCCCTGCGCACCCGGACCGGGCTCGACTGGAGCAAGCGCTTCCCGCAACTGATCGAGGACGCCGCGGACTTCCCCGACGCCTTGATCGACGGCGAGGTCGTGGCGCTGGACGAGCACGGCTCCCCCAGTTTCGCGGGCCTGCAGGCGGCGCTCTCCGAGGAGAAGACGGACGACCTGATCTTCTTCGCGTTCGACCTGCTGCACGCCGACGGCCAGGACCTGAGCGACCTGCCGCTGTCGGATCGCAAGAACCAGCTGAAGACCCTGCTGCCGGATAGCGAGCGCATCCGCTACGTCGAGCACTTCCAGAGCGGCGGCGAGGCGGTGTTGCAATCGGCCTGCCGGATGTCGCTGGAGGGCATTGTCTCCAAGAAGCTCGACGCGCCCTATCGCTCCGGCAAGGGCGCGACCTGGACCAAGGCCAAGTGCCGGGCCGGCCACGAGGTGGTGATCGGCGGCTGGACCACGACCGGCGACGCCTTCCGTTCGCTGATTGTCGGGGTCTATCGCGAGGGCGACCTGGTCCATGTCGGGCGGGTCGGCACGGGCTATGGCCGCGACAAGATCGGCAAGCTGCTGCCGAAGCTGAAGGCCAACGCCCGCAAGACCTCGCCGTTCAGCGGCAAGGGCGCGCCGCGCGGCGGCCCGAACATCCACTGGGTAGATCCTGTGCTGGTCGCCGAAATCGAGTTCGCCGGGTTCACGGGCGATGGCTCGGTGCGCCAGGCCTCGTTCAAGGGTCTGCGCGAAGACAAGCCGGCCAGGACCGTCGAGACCGAGGCGCCCGCGCCGGTCGAGGATGTCGAATTGGCCCAGCCGAAAGCGGCCGCGCCGAAACGACCGGGCGGCAAGGCCTCGGTGATGGGCGTGGCGATTTCCAATCCCGACAAGCCGCTATGGCCGGACGCCGGCGACGGAACGCCCGGCGCGAAGCTGGATCTCGCCGAATATTTCGAGGCCGTCGGGCCCTGGATGCTGGAACACGTCAAGGCCCGCCCCTGCTCGGTGATCCGCACGCCGGACGGGATCGGCCACGAGACCTTCTTCCAGCGCCATTCGGGCAAGGGTGTTTCGGCCCTGATCGACGACGTCACCGTCAGTGGCGACCGCAAACCTTATCTGGTGTTCAACACCGTCGAGAGCCTGGTCGCCGCCGCCCAGTGGGGCGCGACCGAGCTGCATCCCTGGAACTGCCGGCCGAACGAACCGGAGGTCCCTGGCCGCCTGGTCTTCGACCTCGATCCCGCGCCGGACGTGTCGTTCGACGTCGTGGTGGAAGGCGCGCGCGAGATCCGCGACCGGCTGGAGGCGCTGGGCCTGGTTCCCTTCTGCAAGACCACCGGCGGCAAGGGGCTGCACGTGGTGACGCCGCTGAAAGGGAAAGCCGTCGACTGGCCGGCCGCCAAGGCCTTCGCCCGCGAGGTCTGCGCCCGCATGGCCGCCGACAGCCCGGACCAGTACCTGATCAGCATGGCCAAGAAGGATCGCGGCGGCCGGATCTTCCTCGACTATCTGCGCAACGACCGGATGAGCACGGCGGTCGCCCCGCTGTCGCCCAGAGCCCGGCCCGGCGCGCCGGTGTCGTGGCCGATCGCCTGGACCCAGGTGCGCAAGGGGCTGGACCCGACGAGGTTCAACATCCGGACGGTTCCGGGACTGATCAAGGACCTCGACGCCTGGGACGCCTATGCGGACAGCGAGCGGGACCTGGCGGCGGCGATCAAGAAGCTGGGCTCAACTAAAGCCAAATAATCTTGTCATCCCGGCCGAAGCGAAGCGTAGGCCGGGACCCAGGAGGTGACGAAACGCTGAGCGCGCCGCCCCTGGGTCCCGGATAGCCTCTCCGAGGCTTCCGGATGACACGAAGAAGAACCCTAGCTCGCCTTTTTCCGCGCCGGAGCCTTGTGCGCGGCCTTGGCCGGCGCCTTGCCCAGGCTGTTGCGCAGGGCCTCCATCAGGTCGACCACATTGGTGTCCTCGGGCTCGTCGGGCGCGGAGACCTTGCGACCCTTGCCCTTCTGCTTTTCCTTGATCAAGGCGCGCAGGGCGTCCTCGTAGCGGTCGTTGAACTGCTCGGGATCGAACGGGCCTTCCTTCTGCTCGATGATCTTCTGGGCGATCTGGATCATCGCGGCGTCAGGCTTCTTGTCGGGAATGGCGTCAAAATAGGAGGCCGCGTCGCGGACCTCGCGGCGGTTGCGCAGGCTCCAGGCGACCATGCCGTTGTCGCGCGGCTCGATGGCCAGCAGACGCTCGCGCTGGTGCATGACCACGCGCCCCAGCGCCACCTGCCCTTCCTTGGTCATGGCCTCGCGGATCACGCCATAGGCCTCGGCGGCCAGCTTGCCGTCCGGAACCAGGAAATAGGGATTGTCCCAAAAGAGCCGGTCGATGTCGCCGGCGGGAACGAAGCGCTCGATATCTATCGTGCGGGTGCTTTCCAGGCGGACGCTGTCGATCTCGTCCTGGGTGACGACGATGTACTCGCCCTTCTCGTACTCGTAGCCCTTGACGATATCCGAGCGCTCGATCGGTCCTAGGTCCGGGTCGGTCGGGATCATGCGGATCCGGTTGTGGGTCTTCTTGTGCAGCATGTTGAAGTGCACGTCGCCGCGCGCGTCGGTGGCGGTGTACATCGCGACGGGACAGGTCACGAGCGACAGGCGCAAGTGGCCCTGCCAGGTGGGACGGCCGGCGGCCATGGGCGTCTTCTCCAAAATCGACGGGATTCAACGGCGCGGGTCGGAAGGCCGTTCCGTCAGCCCGCCTTGCCCGCCGGCGCGCACGAAGCTTTGGCCGCCTCGAGGAAGCGGATGACCGCCAGCTCGAAGGCGCGGGCCGACCGTCCCGGCCTCAGCGGCAGGACGCCCTGCTCGTACGCCTCCAGCACCAGCGGGTGGATGTACGAGCCTCGACAGACGGCGGCGGTGTTGCCCAGCAGCCCTGCCACGGCCTTGACGCAGGTGTTGACGTTGCGCCTGGCCTCGACGGCGCTGCCCACCTTGGGATGCAGGCAAAGGCCCCGAGCGGCGGCCAGGGTGCCGGCCCAGGTGCGGAAGTCCTTGGCCGAGAAATCCTCGCCCATCGTCTCGCGGATATAGGCGTTGACGTCGGCGCTCTCGACCGAGCGCCGCTGGCCGTCCTCGTCGAGATACTGGAAGAGGCGCTGGCCCGGCACATCCTGGCAGGCCTTGACGATGCGGGCCAAACGCCGGTCACGGAAGCCGGTAGTGTGGACCTTGCCGCTCTTGCCCTTGAACTGGAACGTGCCGCCGACGCTGGAGAGCTTGGCGTGGCGATCCCGCAGGGTCGTCAGGCCGAAGCTCTTGTTCTCCCGGGCGTAGGCCTCGTTACCGACGCGGATCAGGGTCAGCTCCATCAGGCGCACCACCGCGGCGATGACCTTCTCGCGGGGCAGTCCTCGACGAACGAGATCCTTTTCGACCCGCTTCCGCAGTCGCGGCAAGGCCCGGCCGAATGCGATCATGCGCTCGAACTTCAGCCCGTCGCGGTCACGCCGCCAGGCGTCGTGATAGCGATACTGCTTGCGCCCCTTCTGGTCGCGACCGGTCGCCTGGATGTGGCCATCGGCCGAGGGGCATATCCACACGTCGGTCCAGGCCGGCGGAATGGCCAGGGCCAGGATCCGATCCAGGTCGTCGCCCTGCCCTAGCTCGCGGCCGTCCGGCGCGTGGTAGGCGAACCCGTCCTTGCCGAGCGTTCGGCGGATCCCCGGGTCGTCATCGTTCACATAGGTCAGGTCCGGCGCACGGCCGGCGGTGTCCCGCGGCATCACTCTTCCCACCCAGTTTGTCGGGAACGCGGAACGATGACGGTCCACGAAAGTTGCCGCGAAAAAACGCGGAACCGTCCGCCAAACTCGGCGTTGAGAATTTTGGTTTGGGGAGAGGCCGCGCCGACCAACAACGGCGAAGCTTCGGCGCGAAGGGCGACCACCCCGGCCAAGTGTAAATGCGCGCAGGTGGGGTGCTCGGCATGCAGGAAGTTTTGGAACGCGCGGACGCGGTTCGCGGTCTCGACGGTCATCATCTGCTCGGGGCGTTGCGAGCCTTCCGGCGGGGCGACTTCTCGGTGCGATTGCCCACCGACCTCAGCGGCCTCGATGGCGAGCTGGCCGAAGCGTTCAACGACGCGGTCGAGCTGAACGACCGGATCTCCAAGGAATTCGAACGCCTGCGCGACGTTGTCGGACGGCAGGGAAAGATCAATCAGCGCGCGCAGCTCCCGGGCGCGGTCGGCTCCTGGGCCGACAGCGTCGAGGCCGTCAACAGCCTGATCACCGACATGGTGCACCCGACCGCCGAAATGGCCCGGGTGATCGGCGCCGTGGCCAACGGCGACCTCTCCCAGACCATGGACTTCGAGAACGAGGATCGCCCCCTGCGCGGCGAATTCCTGCGGATCGGCAAGGTCGTGAACACCATGGTGGGGCAGCTGGGCTCCTTCGCCTCGGAAGTGACCCGCGTGGCCCGCGAAGTGGGTACGGAAGGCAAGCTCGGCGGTCAGGCCCAGGTGAAGGGCGTCACCGGCGCCTGGAAGGATCTCACCGACAACGTCAACCTGATGGCGGCCAACCTGACCGGCCAAGTCCGCAACATCGCCGAGGTGACCACCGCCGTCGCCAATGGCGACCTGTCGCGCAAGATCACCGTCGACGTGAAGGGCGAGATCCTGGAGCTGAAGAACACCATCAACGTCATGGTGGACCAGCTGAACTCGTTCGCCTCGGAAGTGACCCGCGTGGCGCGGGAAGTCGGTACGGAAGGCAAGCTCGGCGGTCAGGCCAACGTGAAGGGCGTGGCCGGCACGTGGAAGGAGCTGACCGACAACGTCAACCTGATGGCCGGCAATCTGACCGGCCAGGTCCGCAATATCGCCGAGGTGACCACCGCCGTGGCCCGCGGCGACCTTTCCAAGAAGATCACCGTCGACGTGCGCGGTGAAATCCTGGAGCTGAAGGACACCATCAACGTCATGGTGGACCAGCTGAACGCCTTCGCCTCGGAAGTGACCCGCGTGGCCCGCGAAGTCGGCACCGAAGGCAAGCTGGGCGGCCAGGCGCGCGTGGAAGGCGTCACCGGCGCCTGGAAGGACCTCACCGACAACGTCAACTTCATGGCCGCCAACCTGACCGGCCAGGTGCGGAACATCGCCGAGGTGACCACCGCCGTGGCCAACGGCGACCTCTCCAAGAAGATCACCGTCGACGTGAAGGGCGAGATCCTCGAACTCAAGTCGACCATCAACGTCATGGTCGATCAGCTGAACGCCTTCGCCTCGGAAGTGACCCGCGTGGCCCGCGAAGTGGGTACGGAAGGCAAGCTGGGCGGCCAGGCCAATGTCACCGGCGTCGGCGGCACGTGGAAAGAGCTGACCGACAACGTCAACCTGATGGCCGGCAACCTGACCGGCCAGGTCCGCAACATCGCCGAGGTGACCACCGCCGTCGCCATGGGCGACTTGTCCAAGAAGATCACCGTCGACGTGAAGGGCGAGATCCTGGAGCTGAAGAACACCATCAACGTCATGGTGGACCAGCTGAACTCGTTCTCGTCGGAAGTGACCCGCGTGGCCCGCGAAGTGGGCACCGAAGGCAAGCTCGGCGGTCAGGCCCAGGTGAAGGGCGTCACCGGCGCCTGGAAGGACCTCACCGACAACGTCAACTTCATGGCCGCCAACCTGACCGGCCAGGTCCGCAACATCGCCGACGTGACGACCGCCGTGGCCAACGGCGACTTGTCCAAGAAGATCACCGTCGACGTGAAGGGCGAGATCCTCGAACTGAAGTCGACCATCAACATCATGGTCGATCAGCTGAACGCCTTCGCCTCGGAAGTGACCCGCGTGGCCCGCGAAGTCGGCACCGAAGGCAAGCTGGGCGGTCAGGCCCAGGTCAAGGGCGTCGGCGGCGCCTGGAAGGAGCTGACCGACAACGTCAACCTGATGGCCGGCAACCTGACCGGCCAGGTCCGCAACATCGCCGAGGTGACCACCGCCGTCGCCATGGGCGACTTGTCCAAGAAGATCACCGTCGACGTGAAGGGCGAGATCCTGGAGCTGAAGAACACCATCAACGTCATGGTGGACCAGCTGAACTCGTTCTCGTCGGAAGTGACCCGCGTGGCGCGCGAGGTCGGCACCGAAGGCAAGCTGGGCGGTCAGGCCCAGGTGAAGGGCGTCACCGGCGCCTGGAAGGACCTCACCGACAACGTCAACTTCATGGCCGCCAACCTGACCGGCCAGGTCCGTAACATCGCCGACGTGACCACCGCCGTCGCCAAGGGCGACCTCTCCAAGAAGATCACCGTCGACGTGAAGGGCGAGATCCTGGAGCTGAAGTCGACCATCAACGTCATGGTCGATCAGCTGAACGGCTTCGCCTCGGAAGTGACCCGTCTGGCCCGCGAAGTCGGCACCGAGGGCAAGCTAGGCGGCCAAGCCCAGGTGCCCGGCGTGGCCGGCACCTGGAAGGACCTCACCGACAACGTCAACATGATGGCCGCCAACCTGACCGGCCAGGTGCGGAACATCGCCGACGTCGTGACCTCGGTCGCCCAGGGCAATCTGAAGCGCAAGCTGACCCTGGACGCCAAGGGCGAGATCGCCTCGCTGGCCGACACCATCAACGGCATGATCGAGACCCTGGCCACCTTCGCCGACCAGGTGACCAACGTGGCCCGCGAAGTGGGCTCGGAAGGCAAGCTGGGCGGCCAGGCCCGGGTGCCCGGCGCCGCCGGCCTGTGGCGCGACCTGACCGACAACGTCAACGAACTGGCCGCCAACCTGACCACCCAGGTCCGCGCCATCGCCGAGGTCTCCACCGCCGTGACCAAGGGCGACCTGACCCGCTCGATCACCGTCGAGGCCTCGGGCGAAGTCGCGGCGCTAAAGGACAACATCAACGAGATGATCCGCAATCTGAAGGATCAGACTCTGAAGAACACCGAGCAGGATTGGCTGAAGACCAACCTCGCCCGGTTCAGCCGCATGCTGCAGGGCGAGCGCGACCTTTCGACCGTGTCGAACCTGGTGCTGTCCGAGCTGGCGCCGCTGATCAACGCCCAGCACGGCGTCTTCTATGTCTCCGACACCGACGAGAACGGCCAGCCGATCCTGACCCTGGCGGCCAGCTACGCCGGCAATCGCCGCAAGCCGCCCACCGCCAAGCTGCGTCCGCGCGAGGGCCTGATCGGCCAGTGCGCGGCCGAGAAGGAACGCATCCTGCTGACCAACGTCCCCAAGGACTACGTCAAGGTCAGCTCGGGCCTCGGCGAAAGCGCCCCGCGCAGCATCATCGTCCTGCCGGCCCTGTTCGAAGGCGAGCTCAAGGCGGTGATCGAACTGGCCAGCTTCGGCGAGTTCAACGAGACCCAGCAGGCATTCCTGGACCAGCTGATGGAGTCGATCGGCATCGTGCTGTCGACCATCGCCGCCAACATGCGGACCGAGGGTCTGCTCGAACAGTCCCAGCTGCTGACCTCCGAACTGCAGGCCCAGCAGGAAGAGCTGAAGAAGACCAACGACCGCCTGGAACTGCAGGCCGCCTCGCTCCGCCAGTCGGAAGAGCTGCTGCGTTCCAAGCAGGAAGAACTGCAGCAGACCAACGCCGAGCTGGAGGACAAGGCGATCCTGCTGTCGGCCCAGAACAAGCAGGTGGAAGCCAAGAACACCGAGGTCGAACAGGCCAAGGCGGCGCTGGAGGAAAAGGCCGAGCAGCTGGCCCTGACCTCCAAGTACAAGTCCGAGTTCCTGGCCAATATGAGCCACGAGCTGCGTACGCCGCTGAATTCGCTGCTGATCCTGTCGAAGATGCTCAGCGAGAACGCGCAGGGCAATCTGAGCGAAAAGCAGGTCGAGTTCTCGCGCAACATCCACAGCGCCGGCGCCGACCTGCTGGGCCTGATCAACGACATCCTTGACCTGTCGAAGATCGAGAGCGGCACGGTGACCCTCGACATCGGCGAGATGCCGTTCGCCTCGCTGCGCGACCAGACCCAGCGCACCTTCGCCCAACTGGCGCAGGACAAGAAGCTGGACTTCCTGATCGAGATCGACCCGGCCCTGCCGCGCGCGATGTACACCGACGACAAGCGCCTGCAGCAAGTGATCAAGAACCTGCTCTCGAACGCCTTCAAGTTCACCCAGGCCGGTTCGGTGAAGCTGGGCGTGCGCCGCGCCGAGTCCGGCTGGGCGCTCGGCAACGACCACCTGAACAAGGCCGGCCAGGTGCTGGCCTTCGAGGTGGCCGACACCGGCATCGGCATCCCGGAAGACAAGCAGCGGATCATCTTCGAGGCCTTCCAACAGGCCGACGGCACCACCAGCCGCAAGTACGGCGGTACGGGCCTTGGCCTCTCGATCAGCCGCGAGATCACCCGCCTGCTGGGCGGCGAGCTGAAGGTCGTCTCCACGCCGGGCGAAGGCAGCACCTTCACCCTGTATCTGCCGCTGAATTTCAGCCCGACGGCGCAGCAGCAGCAACCCGCGCCCTACCCGCGCGCGCCCAGCGCGCCGTCGCCCACCTTCACCTTCTCGACCGCCGACGCGCCGACCTACGAGCGGGTCGAAACCGTGGCGGACGATCGGGAGTCGATCACCCCCGAGGACGCCACCGTGCTGATCGTCGAGGACGATCCGCGGTTCGCCTCGATCCTGCTGTCGCTGGCCCGCGACAGTGGCTTCAAGGGCGTCCTGACCAGCGAGGGCTCCAGCGTGCCGTCCCTGGCCCGCCGCTTCGCGCCCGAGGCCATCCTGCTGGATGTCGGCCTGCCGGACATGGACGGCCTGGCCCTGCTGGACCTTCTCAAGCGCACCCCCGAGACCCGGCATATCCCGGTCCAGGTGATCTCGGCCGACGACCGCAACGGTCTGAGCCTGTCGATGGGCGCGCTGGGCTTCACCAGCAAGCCGGTCGAGCAGGAAGCGGTCGTCTCGACCTTCGATCGCGTCCGGCGCATCGCCGAGCAGGTTGAACGCACGCCTATCCTCGTCGGCGGCGACGGCGAGACCGCCGACCTGCTGACCTCGGTGTTCGGCGCGCCCCAGGTCGAGAAGGACCTTACCGCCCTGCCTCCCGAAGCCTTCACCGGCGAACAGGGGTGTCTGATCATCGCCGTCGCCGGCGGCTCGGCCGGGGCGACCCTGGATGTGCTGCGCCAACGCGGTACGGTTTCCGGATCGACGGTGCTGTACGCGCCCGGCGACCTCGACGCCGAGGACGAGCGGCGCTTGCGCCTGGCGGTCTTCACCGGCGCGGCGCGGCTGGCGCGCAACGCCGAGCAGCTGATCGACCACGTCGCCCTGATCCAGCACGCGCCGGTCGAACGCCTGCCCGACGCCGCCCGCGCCATGCTGGCCCGGACCCGCCACGCCGACGCCGTCCTCACGGGCCGCACGGCGGTGGTCATCGACGACGACATCCGCAACATCTTCTCGCTGGCCAGCGCGCTGGAGGAGTACGGCATCGAGCTACGCTACGCCGAGAGCGGCCGCGCGGGGCTGGAGCTGCTGGACAGCCTGCCGTCGGTCGACATGGTCCTGGTCGACATCATGATGCCCGACATGGACGGCTACGAGACCATGCGCGAGATCCGCTCGCGCGGGCGCTTCGCCGACCTTCCCGTCGTGGCCGTGACCGCCAAGGCCATGAAGGGCGACCGGCAGAAGTGCATCCAGGCCGGCGCCTCGGACTATGTGTCCAAGCCCGTCGACCTGGACCAGCTCATCTCGGTCCTGCGGGTTTCGGTGCAGCGCGCCGACGCGCGCAGGCTGGCCGGCGACAACATCGTCGCTCTTTCCAGCGTGGCCCTGTCCAACGTGGCGCAGTGACGATGTCGACACCCGCGGTCCAGTTTCCGCCCGAACCCATTCCGGTCGATCGACCTCGGGCCAAGGTCCTGATCGTCGACGACGACGAGCGCAACGCCTTCGCCGCCTCCCAGGCGCTGGAGTCGCTGGGACAGGAGCTGGTCACCGCCCGCTCCGGCCCCGAGGCGCTGCGCAAGCTGCTGCACGACGACTTCGCGGTCATCCTGCTGGACCTGCACATGCCCGACATGGACGGCTACGAGACGGCCGCCCTGATCCGCGAGCGACGGCGGACGCGGGACGTGCCGATCGTCTTCCTGACCGCCGTGTTCCGGGACGAAGGCCACATCTTCAAGGCCTATTCGGCCGGCGCCGTCGACGTGGTGTTCAAGCCCGTCGACCCGTTCATCCTGCGCTCCAAGGTGCAGGTCCTGGTCGATCTCCACCTCAAGCGCGTGGAGCTGGCTCAAGAGCTGGAAAACCGTCAACGCCTGATGGAGGAGAACGCCCGCGTCCACGCCGAGAAGCTGGAAGCCGAACGGTCGCTGCAGGCCTCGCTGCGCCGCCAGCAGGCGATCCAGCGCGCCCTGCCGATCGTCTTCTATTCCCGCGCCGCGGAGCCGCCCTACGCGGCCCTGTCGGTCAGCGACAGCGTCAAGGGGCTGACCGGTTTCGAGGCCGACGACTTCACCGGCGACCCCGGCTTCGGCTTCGAGCGCGTCCATCCCGACGACCGCCACATCGTCCAGCGCGCGCAGGAAGAGGCCCGCCGCAGCGGCTCCTATGCCTGCGAATATCGCTGGCAGTGCGCCGACGGGACCTACAAGCTGCTGATCGACCAGGGCATCCTGAGCGAGGATCGGGATACCGGCTCGCCGGTCATGTTCGGCACCATGCTGGACAACACCGAGCGCCGCGCGCTGGAGGAGGCGCTGGGCCATGCCCGCAAGATGGAGGCGGTCGGCCAGTTGACCGGCGGCGTCGCGCACGACTTCAACAACCTGCTGACGGTCATCCTGGGCAATGTCGACCTGATCCAGCGCCGTAGCGGCGAGGACTTTCCGTTCGCCCGCCAAGTCGCGGCGGTCCGCCAGGCCACCGAACGCGGCGCGGCTCTCACCCGGCAGTTGCTCGCCTTCTCCCGGCGCCAGCGCCTGGACCCGGCGGCCGTCGATCTGAACGAACTGGTCGGCGAGTTCATGCCGCTCCTGAAGCAGGCGGTCGGCGAGGCGGTGTCGGTGCAGTTCCAGCCGGCCGACGGCCCGGCCTTCGTCCACGTCGACCCGGCGCAGATGGAAAGCGCCCTGCTCAATCTGGCGGTCAATGCGCGCGACGCCATGGACGGGGCCGGCAGCCTTGCCATCACGGTCCGCGCCGATACGGGCTCAGGCCACGCCCTGACCGTTCGCGACACCGGTCCCGGCATGCCGCCCGAGGTCGCCTCACGGATCTTCGAGCCCTTCTTCACCACCAAGGACGTCGGCAAGGGTTCGGGCCTCGGCCTCTCCCAGGTCTATGGCTTCGTGCGCCAATCCGGCGGCGAGGTGACGGTCGTGACCCACCCCGGCGAGGGGGCCGTCTTCGAGATCACCCTCCCCGTCATCGGCGCACCGGCCGTCGCGCCCCGCGCGCCTGTCATGCGATCCGACGAGGCGACAGGGTCCGAGCGGATCCTCGTGGTCGAGGACGACCCTTCGTTGCTGGCTCTGGCCGTCGATACGCTGGAGTCGCTGGGCTACAACGTGACCACGGCCCGCAACGCGGCCAGCGCGCTGCGCCGCCTCAAGGGATCCCAGACCTTCGAACTCCTGTTCTCGGACGTGGTCATGCCCGGCGGCGTCAGCGGCCTGGACCTGGCCCGCAGGGCGCGTAGCCGCAATCCCGACCTCAAGGTGCTACTCACCTCCGGCTTCATCGGAGCGGAGGCCATCGACTGGGCCGACGAGTATCCGATGATCGACAAGCCGTACGATCCCCTGTCCCTCGCGGCCAAGGTGCGCTCGGTGCTGGACACCGAGGTCTTCGCGGCGCGGGCCGACGCCGTGCGCTAGGTGGTGGGCTAGTCCACGCCCGCCAGCCGACGCGTCAGCGCGGCGGCCGACATGGGCTGGGCCAGCCGGAAGGCCTGGCCGGCCCACAGCGGGCTGAAGTCGCCACGGCCGGCCGCTTCCGCCGCCTTGCGCAGCGGAGCGACAGCGGCTCCGGCCAACGGAAAGGCCGGCGGCAGCTCCGACAGCGGACCGACCTCGGCCATCAGGCGGTTGACCAGGCCCCGCGCGGGGCGGCCGGTGAACAGGTTGGTGACCGCCGTGGCCTCCTCTGCCTCCGCCAGAGCCCGCCGATAGGCGGCCGAGATCCGGGCCTCGGGGGTCATCAGATAGGCGGTGCCGACCTGGACGGCGTCCGCGCCCAGCGCGAAAGCGGCTTCGACGCCCCGGCGATCGGCGATCCCGCCGGCCGCGATCACCGGAACCGAGACCGTGTCGACGATCCGGGGAACCAGCGAGAACGTCCCGGCCTGGGCGCTCATCTCGCCCAAGGAATCGGGAGGCAGGAAATCGGGAACCAGGAAGTTGCCGCGATGGCCGCCCGCATCCAGCCCCATGGCGATGACCGCATCGACGCCGTGCGCCTCCAGCCATTGGGCCTCGGCCACGGTGGTCGCCGAGGACAGCACCTTGGCGCCGGTTCGCTTGACCCGCTCCAGCAGCGCGGGAGCCGGCAGGCCGAAATGGAAGCTGACCACCTCGGGGCGATAGTCCTCGACCACCCCGGCGAAGGCGTCGTTGAAGGGCGCTCGCCCGCCGGCCGCCAGGGGTTGGTCCGGATCGAGCCCGGCCTCGACGTAGTACGGGGCCAGACGACGACGCCAGGCGGCTTGCCGCTCGGGATCGTCCGGCGGGGTCTCATGGCTGAAGAAGTTCAGGTTGATCGGCTTGCGCGTCGCCGCGCGGATCGTGTCCAGCGCCGCCCGAAGTTCGGCCTCGCCATAGAGCGCGGTCGGCAATGAGCCCAGGCCGCCGGCTTCGCTGACCGCGATCACCATCTCCGGCGTGGTGGCGCCGGCCATCGGCGCCTGGATGATCGGAAGCGCGACGCCCAACAGGTCGAGCACCCGGTTGGAAGTGGCCATGACGATGCTCCTTCTCACGGATCGGGGGCCGCCACCCTTGAGTGACGGCCCCAGGAAATCACGTTTCGCCGGCGGCCAGCCGCCTGCGATATTCGGGCACGGGCATACCGCCCCAGCCCCAGTTTTCCAGTTCCACCTCCTGGATGACCACGAAGGTGGATTCCAGCGGCTTGCCCAACACGTCGAACAAGAGTTGGCTGACCCCGGCGATCAGCTTGGCCTTCTCGTCGGCCGTGACGGCGCTCCGCCCCGGAGCCGAACCTTCGCGCGTGACCTGGATATTGACCATGGGCATGACGGTTTCTCCTTTCCGATGGGCCTAGTGACCGGCGCTCTGGCCGCCGTCGACGTGCAGGATCTCGCCCGTCACGAAGCCGGCGCCTTCGAGATAGAGCACGGCGTCGACGACATCGCGGATCTCGCCCAGGCGGCCCACCGGGTGCAGGCCGGCCAGGAAGGCGTGGGTCTCGGGCGCGTGCATCGGCGTCTTGATCACGCCGGGCGAGACGGCGTTGACCCGTACGCCCTTGTTGGCGAACTCGATGGCCAGCGACTTGGTGGCCGAATTGATCCCGCCCTTGGTCAGGTTGGCCAGGGCGGCCGGCACGTCGGCCAGGGCGTGGTCGGTCAGGCTGGTGGTGATGCTGACGATGTGGCCCGAGCCCTGCTTCAGCATCTCGGCCGCCGCGCGCTGGGTGATGTGGAAGAAGCCGGCCAGATTGGTCGAGACCTTCGCCGCGAAATCTTCGGCCGTATAGGCCGTGAACGGCTTGGCCTGGAAGATGCCGGCGTTGTTGACCAGGGTGTCCACCCGGCCGAACTTGGCCAGGGCCTCGCTGACGATGCGCTCGGCCGTGGCGGGATCGCCGATGTCGCCGGCCACCGCCAGAATATCGGGATCGGCGCCCTGCTTGATCGAGCGGGACGTCGCCACGACCCGGAAGTTGCGATCGCGATAGGCCTTCACCAGATCCGCGCCGATGCCTTGCGACGCGCCGGTGATGATGGCGACCTTTCGTTCGTTGCTCATGACTTGCCTCATTGACGTTCCCGGGCGCGAGGATCGCGAACCGGAGGTCCCTCGGGACCGTTGACGCCAAAGTCGGCTCTTGCGTCGTTCAGCTGAATATCCGCTGGAAGGCAGTCAGTCTTCCGCCAAACGAAGTAATGAGGTCAGGATGTGACGAGCGCCTCGGCCTCCGCCGACAGGCTCGCGAACACCGCTCGCAGCCTCGGCGCGGCGAAGTCGAGGAAGGCCCTGACCTTGGGCGTCGCGGTCCGGCCCTGCGGGGTGATCAGGTGCACCGGCAGCGGCGGCGGCTCGGCGTCGCGCAGCAGGATGCGCAGCGAACCGTCCATCACCCGCTCGGCCACGTGATAGGTGTAGAGCCGCGTCACGCCTCGCCCGTCGACCGCCGAGGCCAGGGCCGCGCGAACGCTGTTGACCACCAGCCGCGGCTTGAACTGCACCGACCGGGGAACCGCCCCACCCGGCGCCGGCGGGAAAACCCAGGTGTCGTGACCGAAGTGCGTGGTGGTGACGATCTGGTGCTTGGCCAGGTCGGCCGGTTCGACGATGCGCGGATGCCGGTCCAGATAACGCGGCGCGGCCACGACCACGCGCTTGACGTCGCCGCCGACCCGCACCGCGACCATCGAGGAGTCCGGCAGTTGGCCGACCCGCAGGGCGATGTCGATGCCCTCGTCGACCAGGCTGGTGTGGCGGTCCAGCAGCAGCAGGTTCACCGTGACAGTGGGATAGGCCTCCAGGAAGGCGTCGACGATCGGGCGAAGAACCTCCTCGCCGCTGATCGGCGGGGCGGTGATCGTCAGGGCGCCGCGCGGGGCGGAGCGTTCGCCCAGCACGACCAGATCGGCCTCCTCCAGGTCGACCAGGATCCGCCGGCAGGCCGTCGCATAGCGCTCGCCCGCCTCGCTCAGCCGCAGCGACCGCGTGGTTCGATGCAGCAGCTCGGCCCCGACATGCTGTTCCAGGAAGGCGATCGCCCGGCTGACGGCGGCCGGCGAGCGTCCAAGCCGGCGCCCCGCCCCGGCCAGGCTACCCTCGTCCAGGGCGGCGACGAACACGCGCATCGCCTCGATCCGATCCATTCGCTCTTCCGATCCACGCAAGGGTTGACGGCGAAAGGCGAGCATATCGCCGCCTGAAGCAACGATCCATTCGAGCCTGCTTGCCCTATGGGGCATGCTGGACGAGGCGCGCGCCAGGCCCGAAGCTGACGCCATCGCCGGAGCCTCACATGACCAACACCGCCTATATCTGTGACGGAATTCGCACCGCCTTTGGTCGCTACGGCGGCGCGCTGTCGAAGGTCCGGGCCGACGACCTGGCGGCGATCCCGCTGAAGGCCCTGGCCGCCCGCAATCCAGGCCTCGACCTTTCGGCCATCGACGAGGTGGTGCTGGGCAGCGCCAACCAGGCCGGCGAGGACAACCGCAACGTCGCCCGCATGGCCCTGCTGCTGGCCGGCTATCCGGTCGAGGTCCCTGGCGTCACCGTCAATCGCCTGTGCGCCTCTGGCCTGGAGGCCGTCGGCTACGCCGCCCGCGCCATCGCCTCGGGCCACAACGACCTGCTGATCGCCGGCGGCGTCGAGAGCATGAGCCGCGCGCCGTTCGTGATGGGCAAGGCCGACAGCGCCTTCTCGCGCAACGCCGAGATCCACGACACCACGATCGGCTGGCGCTTCATCAATCCGGCCATGCGCAAGCTCTATGGCGTCGACTCCATGCCCGAGACGGCCGAGAACGTCGCCACGGACCATGGCGTCAACCGCGAGGACCAGGACGCCTTCGCCCTACGCAGCCAGCAGCGGGCGGCCGCCGCTCAGGCCAACGGCTTCCTGGCCGGCGAGATCACTCCGGTCGAGATCCCCGGCAAGGCCGGCCCCACGATCGTCGACCGCGATGAGCATCCGCGCGACACCACGCTCGAAGCCCTGGCCAAGCTGAAGCCCGTCGTCCGCGAAGGCGGCACGGTCACCGCCGGCAACGCCTCGGGGGTCAATGACGGCGCGGTGGGCCTGATCATCGCCTCGGAGGACGCCGTGAAGCGCCACGGCCTGACGCCGCGCGCCCGGGTGCTGGGCTACGCCACAGCCGGCGTCGCGCCGCGCGTCATGGGGATCGGTCCCGTCCCCGCCGTGCGCAAGCTGCTGGCCAAGACCGGCCTGTCGATCAGCGACTTCGACACCGTGGAACTCAACGAGGCTTTCGCCGCCCAGGGTCTGGCGGTCCTGCGCCAACTGGGCCTGCCCGACGACGGCGTGCACGTGAACCCGAACGGCGGCGCGATCGCGCTGGGACACCCGCTTGGGGCCTCGGGCGCGCGGCTGGTGCTCACCGGCCTGCGTCAGTTGGAGGCGATCGGCGGCAAGCGCGGCCTGGCCACGCTCTGCATCGGCGTCGGCCAGGGCGCGGCCCTGGCGTTCGAGCGGGTCTAGCCGCGCAGGATGCGGGCGAACTGATCGGCCCGCAGCGATGCGCCGCCGATCAGCAGTCCGCCGACCTCCGGGGTGTCCAGGATCGCGCTGGCGTTGTCGGCCGTGACCGAGCCGCCATAGAGGATCAAGGGCCGCTCGCCCCAGGCCTCGTCGAGCGCCGCGCGGACGGCCCCGTGCATCTGGGCGATGTCGGCCTGCGTCGCCGCGCGCCCAGAGCCGATCGCCCAGACCGGCTCGTAGGCCAGGGCCCAGGCGCTTCCGCGCAGGCGCGCGTCCAGCACCGCGCGGACCTGGCCGACCACGACCTCGACCGCCCGCCCGGCGGCGCGGTCCTCGGCCGTGTCACCGACGCAGAGGATCGGCTCCAGGCCTGCCTCCACCGCCGCCACGGCCTTCGCCTGGACGAGGTCGTCGGTCTCGCCGTAGGCCAGACGGCGTTCCGAGTGCCCGAGGATCACGTGGATCGCCCCGGCTTTCGCCAGCAGGCTCGCCGACAGGTCGCCCGTATGGGCCCCCGCCCCGGCGGCGTGGCAGTCCTGGCCGCCGATCTCGACGCCCAGAGGGGCCAGACGGCGATGGGCCTCGCTCAGCAGCGTGGCTGGCGGGCAGACGACAGCGCGGTCCCCCCAACCGCCGCCGGACAGAGCCTCGGCGAGGGTGTCGAGCAGGCCTTCGTCGCCGTTCATCTTCCAATTGCCGACGATCAGGCGCGCGGTCGGCGGGTTCGAAACGGTCATGATGTCCCGGGGAGCAGACATGAAAAGGCCGGCCGTGGCGTTCGCCAGCGGCCGGCCCCTTGGAGACTTCGGCTAGTAGGTGAAGGACATGCCGAAGCGGTACGAACGCCCGTAGCTCTCGCCTTCGCGGAAGCGGTCGCTGGTCCGGAAGAAGTAGTAGTCCGTGGCGTCGTTGAGGTTGTTGGCCTCGGCGAAGATCTCGAACTGCTTGGTGACCTTGTAGGCCACCTTGGCGTCCAGCGTGCTGAGCTCGCCGAAGTAGCCGTCCGAGCGACCGGTGGGATCGCTGATGTTCAGGCCGCCGTCGGTGTCCAGGTACGAGGCGTGGTAGGTGTAGGCCACGCGGCCCGAGAACCCGTACTTTTCGTAGTAGACCTGGGCGCTGGCGATCTTGTCGGCTTGGCCGACCAGCGGGGTCTTCACCGTACGGCCGGGCACCTTCAGCTCGCCGTCCGTGAAGGTCATGTTGAAGTTGACCCCGAAGCCGTCCAGCGGCGACGGCAGGAAGGTCAGCGGCTTCTGGATGTTGAACTCCAGGCCCGTCACCGACGCCTTCGTACCGTTGGCGTACGAGTTGACGATGGCGTTGGTCAGGGCGACGCCGCCGAAGGTGCCGCTCTGGCCCGTGGCCGTGGAATTGAAGATCGGGTTCTCGATGTCCTTGTGGAACAGGCCGATCGAAATGCCGCCTTCGCTGGGGAAGTAATATTCCAGCGAGAAGTCGTAGTTGGTGGCCTTCTGCGGCTTCAGGTTCGGATTGCCCGTGTTGACCGTGTTGCTGGCCGTATCGACGGTGACCGTCGGCACCAGGTCCACGAAGGGCGGCCGGCCCAGGGCCTTGGTGATCGCGCCCCGCGCCAGCACATGCGGCGAGAACTGGTACTTTACGTTCAGGCTGGGGAACCAGTTGGTGTAGCTGTAGCTGCCGAACGAGTTGTAGGTGCTGGTCAGGGTCGTGGCGGCCGTGAAGGCGATGGCCTTGGTGTCGCCCTCGGTGCGCTCGACGCGCACGCCCGGCAGGATGGTCAGGTCGCCCTTCTGGATGCTGGCCATCGCATAGGCGGCCGTCACCTTCTCGATCACCTTGTAGTCCGAGGTCACCGACTGGCTGATCTGGTCGCTGCCGCTGACCGTGAACAGGCTCTGGTTGCTGTCGACGTAGTCCTTGGCGCTCTTGAAGTTGATCGTCGGGCCGAAGCTGTAGGTGCCGTCGTTGATCAGCGGGAAGGTGTCTGCCGTGAACGCGGCCAGGGTCTGGGCCGCCGCCGCGCCGGTGGCGACGAAGGTCCGGCCGGTCTGGTCCTGGAAGCGGTTGCGCTTGAGGTACTTGGCGCCGAACTTCAGGTAGCTGCCCTCGCCCCAATCGGCCATCGGCAGCTTGTAGTCGACGCGCATCTGATCCAGCTTTTCACCGGCCAGACGCGAGACGCGCTTGTAGTTGTTCAGGCGATAGTTGGCCGGGTTCAGCGCCGCGGCGTTGGCCGTGAAGCTGTCGGGCATCTCGTCGCCGAGCTTGAAGCTGCCGCCCAGGCCGGTGGAGGCGGCGGCGCGGAATTCGACCTCGTCGCGGACCGGGTCCTTCTTGTTGGACTCGGCGTGGGTGGCCTGAAGCGTCAAGGCGCCGGGGCCAACATAGAACTCGCCGCCGACCGAGAAGGTCGTGGTGTCGGTGGTCTCGCTGCGCTGGCGGAACAGGCGGCGGGCCGTGGTCGAGCCGGCATTGATGTCGCCACCGGCGGCCGTCAGATTGGTGTAGCTGGCCGCGGCGCCGGGGAAGAAGAAGCGGAAGCGGTTGCGGCTCTCGTTGTCGGCGAACTCCGAGTACATGACCCGGGCGTAGAGCTTGACGTTGTCGTTCGGACGCCAGTCGAAGTTGGCCACCGCGCCCTTGCGGGTGCGCCAGGCCGGATCATAGATCCGCTGGTCCATTTCGGCCGGCAGGTCGACGCCGTTCACGATCTGGCGGCTCGTGGCCAGGATGTCCTCGGAGTAGGACGGGCGCTTGGAATAGTTCAGGGCCAGAACGAGGCCGAACTGGTTCTCGGGGCCGAACTTGCCGCCGACCGACAGATCGCCCTCGTTGGCCTTGCGGTCGCTGTTCTCGTAGACGCCGCGCACGTAGCGGGCGCTGAGGATGTTCTTCTTACGGTCGAAGGCGGTCAGCGTGTTGATGTCGACCTGGCCGGCGATGGCGTTGGCGTCGAGGTCGGCGGTCAGCGACTTCACGACCGTCACCGAACCGATCAGGGCCGACGGAATGTCGTCCAGCTTCACGTTCCGCGATTCCGGCTCGGGGGCCGAGGCGGTCTGGTTGTTGATCGTGACGTTGGCCAGGTTCGGCTCGATGCCGCGGATGATCAGGTAGCGGCCTTCACCCTTGTCGGTGGCCACCGACACACCCGTCAGACGACGGACGGACTCGGCGACGTTCTGGTCGGGCAGCTTGCCCACGTCATTGGCCGAGACCACTTCCACGGCGCTGACGGCGTCGCGCTTTTTCAGCAGCGAGTCGCGGTCGGAGGCCCGTTGACCGGTGACGACCACTTCCTCGACCGTAACCGCCTGGCTCGACTGAGCGGCGGCCACGCCGGGCGCCACGATGCAGGACGTCAGCAACAGCGCGCCTACGAGTTTGCCGGATGCGTTCATCATCCCTCCCCTTCCTGTTCGCGACTCCGCCACGGCGCCATTGGGCGCTCTGGGTCGCTGAAAGGGACAATACGAACGAATTTTCTATTTTGCAAATGGAATAGAAAATTTCGTGCAATTTGTGATTAGAACGGGATTTCAGCCCGTCCGCACCCTCCACGCGATCACCGCGCGCAGCCCGCCCAACTCAGAGCGTTCCATGCCCAGCACGGCGCCCGAGGCCTCGGCGAGGTCGCGGACGATCGCCAGGCCCAGGCCGTGTCCGGGTCCCGCCTCGTCGAGTCGCGCGCCCCGCGCCAGGGCCGCCTCGGCCCGCCCCTCGTCCATGCCGGGCCCGTCGTCCTCGACGCGCAGAACCGGACCTTCCGCCATCGCAACACCCGAGATTCGCACCTGGCGACGGCCATAGCGGGCGGCGTTCTCGATCAAGGCGCCCAGCATCTCGGTGACCGCGTCCTCGGAGGCCGGGACGCGCAGGTCGGCCGGGATCTCGACATCGAACATCAGCCGCTCGCCATCGGCGGTACGCTCCAGCACCGCGACCAGGCGCTCGGCGATCGCCAGCGGCGCGGCCTCGGCGGCGAAGGCGGCCTCGCGGGCGGCGGCGGCGCGGGCCCGCGCCAGTTCGGCTTCGAGAGCCGCCGCGACCGCGGCGATGGCGTCGTCCAGCCCGTCGGCGGCCTCGACGGCGCCGGCCTCGCGAGCCCGGCGGCTCTGGGCCGATAGCGCGGCGAGCGGGGTCTTCAGGCTATGGGCCAGATCGCCGGCCCGGCGGCGCGCGCGGGCCAGATCGGCTTCCCGCGCCTCGGCCAGGGCGTTGATCGCCTCGGCCAGCGGGGCGATCTCACGGGGGTGGTCCTCGGACATCCGGGCCGAGGGACTTTTGCGCAGGCGGGCCAGCTCCTCGCGCACCCGGGCCAGGGGCGAAAGCCCCAGGGCGACCTGCAGGGCGGCGGCGGCCGACAGCACCACCCATAGCCCGGCCAGGAACAGGGCCAGGTCGCGGCCGAATTCGCGCCGGGCGCCGCGCAGCGCCTTCTCGTCGCTGGCCACCTGGATCAGCACCGCCGGCCCGCCACGATCGGGCCGCACCGAGCGCTCGACCAGCAGGATGCGATCGTCGAACGGGCCGGCGGCGATGCGGGAGGTCCAGTCCTCGGCCTGCGCGCCCTCCGGCGGCTTCAGCGCTTGGTCCCATAGCGACACCGAGCGCTCGGCCCCGGCATGGGTCGAGACCTGCCAATAGAGCCCGCCGGCGGCCTTGAGGAGGCGGCGGTCGGGCAGCGTCACGTCGACGGCGGGCGCGCCGTTCGGCTCCAGGCGCAGGCCGGCCACCAGGGCCTGGCCGGTGCGGGTCAGTTCAGCGGTCTCGCGGCGGACGATATGGCGCTCGAACAGCCAGGTCATGGCCAGCCAGGCGACCGCCAGGGCCGCCAGGATCGCCAGCATGCCCCCGGCGATCAGCCGCCATCGCAGCGACCCGCCCTTCACGCGACGCCGCCGGCCAGAAGATAGCCAAAGCCGCGCCGCGTCTCGATCACATCGGTCCCGACCTTGCGGCGCAGGCGGGTGACCAGGGCTTCGATGGCGTTGGCGTCGGCGGTGTCGGCCACGCCATAGAGCTGCTCGGCCAGCTCACCCGCCGAGACGGCCCGGCCGGGATTGTGCGCCAGGCAGTCCAGCAGGCGGAATTCCAGCGGCGACAGCCGGACCGGCGCGCCGTCCAGGGTGGCCGACATGCGGCGAGTGTCCAGCGCCAGGCGGCCGGCCTCGATCACGGGCGAGACGCGGCCGGCGGCGCGCCGGACCAGGCCTCGGGCGCGGGCCAGCAGCTCGCCCATCTCGAAGGGCTTGGCCAGGTAGTCGTCGGCGCCGGCCTCGATGCCCTCGACCTTCTCGGTCCAGTCGCCGCGCGCTGACAGGATCAGCACGGGGAAGCTCCGCCCATCGGCGCGCCAGCGCCTTAGCACCGACAATCCGTCCAGGCGCGGCAGGCCCAGATCCAGGATCACCACGGCATAGTCCTCGACCTCGCCCTTGAACGAGGCGTCCTCGCCGTCACGGGCCAGGTCCACGACGAAGCCCGAGGCGCTCAGCGCCTTGGCCAGGTCCGGACCGACGACCGGATCATCCTCGACGACCAGCGCCCGCACTCAGTCGTCCTCGAGCTTCAGGGTCGCGCCGGTCTTGGCGTCGAGCTCCAGTTCGCGGACGCGTCCGGTCTTGGCTAGGATCTTGAGGTCGTATTTCAGGCGGCCGTTGTCGGACTGCTCCAGCTCGACCTCGATCACCTCGCCGGGCGCGCGCTGGGCGGCGATGGCCAGGATACGGGTCAGGGGCAAGACCTCCTTGCGCAGCAGCGCCTGGCGGGCGGCCTCGTGGTCCTTCTTCTTATGATCGCTGGCCGAGGCGGCGCCGGCCGACAGCGCGGCGACGGCGGCCAAGGCGACAAGAGCGGTGCGGAGGGGAGAATGGGACTGGGTCATGGGCCTGACGATTCCACGTCCATCCTGACACGCCCCTGACGCGCCGTAACGCCCGGACGTCAGCAAGCTTGGGCGAGAAGGCTCAAAGGCGCCGACGGAGCGCCTCTGGGGAAGCCATCCATGACCGTTCGACGCCGCCTCGTTCCGGCTCTCGCCGCCCTCGCCGTTCTGCACGGCGGCCCTGCTCTCGCCGCTCAGGAGACCGTGACCGCCTACCCGGCCGCCTTCTTCGCCTCCGCCCAGCCCTATTCGGCCTTCGACATGATCGCGCGGCTGCCGGGCTTTTCCTTCGATGGCGGCGACAGCGACGTGCGCGGCTTCTCGGGAGCCGGCGGCAATGTGTTGATCGACGGCAAGCCGCTGGCCAGCAAGGCCGAGAGCCTGGAGGACATCCTCAAGCGGATCCCTGCCCGCTCGGTCGAACGCATCGAGCTGATCCGCCCCGGCGCCGCCGGCTTCGACCTGCAAGGCCGCGCGCTGGTCGCCAATGTCGTACGCGTTCGCGAAGCCACGACCCGGGGGCGTATCGAGAGCGGTCTCGAGGTCCATCGCCGCGCAAGGGCGCCAAGCCTGTCCGCCGAGATCTCGCGGCGTTCGGGGGACCGTCTGACCGAGCTCTCGGTCTCGATCGGGCGCGAGATCGAAGACGACAAGGGCCAGGGGCCTCGCCTTCGGATTTCCCCGACCGGCGCCCTGCTCCGCGACGCGACCTATCGCGAGGACCAGGCTCACCGCGTCGCCGAGGTCACCGCGGGCCACGAGCGCGACCTGGCCGGTGGCCGCCTGCGCCTCGACGCCTCGGTGAAGTCCGATCATACCCGCGCCGACATTCTGGAAGTCGCCCGGTTTCCCGCCCCGACCCGCGAGATCGTGGTCGAGCGCGAACGGGTGCTGGACCGTGAGATCGGCGGGCATTACGATCACGCGCTGAGCGCCCGCTGGGCGTTGGAGACCCTGGCCCTGGTCCGCGCCTCGCGCATCCGGGCCGGCGACCAATCGGTGGAAGGCGTCGATGTCAGCGCCACGCGGCTCGCCTCGGATGGCCACGAGTCGATCGCCCGCGCCCTTCTGCGCCATCAGGGTACGAGGACCACCCTCGAGTTCGGCGGCGAGGTCGCGTTCAACAGCCTCGACAGCCACAGCGGCCTTTCCGAGAACGGCGTCGAGATCGCCCTGCCCGCCGCCAATGTCCGGGTCGAGGAGCGCCGGGCCGAGGGCTTCACCACCCTGACCTGGCGCGCCGGCGATCGCCTGACCCTGGAGGCCGGCGCGCGACTGGAAACCTCCACCCTGACCCAGTCCGGCGACAACGCTCTGAAGAAGTCGTTCCTCTATCCCAAGCCGCGCCTGCTGGTCGCCTGGGCGCCGGATCCGCGCAACCAACTGCGGCTGTCAGTGGAGCGTCGAGTCGGTCAGCTGGATTTCGCCGATTTCGTCAGCTCGACCTCCCTGACCTCGGCCACGGTGACGGCCGGCAATCCGGACCTCGAGCCCGACAAGGCCTGGCGACTGACGGCAACCTGGGAGCGCCGCCTGCCGGGCGACGGCTCGCTGGTGCTGACCGCCCGCCATGACGCGATCTCGGACGCCGTGGATCGGGTTCCGGTGATCGGGCCGGGCTACGCCTATGACGCGCCGGGCAATATCGGCGATGGTCGGCGGACCGAGATCCAGCTGGACGCCGCCCTGCCCTTGGACGCCCTGCGTGCGCGCGGCGGCCTGCTGAAGGCCTCGGTGATCGCGCGCCACAGCCGCGTCACCGACCCGGCCACAGGCGCTTCCCGACCGATCTCCGACGAGCCGGCGCTGGAGGGCGCGATCCACTTCACCCAGGACCTGCCAGCTCGCCGTCTGCGCTGGGGGATCGACGCGACCCTGGGCGAGAACAAGCCGGAGTACCGGTTCGATGAGGTCCGCCACGACCGGACAGCGGCGCGTTATGGCGTGTTCGCCGAGCTGCATCCGGCGCCGGCCTGGAGCCTTCGCTTGCATGCCGACAACTTGACGGATGGCAAGGTCGTCCGCCGTCGCGAGCAATATGCCGGCCCACGCGGGTCCTCGGCCCTCAAGCGCATCGAGACTCGGGACATGGCGCACGGAGCCTTCGCGGGCCTCACGGTGCGCCGTAGTTTTGGGGGCTAGGGTCCAGCTACGATTGAGTCCTAACGTCTCGTCATCCCGGAAGCCTCGCAGAGGCTATCCGGGATCCAGGGGCCAATGCAGTGCGGTCGCCCTGGGTCCCGGCTCTCCGCTTCGCTGCGGCCGGGATGACGAGGAAAAGGCAGAGCGAGCAAGTAAGACGCTCCAGTATCTCGGTTGCCCCCTAGGCGGCTATCCGGCTGGCGCCGCCCATGGCCCGCCAGCGTTCGCGCTTGGCCAGGGCCCGTTCCAGGGTCACGCGCTTGATGGGCAGCCCCTTGCGCAGCTTGACCCAGGTGGTCTCGCTGATGCCGAAGACGTCGAACAGATAGCGGTCGGTGATCGCCGGCAGGCTGGCGCGCAGATCGGCGAACTCCTCGGGCGTGATGGTGACGAGATCGAGCATGGTGACGGCGTCCTTCGGCGCGCGCGAGATCGGCGGCCCGCTCACGAGGAGCGGACCGTCTATGAATTTCAAAGCGTTTCTAAGGCGTTAGGTTGCGTCGACCGGACGCAATTCGTGCAGCAGTCCGTCGTGGATCTGCGGCGTGGTCGCCAGGACCGTGCCGTTCATGACGTCGAGCGCGCGGCCCAGGGTGTCGGTGACCACCCCGCCGGCCTCACGCACGATCACCGCGCCGGCGGCCATGTCCCAGGCGCTGACGCTCTGTTCCCAATAGGCGTCGAAGCGGCCGCAGGCGACATAGGCCATGTCCACGGCCCCGGCCCCCAGCCGGCGTACGCCCGAGACCTTGTCGGTCAGGCGCCGCATCTCGGCGTGGAACTGCTCCTGGCGCGGCTTGCCCATGAACGGGATGCCGACCGCCAGCACGGCCTGCTCGAAGCCCTGGCGCTTGGAGACGCTGATGGCCACGTCGTTGAGATAGGCGCCCTTGCCCGTTTCGGCCCTGAACAGCTCGCCCAGCATCGGCACATAGGTGACACCGGCAACGATCTCGCCGTCGCGCTGCAGGGCGATGTTCACCGCCCAGATCGGCAGGCCGATCAGGAAGTTGGCGGTGCCGTCCAGCGGGTCGCAGATCCAGGTGTTGGCTAGGTCCGCGCCCTCGATCAGGCCGCCCTCCTCACCGAGGAAGCCGTAGTCCGGATAGGCCTCCGACAGGATCGCCTTCACGGTCTGCTCGGCGCGCACGTCGGCGATGGTGAAGGGATCGGCCGGCCCGTTCTTGTGCTTGATCTCCAGGGTGGCGATCTCGGCGAAGTCCTGTTTCAGGCGGTCGCCGGCGGCCCGCGCCGCGCGGATCATCGTCTGGACCAGGGAGGAAGGTTCGGTCACGGATCTAGTCTCTCAGCTTGGTGCGCCACAGGCAGGTGGCCAGGGTCAGGGAGGCGACGGACGCGCCCATCCAGAAGAGGGTGGCCGGCCCGAAGTCGTAGTGGCGAACGCCGTCGACCATGCGCATGCCCTTGTCGATCAGAGCGCCGCTGACCTGTTCCTGGATGGCGGCGCCGATGTAGCTGAACACGCCGATCAGGCCCATGGCGGCGCCGGCGACGCGCTTGGGGCAGATGTCGGTGGCGAACAGGCCGCCCAGCGAGGTGACGAGCGCCGTCATGCCCAGGCCGAACAGGATCATGCCGGTCACCAGCACCGGGCCGGTGTTGGGGCCGTAGAAGATCAGCCACAGGCCGAGCAGCTCCATCAGGCCGAACATCAGATTGGCGGGCGGACGGCGGGCGTTGAACAGCTTGTCGGAGATGAAGCCGTACGAGATGGCGCCGGCGATCCCGGCCAGGGTCGAGATCATCAGCATCGTGCCGGCGGCGGTCAGGCTGTAGCCCCTCGCCTCCTGCAGATAGAGCACGCCCCAGCTGTTGATGGCGTAGCGGGTCACGTAGATCAGGGCCGAGGACAGGGCCAGGGCCCAGACGGCGGGGATCTTGAGGATCTGCAGCTGGGTCTTGAAGACGCTCGAGGCTTCCTGCTTGGGCTTGTCGCCCTGCCAGTGGTCGTTGCGCCAGTCGGCGACGGCGGGCAGGCCCAGGGTCTGCGGCCGATCCTGGATGAGGAAGTAGGCGCCGATCGCCACCAGGACGCCGATCACCGACGGCCCCCAGAAGCCGAAGCGCCAGCCCAGGGCCGCGACGATGCCGCCGACCCCGACGAACGTCAGGCCCTCGCCGATCGAATGGGCGGTGCTCCAGATGCCGTAGTAGCGACCGCGTTCGCGGTTGGAGAACCACTGGCTCATCGAGACCACGCCGGCCGGGGCGCCGAAGCTCTGGAACCAGCCGTTCAGGCCCCACAGCACCGCCGACACGGCCACGGTGGTCGAGAAGCCCATGCCGATATTGGCGATCGCCGAGATCAGCACGCTGAAGGCGAAGAACCGCTTCATATTGGCGTGGTCGGCCAGGAAGCCGTTGGTCAGCTTGCCAAAGGCGTAGGTGTAGAACAGGGCCGAGCCGATCAGACCGAGCTCGGTCGGGGTGAAAACGCCCGCGTCGATCAGCGGCTTCTTCACCACCCCCAGCGCCAGGCGGCAGGTGTAGGACAGGCCATAGCCGATCGTGATGGCGACCATGATCCGGAAGCGATGGCGCTTGTAGAGCGTATCGATCGTCGACGGATCGGTCAGCGGCGCGGCGTCGGCGCCTGGCGCGAAGAACTTCAGCATCCCTTGGTTCTCTCCCCCGGACCTCGCGTCGCATCGAGTCGTCGCGATCGGCCGATATGGAACACGCTATTTCATTTCCGGAACGAATGGAAGATTTTTTCCATCACCAAGGCATTTTGGAATGCATCGACGCCCGTAGCGTGCAGCGCTACAAATCGGTTGCCGAATGTAGCGCAAGGCGCTACAATTCCCTCATGATCCAAAGCTGGAAAGACAAGCAAGCCGAAGCTGTCTTCAAAGGCGAAGCGCCGAAGGGATTTCCAAGCGACCTGATCAAGGCCTCGCGCCGTCGCCTTCAGGCGTTGGATGCGGCCCTGACGGTGGAGGATTTGAGAACGCCGCCCGGCAATCGCCTTCACCAGCTCACCGGCGATCGCGAGGGGCAATGGTCGATCAGCATCAACGATCAATTCCGCGTCTGCTTCGTCTGGGGCGCACACGGCCCCGAGAACGTGGAGATCGTCGACTACCATTGAGGGCCAAGCCCTCCACTTCCGGGACACCAAACCCGACCGAGGAGACCATGACCAACCGGGACTACACGACCTTCACCTCCCCTCTCCCCCACCCTGGGGAGCACCTGCGGGAGGACTATCTTCCAGCCTTCAACATGTCGGCCGGCGCCCTGGCCAAAGCCATGGGGCTGAAGGATCGCAGCCGGATCGAGCAACTCGTTCGGGAACAGCGCTCGATCACCGCCGACACGGCGCTGCGGCTGGGCAAGGTGTTCGGGACGTCGGCGGAGTACTGGATGAACCTCCAGGCTCAGCACGACCTGTCACGAGACGCCATCACGGCCCGCGCAGCCCTGGCCGCTATCAAGCCCCTGGTCGCGGCCTAGACCCGCCCCAAAAAAGAAGGGCCCCGGACGTCGTCGTCCGAGGCCCAGTTCGCGCACGCAGGAGCGCGTTCGTTCGGGGGGAGGTCCCGAAACCGTCACCGCATGGTGGGGATGACGAAGCTCTGATCCAGCACCGCCCCGCCCTTGGGCCAGCGCTGGGTCACGGTCTTGGTCCGCGTGTAGAAGCGCACGCCGTCCATGCCGTACTGATTGAGGTCGCCGAAGCCGGAACGCTTCCAGCCGCCGAAGCTGTGATAGGCGACCGGCACCGGGATCGGCACGTTGATGCCGATCATCCCGACCTCGACCTGGTCGGCGAACTCGCGGGCGGCGTCGCCGTTGCGGGTGAAGATCGCGACGCCGTTGCCGTACTGGTGGCGGGAGGCGAGGCTGATGCCTTCGGCCAGGCTCTCGGCGCGGACCATCTGCAGCACCGGGCCGAAGATCTCGTCCTGGTAAGAGCGACTGGTCGGCTTGACGTGGTCGAACAGGGTCGGGCCGACGAAGAAGCCGTCCTCGTGGCCTTGCAGGGCGAAGCCGCGTCCGTCGACGACCAGCTCGGCGCCCTCGTCGACGCCCATCTGGATGTAGCTCTCGATCCGCGCCTTGTGGGCGGCGCTGACCACCGGGCCATAGTGAGCGTCCTTGTCGGTGCTGACGCCGACCCGCAGGCCGCCGATCGCGGTGACCAGCTTCTCGCGCAGGGCTAGAGCGGTCTTCTCGCCGACCGGAACGACCACCGGCAGGGCCATGCAGCGCTCACCGGCCGAGCCGTAGGCCGCGCCGATGATGTCGGCGGTCGCCTGGTCGAGATCGGCGTCGGGCAGGACGAGGCCGTGGTTCTTGGCGCCGCCCATGGCCTGGACGCGCTTGCCCGCCGCGCCGGCGCGCTGGAACACCGACTGGGCGATATCCGAACTGCCCACGAAGCTGACGGCCTTGATGTCCGGGTGGTCGAGGATGCCCTCGACGCAGTCCTTGTCGCCGTGGACGACGTTGAGGATGCCCGGCGGCAGACCGGCTTCCATCAGCAGTCCGGCCAGACGCACCGGCACGGACGGGTCCCGCTCGGAGGGCTTCAGGATGAAGGCGTTCCCGCAGGCGATGGCCGGGCCCATCATCCACATCGGGATCATGGCCGGGAAGTTGAACGGCGTGATGCCCGCGACGACGCCGAGGGCTTGGCGCATCGAATAGACGTCGATGCCGGGGCCGGCGCCTTGGGTGTACTCGCCCTTCAACAGGTGCGGGATGCCGCAGCTGAACTCGATGACTTCCAGGCCGCGCATGATGTCGCCCTTGGAGTCGGCGATGACCTTGCCGTGCTCGGACGACAGCAGCTCGGCCAGTTCGTCCATGTGGACTTCCAGCAGGCGCTTGAACTCGAACATCACCCGGGCGCGGCGCTGCGGATTGGTCGCCGCCCAGGCCGGCTGGGCCGCCTTGGCGTTGGCGACGGCGGCGTCCAGTTCCGAGGCCGACGCCAGGGCGACACGCGCCTGCACCTTGCCGGTGTTGGGATCGAAGACGTCGCCGAAACGGCCGGACGTACCCTCGACGGCGCGACCGCCGACGAAGTGGGGGATGCTGCGCATGACGCGCTCCTTCTGGCTTACTCAGGTAACGGGGATCAGGCCTGACGCATGATCCAGTCGTGGGCCGGGTCGTTGCGGAAGATCCACTTCCGATGCGGTCCGGCCATGACGTTGAGGTAGTAGAGGTCGTAGCCGTGCGGGGCCCCGACCGGGTGGTAGCCGCGCGGCACCATCACCACGTCGCCGTCCTGCACGCAGACCGTCTCGTCCAGGCTGCGATCGTCGGTATAGACGCGCTGGAAGGCAAAGCCCTGCGGCGGGTTCAGGCGGTGATAGTAGGTCTCCTCCAGCGCCGTCTCCTCGCCCTCGGTGGCGGTGTCGTGCTTGTGCGGCGGATAGCTGGACCAGTGGCCGCCGGGGGTGATCACCTCGACCACCAGCAGGCCGTCGGCCGGCGCGGTCTCGGGCAGGATGTTGCGGACGTGGCGGACGTTGGTCCCCTTGCCGCGAACCTCGCGCGGCATGTCGCCCTCGGCGATCAGGCGCGCGTGGCCGCCCGGTTTGCCCGGAGCGCTGCAGAGGGCCAGCTCGACGTCGGAGACGGCGGTCACGGCGAAAGACGTGGCGGCGGGGACGTAGACCGCGCCCGGCGCCCGGTCCTCGAACACATTGGCGCGGCCGCCGATCTTGCCGAACGACACACCCTCGGCGCGGACCTCGGCGGTCCCGCTCATCACGACGACGCAGGTCTCGCGGGTGGGCTCGGAGCCCTCGTAGGTCTCGCCGGTCGCCAGCTTGACGACCTGGAAGCCGACATGGGTCCAGCCGGCGCTTTCCGGCGTGACCTCAAGGATCGAGCCATCGGCGTCAGGGGCGTGCGAGCGAACCAGGAGCTTACTCATTGTTCCTGCTCCAAAACTCGTGTCATCCCGGAAGCCTCGCAGAGGCTATCCGGGACCCAGGGGCCGGCGCACCGCGGTCGCCCCTGGGTCCCGGCTCTACGCGCTATGCGCTCCGGCCGGGATGACACGGGTTGGGGTTGAAACGTCATCACGCCGCCCTCAAGCCCGCCGCGGCGGCTTCCTTCTTCAGGGTCGCAAGGCCGATCTCGCCATACTCGCGCGGATTGGCGACAGCCGGATCCTGCTCGGCTTCGACGATGATCCAGCCGGAATAGTTGATCTCGGCCAGGGCCTGCATGACCGCCGCGTAGTCCAGGTAGCCGTCGCCGGGCACGGTGAACATGCCGGCCAGAACCCCGTCGAGGAAGCTGCCGCCCCCGCGCGAGACCACCTTGTGGAAGACCTCGCTGCGGATGTCCTTGCAGTGCACGTGGGCGACGCGGTGCGGATAGCTGCGGATGATCTGGACCGGGTCCAGGCCGCCCAGGGCCGCGTGGCCGGTGTCGACGGTCAGGCCGACAGACGGGCCGGTGTTGGCCAGGAAGGCTTCCAGGTCCTCGGGCCGCTCGACCACGGTGCCCAGGTGGTGGTGGTAGGCGAACTTGATGCCCTGGGCCTGGATGTAGTCGGCCACCTTGGTCAGGCGCGCGCCGAATTCCTTCCAGCCCTCGGCGTCGAGGCGCGGGGTGGCCGACAGGGCCTTGGTCTTGTCGCCGTGAATGGCGTTGCTGGTCTCGGCGTGGACGAAGACGGTGCAGCCCATGGCCTTCAGCAGGGCCAGGTGCTTTTGCAGCGCCGCGATCTCGTCGTCGGCCGACTGGACCAGCAGGTTGCCGCTGTACCAGCCGCCGACCAAGGTCAGGTCATAGCGGTCCAGCAGCGGCTTCAGCACCGCCGGGTCGCGCGGGAAGACGCCGCCCAGCTCGACGCCCTCGAAGCCGATCGCCTGGCAGTCGGCCAGCACGCTCTCCAGCGGGGTGTCGCCGCCCAGCTCGGGCATGTCGTCATTGATCCAGGCGATGGGGCTCACGCCGAAACGGATGGTCATGGGCGTCTAGTCTCCCGTACGCTGTTGCTTGATCTTGGTTTCATAGTCGGCGCGAGCCGCGTTGACGGTCGGGCGCACCGAGACTTCCGGCACCGCCACGTCCCACCAGGCGCCGCCCTCGGTGGTCGGCATCGGGTCGGTGTCGATGACCACGACATAGGTCCGGTCGCTGGCCTTGGCGCGCTCGAGAGCGGCCTCCAGCTCGGCGAGGCTGGCCACCTTCTCCGACCGCGCGCCCAGGCTCTTGGCGTGGGCGGCGAAGTCGATGTCGGGCAGGGTCTGGTGGACCGTGTCGGCCAGCAGGTTGTTGAACGCCGCCCCGCCGGTCGCCGCCTGCAGGCGGTTGATGCAGCCATAGCCCCGGTTGTCGAGGACTGTGACGATCAGCTTGGTCCCCAGCATCACCGAGGTGGCGAGCTCGGAATTCAGCATCAGATAGCTGCCGTCGCCGACCATCACGTGAACCTCGCGGTCCGGGTCGGCCATCTTCACGCCCACGGCGCCGGCGATCTCGTAGCCCATGCACGAGAAGCCGTATTCGACGTGGTAGCCGCCCGGCGCGCGGGTGCGCCACAGCTTGTGCAGCTCGCCCGGCAGGCCACCGGCGGCGCAGACCACGACGCTGTCGTCGGACGAGGCGCGCCACACCGCGCCCAGCACCTGGGCGTCGGTCGGCAGCGGTCGTTCGTCGGCCCTGGTGGCGTCGTCGAAAATCGTGTTCCAGCCCGCGACACGGCCCGTGGCTTTCTCGGTCCAGGCCGCCGGCGCGCGCCAGCCCTCCAGGGCCTCGGCCAAGGCCTCGACCACCGTCAGGGCGTCGCCGACGACGCTGACCGCGCCGTGCTTGTGGGCGTCGTGCGGGGCGACATTGATCTGGACCAGCTTGCGGCCCTCGGCGCCGAACAGGGCGCGCGAGCCGGTGGTGAAGTCCTGCAGCCGGGTGCCGACGCCGATGATCAGGTCGGCCTCTTCCGACGCCGCCACCGAGGCGGTCGTGCCGGTGACGCCGACGGCGCCGAGATTCATCGGGTGATCCCAGGCGAGACTCCCCTTCCCGCCTTGGGTCTCGGCGACCGGCAGGCCGGCGTCATAGGCGAGCGCGGCCAGCGAGGCCTCGGCGCGGGCGTAGAGCACCCCGCCGCCGGCCACCACCAGCGGCCGCTTGGCGGCCTTGATCAGCGACACGAGGTCGACCATCTCGCGCGGATCGGGACGCGCGGCGCGGATGCGCCAGACGCGCTTCTCGAAGAAGGCCTGCGGATAGTCGAAGGCCTCCGCCTGGACGTCCTGGCAGAAGGCCAGGGTCGCGGGACCGCAGGTGGCCGGGTCCAGCATCGTCGCCAGGGCGCGCGGCAGACAGTCGAGGATCTGCTCGGGCCGGACGATGCGGTCGAAATAGCGCGACACCGGCTTGAAGCAGTCATTGGCGCTGACCGTGCCGTCGCCGAAGTCCTCGATCTGCTGGAGGACGGGATCGGGCCGGCGGCTGGCATAGACGTCGCCGGGCAGGAACAGCACCGGCAGGCGGTTGACGTGCGCCAGGGCGGCGGCGGTGACCATGTTGGTCGCGCCAGGGCCGATCGAGGTGGTGCAGACCATGGCCCGTTCGCGTCGCGACTGCTTGGCGAAGGCGATGGCGGCATGGGCCATGCCCTGCTCGTTGTGGGCGCGATAGGTCGGCAGCACGTCGCGGACGCCGTGCAGGGCCTCGCCCAGGCCGGCGACATTGCCGTGGCCGAAGATCGCCCAGACCCCGGCGAAGTACGGAACCTCGCCCTCCGCGCTCTCGACATACTGCGCCGAGAACCAACGGACGGTCGCCTGGGCGGCGGTGAGACGAACGGTAGCCATTTAAGCGGCCTTCTCCACTGAGCCGCGCAGACGCCGCCAGGCGTCGACCAGCACCTTGAACTTGGCGACCAGGGCGGTCACGGCCGCCTCGTCGTCGATCCGGTTCGCCAGCCACTCGCGGGCGACGTCGTAGAAGATGGTCCGGCCCACGGCGAAGCCCTTGACGATCGGGAACGGCGCGACGACCTCGAACGAGGCGACCAACTCGGCCTCCGGCGCCGACAGGCCCAGCAGGACCACACCCCGGCACAGCGGATCGTTCTCGTTGACGGCGGCCTCGATCTCGCGCCACGCGGCCGGATCGGTCAGCGGCTCCAGCTTCCACCAGTCGGGACGGATGCCCAGGGCGTAGAGCCGGCGGATGCCGCGCGCCACGGTCTTGCTGTCGCTCTCCATGCCGCGCGGCAGGATCAGTTCCAGCAGCAGCTCGTGACGGGTCTTGCGACAGGCGTCGAACAGGCGGAGCAGCTGGCGCTCCTGGCGCTCACGCAGCTCGACCTCGTCGTCGGGGTGGTAGAAGGCGAGGCATTTGACGACCTGGTTCAGCGGCCACTCGGCCAGCTCGGTCGCCACGTCGGCCGAGCTCTCGAATTCCAGCGGCCGCGACTTGGGCAGCTCGATCGGGCGGGCGATCCAGTAGTCGTGGTCGGCGGCCTCGGCCAGCGCCTCGAAGCCGAAGCGTCCGTCCAGCAGCATGCCGAAGCGGTTCTCATCGCCGCCGGCCACCGCCTGGACGGCGCGCAGGGCCAAGCGCTTGAAGTCCGGGATGCGCGCCGCATCGCCGCCGGTCTCGTCGATCAGGTCCTCGAACTGGCTGCGGTGATCGATCGCCAGGACGGTCAGCTCGTCATAGACGTGCTCGCGGGTGGTGGCCCAGTGGATGTGCTCCAGCTCGGCGTCCTCGCGCAGGCGGAACGGACGTTCCCGCTCGCTCAGGAAGGCTTCCAGCTCGACCCAGGTGGGCATGGCCGGGGCGCAGCCGTGGCGCGAGACGACGATGGCCCCGCAGGCGTTGCCCCACTCGCAGCAGGTCTCGACGGGCTCGTCGCGCAGCCAGCCGCGCAGGAAGCCGGCCATGAAGGCGTCCCCTGCCCCCAGCACGTTGAACACCTCGACCTTGAAGCCGCGGGCGCTGACGCCCTCGTCCAAGGTGTCGGGGATCGCGCCGGGGAAGGCCACGCAGCCGTCGGGACCGCGCTTGCAGACCAGCAGGGCCTCCGGCGCGCCTTTGCGGATGGCGCGCAGGGCCGCGATGGTGTCGGTCGAGCCGCCCAGGATATGGATCTCTTCTTCCGTGCCGACGATCAGGTCGCAGAGGGCCACGACCTCTTGCAGCTTGGCGGTGACCTGCTGGTTCTCGACGAAGCGGTTCTCGCCGGCGTCCTTGCCGGTCAGGCCCCACAGCACGGGGCGATAGTCGATGTCGAAGGCCACGCGGCCGCCGGCCGCCTTCACGGCGCGGACGGCCTTCAGGCTGGTGTCGTAGACATTGGGTTGCGACAGGTGCGTGCCGTTGATCAGCACGGCGCCGGCGCTGGCGAACCAGGCCTCGTCGACGTCGGCCGGCTCCAGCGCCATGTCGGCGCAGTTCTCGCGATAGAAGATCAGGGGGAAGTTCACCCGGTCGCGGATGCCCAGGATCACCAGGGCCGTCAGGCGGTCGGGGTCGGACAGCACGCCGGCGACATCGACGCCCTCGCGTTCCAGCTGCTCGCGGATGAAGCGGCCCATGTGGTCGGCGCCGACGCGGGTCAGGAGCCCAGTCTTCAGGCCCAGGCGCGCGCCGCCGGAAGCGGTGTTGGTCGGGCTGCCGCCCAGGTACTTGGCGAAGGACCCCATGTCCTCCAACCGTCCGCCCAGTTGCTGGCCGTAGAGGTCGACGCTGGAACGGCCCACCGCGATCAGATCAAGGGTCTTTGCGTCCTGGGCCATACCGGTTCCACGTCACTCTTTGGCCAGCTCCCCACCGGCGATATGTAACGCATATTCCAAACCTAGAACGCTTGCAACATCCATTTCATTTTCCAACGCGATTGGAATGAACGGTTCAACAGGTCGTTCAGGCGCCCTTCTTGGCCTTCCCCTTTTCCTTGCCGGCCTCGAAGGCGAAACCGATCACCAGGGCCTGGGCCAGGCAGATCGAGGCGGCCAGCGAGCGGAAAGTCCGCACCTCCGATTCGCGGACGTGCAGCACCAGTTCGGCGTGCTTGGCGATCGGACTGACCAGGCTGTCGCTGATCGACAGGATCTTGGCCCCGCGCTGTCCGGCCATCTCGACCGCCATCACGGTCTCTTCGGCATAGGGGTGGTAGCTGACCGCGATCAGCAGGTCCTTGGCCCCGATGGTCTGGACCTGCTGCTTGGTCAGGCCCGCGACGCCGTCGATGAACAGGGTGCGCTTGTTGGCCTGCTGCAGCGAATAGGCCAGGTAGGAGGCGACCGGGAACGAGCGGCGGAAACCGGCCACATAGACCGTCTCGGCCTTGTCGATCAGCGTCACGGCCTTGGCCATGTCGCTCTCGCTGACCGTCTGCCCCAGGTTCTGCAGGGCCAGGGTGTTGCCCTCGACGAACTCGGCCAGCACGTCGGCCCCACCCTCGGGCTTCTTGGCCACGGCCTCGTTGAAATGGCGCACCCGCTCGCCGTAGCCCAGGCCCGCATGGCCCGACAGCAGGCCGTCGCGGAACAGCCGCTGCATCTGGCTGGCGCCCGGATAGCCGAACGTCTTGGCGAAGCGCACGATGGCCGAGGGCTGCACCCCGCAGCGCTCGGAGATCACCGCCAGAGTCTCCAGCGCCATCTCGTTCGGCTCGTCCAGCACGTAGCGGGCGATCTGCTGCAGCCGCTTGCTGAGCGACTCATAGCGCTCGAGGATCGCCGCCCTCAGTTCCTCGGCGCTGGTCGGCGCGCTCGCAACCATGGTCTCTTCCGTCATTTCCGCCCCGATACGATCACTTCAGTTTTAGAATATCCATTCCGCGCCCGAACACAAACCAGCGAAATCGACAGGCCGTTCCACTTTCCATCTGGAAGGAATTTTTGTTCCATATTACACGAGAATAGAACGCGGCCGTACGATTAGCCGCGAAGGGAGCGAGACGATGATCAAGGTGGCGCAGTTGGGCGCGGGACGCATGGGGGCGGTGCACGCCCGCAACGCCGCCGCCAATCCGAGGCTGGACCTCGTGGCCCTGGTCGACCCCCGCTCCGAAGTCGCCGGTCCGCTGGCCAAGGAACTGGGCGCGCAGCTCAAGAGCTTCGACGAGGTCCTGGCCGATCCCGAGATCAAGGGGATCATTGTCGCCAGCTCGACCGACGCGCACCTCGACAACACGCTGTCGGCGCTCCGCGCCGGCAAGAAGGTGTTCTGCGAAAAGCCGCTCGACCTGCACCTGGCCACCCTGCTGGCCGCCAAGGGCGAGCTGGAGAAGGCCGAGCACAGTCTGTTCGTGGCCTTCAATCGCCGCTTCGACCCGCACTACCGCGCCCTGAAGGCCCGGATCGACGGCGGCGACATCGGCGCGCTGGAAAGCCTGCACATCGTCAACCACGACCCGGCCACCCCGCCCCCGGCCTTCATCCCGACCAGCGGCGGCCTGTTCAAGGACTTCACCATCCACGACTTCGACCTGGCGCCTTGGCTGCTGGGCGAGCGTCCGGTCGAGGTCTTCGCCTGGGCCAGCTGCCTGATCGATCCGGAAATCGGCGAACTGGGCGATGTCGACACCGCCAAGGTGCTGCTGACCACCGCCACCGGTCGCCTCTGCATGATCAGCAACAGCCGCCGCACCGGCTATGGCTATGACCAGCGCATCGAGGCCTTCGGCTCCAAGGGCGCGGCGCGGGTCGACAACGTCACCAACACCGCCGTCTCGGTGTGGGGCGAGAGCGGCGCCCAGGCCGACAAGTTCCCCTACGCCTTCATCAATCGCTATGTCGGGGCCTACGCCGCCGAGATGGACCACTTCGCCGACGTGCTGGAAGGCAAGGCCAAGCCCGAAGCCGGCCTGGCCGCCAGCATCGCCTCGCTCGAACTCGCCGAAGCCGCCGCCCGCTCGGTGGCGACCGGCGCGCCCGTCAGACTCTGAGAGTACAGGTCACCCATGCACGACATCGCCATTTTGGGCGCCGGCCGCATCGGCCGCATCCACGCCAAGAACGTCGCCGGCCAACCGGGCCTGCGCCTGAAGTACGTGGTCGATCCGATCGCCGCCGCGGCCGACGGCCTGGCCGCCGAGACCGGCGCGATCGTGGCCGATCTCGACACGGCCCTGAACGATCCGTCGGTGGGCGGCGTCATCGTCGCCAGCTCGACCGACACCCACCTGGACTACAGCCTGAAGGCCATCGCGGCCGGCAAGGCGGTGTTCTGCGAGAAGCCGATCGACCAGGACCTGGCCCGCGCCCGTTCGGCGGCCGGCGAACTGGGCGGCAAGGGCGTGAAGCTGTTCCTCGGCTTCAACCGCCGCTTCGACCCGAACTTCCAGGGCCTGAAAGCCCGCCTCACGGCCGGCGTCGTCGGGGCGCTGGAGACGGTGCACATCACCAGCCACGACCCGGCCCCGCCGCCGGTCTCGTACGTCAAGGTTTCGGGCGGCCTGTTCAAGGACATGGCCATCCACGACTTCGACATGGCCCGCTGGCTGCTGGACGAGCCGGTGACCGAGGTGTTCGCCGCCGCCAGCTGCCTGGTCGATCCGGCCATCGGCGAGGCCGGCGATGTCGACACCGCCAAGATCCTGCTGCGCACCGCCTCGGGCAAGATCTGCGTGATCAGCAACAGCCGCCGCAGCGGCTACGGCTACGACCAGCGCATCGAGGCGTTCTGCGCCAAGGGCCTGGTCCGCGCCGACAATGTCATGGAGAGCACGGTCTCGGTCTGGGGCGAGAACGGCGCCGCCAGCGACGCCTTCCAGAACTTCTTCCTCGACCGCTACGCCGAAGCCTATCGCCGCGAGATGGCGCACTTCGCCGAGATCATTCGCGGCGAGGCCCTGCCCTCGGTCGGCTATGTCGACGGCGTCGAAGCCCTGGCCCTGGCCGAGGCGGCGGGCCAGTCGGCCAAGACCGGGCAGGTCGTGAAGCTGTAGAACGCGTCTACTCAGCCAGACGGAAGGGGTCGCTTCGGCGGCCCCTTTTTCATGGGCGGTGCGGCGACAAAAGAACGGCGGCTCCGCAGGAGAGCCGCCGTTGTCAGTTGGAGGATCGAAGGATCAGCTCGGGTCCGTGCCGTAGTAGCCGCGCCCGGCCTTGCGCCGCGCCAGCCGCTTCAGTTCTCCCGGGTCACTCAGCTTGTCCCAGGTGCGTACGCCGTTCGACAGGTCGGCCGGACGCAGGACCAGGGGCTCCCAGACCGCCTCGCCCAGCACGTCGTGCAGGGTGTAGGTGAGGACGGGATCGTCACCCATGCGGAAGCTCATGACCCCCACATTGACGCTGCGGGTCCAGACATCGCGGACCCGCACCTCGGGGTCCTGGCGCAGGAACTTGGTCGCCGGCATCTGGGCCAGGGGCGAGCTGCAGAAGTCGTAGATGTCGTAGCCGCCCGCTTCGGAGCGCGGCACGCAGTTCAGCTCGCCCATGTGCGAGTCGCCTGAGATGCAGACGACGCCACCGATCTTCTCGTCGCGGATGAAGTCGAGGATCTCGTCGCGTTCGGTCAGGTAGGCGCCCCAGGAGTCGCCGCCCTTCTCCTTCTCGGCGCTGGACCAGCCGCCGCCCGAGACCAGAACCTTGAACGGCGTCCGGCTGGCCTTCAGCTCGCGCTTCAGCCAGGCCTTCTGGGCCGGGCCCAGCATGGTCTTGGCCGCCGTGTCCGGCTTGGCGGTCGCATCGCGGTGATAGCGGCCGTCGAGGAAGAAGAAGTCGACCCCGCCGTAGGACTGCTTGAAATAGACGCCCGGCTTGTCGGGCTCGCCGTAGGACGGGTTGGCCCAGTAGGCCTTGAACAGCGCCAGCGACTGGACCTTGATCGGATTGGCCCCGTCGGAGTCGTTGAAGCCGAAGTCGTGGTCGTCCCAGATCGCCAGCTGCGGCGTCGTGCGCAGCAGGGGCTGCAGCGCCTCCACCGCCCGCCCGCGCCGATAGAGGTCGGCGATGTTCTCGGGCTGGTCGCTGTCGGCATAGATGTTGTCGCCCAGCCAGAAGAACAGGTCCGGCTCCAGCGCCTTCACGGTGGTGAAGATCCGCTGCTCCGGATCGAACTGCAGGCGGCAGCACGAGCCGAAGGCGACCCGGAATTCCGCCGCCCCGGCCGGCGCCGTGCGCGCCCGGTGGGGGATCGGCTGGTGGCGATCCAGTTCGCCGGCATAGCGCAGGCGATAGTAGTAGGCCGTCTCCGGTTCGAGCCCCTCGGCGTTCAGCGTCACGCAGAAGTCGCCGGCGGCCGTCGCGGTCGCCTTGGTGCTGACCACCGGTCCGGTGAAGTCGCGCCGCTTGCAGACCTCCAGCGTCACCTCGAAGGCGCCGCTGGCCCGGGTCCAGATGGTCAGGTGGCTCGGCCCGGGCGCGCCGACCATCGGGCCCTCCAGCGCGCGCGGATAGCCGACGACGGCGGCCAGGCCGCTCGTCGCCTGGCCGGCCAGGGCGACACTCGCGACTCCGGCCAGCAGCCGGCGACGATTGAGGCGGGGATGGGTCACGGGCTCTCCTATCGCGCGGCCGGCGAGGCCAGCTTGCCGCCGACGATCTTCTGGAAGGTCTCCAGCGGGCACAAGGTCGCCTCGCCCACCACGCCGCAACCCGGGATCTTGAAGTACGAATAGGACGGCGGGTTGCTGGCCGTCAGCGGCCGCAGCTCGCGCAGCTGGTCCATGGTCTGGGCGGTGTAGAAGGCCCGCACATAGGCCTTGCCGCCGGCGTCCTTCAGCAGCTCGAAGCCCATGGATCCCCCCGGAGGCGGATCGTCCTGGGGATAGTCGGCGGCGGTGAAGTGCGCGCCGAAGAAGCCGCGCAGGGCGGCGATGTTGGTGTCGTGGCCGACCAGCATGGTCAGCTTGCCGCCCGTGCCTTCGGCGCCGGTGAGCGCCTTGAGGATCTCCTTGGCCACCGGCGCGGCGTAGCGCTGGGCGGCATAGGGCGAGCCGACCTCGTAGTGGAACTTCACCGGGTGGAAGCGCAGCATGGCCTGGATGTCGGCCTTGGAGGCGCGGCCCCAGCCGACCTGATCCATCGGCTTGCCCTCGACATATTCCAGCAGGACCGTCTGGCCGGCCGTCGAGGCGATCGACAGCGCGCCTTCCAGGTCCGCCGTATCGCCCTTGTTGGCCTTCAGCGCCGAGGGCCGCTTGGCGATATCGCAGCCGGCTTTGGTCGCGGGATCGCAACCCAGCACCCGTTGCAGGACCGCGAAGTCCTGGGCGTGGGCCCGGGCCTCGGCCGCGACGCCGGGCGTCTGGCGCTGGGCGGCCTTCAGGGCGATGTCGCCGTCGATGCCCTCGGCGGGATGGAAGATCGGGTCGTTGGCCTCGCTGTCCGGATGGGCGACCTTCAGGCCGCAGCCGGGTTGCAGGCCTTCCACGAACATCTCGGCCGTCTTGATCGCCCGCTGCTTGCCGCTGGCCCAGGCCATGATGTCGCCGGCCTTGGCGCAGCCATCGCGCGGCAGCAGGCCCCGCGCGCCCAGGAAGGTGCGGTAGTAAGCGCCCATCAGCCGCGCGCCCTCCCCGCCGTGCGCGGTCAGCTCGCCATAGGGCGTGGTCCAGGTTCCCCAGGCCTGGGCGGTCGTGCCCTCGGGCGTGGCCGGGCTCTTGGTCGGCGGACGGACGCTGTGGCGCATCATCATGACGACGCGTTCCAGCTTCAGGCCCTCGGTCGGACCACCCGAAGGCGCGGCCTGCGCGCCGCCGCCAGCCAGCAGCGGAACCACGGCCATAGCGGCCGTCATCAACGCGTTTCGAAGCCTCGCCATAACGCCTCCCACAGACCGCTTGGTTCAAAGCGCGGCCATTCCATTGACACCCAGAATACGAACAGATTTTCTATTTTACAATATGGATGGAATTTTTCTTCAGATTGACGCTGTTCGTCAGCCGGGCGTCAGCGGCCGCCCTCTAGGCCAGATGCAAGACGTGACCATGACACCAGGGGCAAGACCATGAACCGCCTGAAACTCGCCGCCGGCCTGCTGGCCCTGACGACCGCCACCCCGGCCCTGGCCCAGACGGCTTCACCCACGGTGGGTGTCGTCGGCGCGACGGTCCCGACCGCGCAAGGCGGCGCCAACGCCTCGGCCCTGCTGCGCGACCCGACCGATCCGGCCAAGAGCGTGATCGCCGCCAATGGCAAGCTGGGTGGGCTGGAGCTCTACAGCCTGGACGGCCAGCGCATCGCGGCCATCCCGGGCGGCGAGGTCTATGCCGTCGACACCCGCGAGGACGGCAAGCGCGCCCTGGTCGTCGCCCTGGACCGCCAGGCCGGCCGCCTGCGGATCTTCGCCCGCGACTACGCCAGCGGCGCGACCACCGCCGTCGACGCCCGGCCGCTCCTGCTGGGCTATTCCGGCGAAGGGATCTGCCTGCATCGCAGCGCCCGCGACGGCGCGCTCTACGCCTTCGCCATGGGCCGCGAAGGCCAGCTGGACCAGTGGCTCCTCTATCCGAACGCCGACGGCAAGGTGGACGGTCGCGTGATCCGCCGCCTGCACCTGTCGTCCGAGGCCAAGTACTGCGTCGCCGACGACACGAGTGGCGCGCTCTATGTCGCCCAGCAGGCCGTCGGCGTCTGGCGCTACGACGCCGATCCCGAGGCCGAGCCGGTCCCGACCATCGTCGACATCAACCGCCTGGGCCATATCGCCGGCGAGGTCGGCGGCCTGGCCGTGATCAACGGCGGCAAGGGGGCCGACTACCTGGTCGCCGCCAATGCCGACGCCGGCGACTACAATGTCTATGACCGGAGCGCCGGCGATCAATTCGTCGGAAGCTTCCAGGTCCAGACGAACGGCGCGACGGCCATCGAAGGGCCGTCTGGTCTGTTCGGCCTCCGCGCGCCCGTCGGCGCGGGCCTGCCGGCCGGCGCCCTGCTGATCGCCGACGACCGCAACGCCGGCGCCAACAGCAAGATCCTGTCGTGGAAGGACATCGCCTCGGCGATGAAGCTGTCGCCCGGCCAGGACGCGCCCCAGGTCGAGCCCAGCAAGGTCGCCCTGGTCCACGCGACCATGGAGACCCAACCGGTCGGCCACGACGGCGACGCCGCCGACGATCCGGCCATCTGGGCCCACCCGACCGATCCGGCCAAGAGCGCCATCATCGCCACCGACAAGAAGGGCGGCATGCTGGTCTACGACCTGTCGGGCAAGCGCCTGCAATATCTGCCCGACGGCAAGATGAACAATGTCGACCTGCGGGAAGGCTTCAAGCTGGGCGGCAAGACCGTGACCCTGATCGCCGCCAGCGACCGGACCCACAAGGCCATCGCCCTCTATACGATCGATCCCGAGACCCGCCTGCTGACCAGCGTCGCCGACGGCGTCCAGGCCAGCGGCCTGTCCGATCCGTATGGTCTCTGCATGTACCGCGACCGCAAGGGCGCCATGTCGGTGTTCGTCAGCGATCCCGATGGCCTGGTGCGCCAGTACAGCCTGACCGCCACAGCGACCGGCAAGGTCACCGCCAAGGCCGTGCGCGACGTCAAGTTCGACACCCAGACCGAGGGCTGCGTCGCGGACGATGAGACCGGCGCGCTCTATGTCGCCGAGGAGGACGTGGCGCTGTGGAAGCTAGGCGCCGACGCCAAGACCGGCTCGGCCAAGACGGCCATCGCCCGGGTCGCCGACAACCCCGCCCTGAAGGACGACCTTGAAGGCGTCGGCCTCTACGCCCAGCCGAAGGGCAAGGGCTATCTGGTCGTCTCCAGCCAGGGGAACAACACCTACGCCGTGTTCCGCCGCGAGGGCGACAACGCCTATGTCGGCAGCTTCGCGGTCACGGCCAACGGCGACAACGGCGTCGACGGGATCTCCGAGACCGACGGTCTGGACGTGTCCAGCGCCTCGCTGGGCGCGGGCCTCGAAGGTGGGGCTTTCGTCGCGCAAGACGGTCGCAACATCTCCCCGCCAGAGGCCCAGAACTTCAAGCTGGTGCCCTGGTCGACGATCGCGGCGAAGCTGAAGCTCTAAGAACGACGCCTCTGCTTCGAAGCATGGTCCGGCATCAATCCACTGCCTTCCTGGGCCTTGCGCCCAGGAAAGCGGGGATGTTTGGTTGGTATGAGTATCGCTGAGCTTTGCGGCGATGCGGCCGGCCGCCTTCCAGACAAAAGAAAGCCCGGGCGAAGATCGTCCGGGCTTGAAAAGTCAGGGAGGAAACGCCCCAGGAAGGGCAGAGACCGTGGGCCTCACGTTCAGTGATCTATGATCACTGAAACGCCGTTCAAGGGCGCACCCGAAAAAACTTCTATTCCAGCGCGCTTGGCTTGCCGGGGCCGTGTGGTAATGACCGCCCTCGACGAGTGAGGGCGAGGCCCGAAGCGAGCGCCGAGCCCATGTCCGACCCCATCGATCCGAAAGACGACGCTCCGGAGTCCCCGGGGACGCCGAAACCGCGCAAGCCTCGCAAGCCGCGCGCCTCGGCCGCGATGACCGAAGCCGCGGGCCTGGGCGAAGGCGCGCCTGAACCGGCGGCTCCAAAGCCCGCCCGCCCGCGCAAGCCCCGCGCGGCCAAACCCGCTGTCGAGCCCGAGGCCCTGCCGCAAGAGGCGCCGCCCGAGGCCGCCGAAACCGAACTGCCGGAGGCCGTCGAGGCTGTCCCCGAAGCCGCCCTCTCCCCGGCCGAGCCGGCCAAGACGGTCAAGCCGCCGATCTGGAAGCGCCCCGCCTGGCTGGTCGGCGCGGCCGCCGCCGTGGTGTTGGCGATCGTGCTGGTCGGGTCGCTGTTCTGGTCGCTGCCGCTGAGCCGCGCCCTGGAGCCGCTGACCAACTCGGCCATCGTGCTGGTCGCCGAGGACGGCTCGCCCATCGCTCGCCGGGGTTCGTACAAGGAAGCCCCGATCGACGTCGCCAAGCTGCCGGCCTATGTGCCCGGCGCCTTCATCGCCATCGAGGACCGCCGCTTCTACAGCCACATGGGCGTCGACCCGAAGGCGATCGCCCGGGCCCTGGGCAAGAACGCCAAGGCCGGCGGCGTCTCGGAAGGCGGCTCGACCATTACCCAGCAGCTGGCCAAGAACGCCTTCCTGTCCAGCGACCGCAACCTGCGCCGCAAGGCTCAGGAGGCGCTGATCGCGGTCTATCTGGAAGCCCGCCTGACCAAGACCGAGATCCTGTCGCGCTACCTGTCGTCGGTCTATTTCGGCGACGGCGCCTTCGGCCTGCGCGCCGCGGCCCGGCACTATTTCGGCAAGCAGCCCGAGCAGCTGTCGATCGGCGAGGCCGCCATGCTGGCCGGTCTCGTGAAGGCCCCTTCCCGCCTGGCGCCGTCCAACAATATCGAAGGCGCCCGCGAGCGGATGCGCATCGTGCTGGGCGCCATGGTCGAGACAAAGACCATCACCCAGGCCCAGGCCGACGCGGTCGGCGACGTCTCGGCGATCGAGAACCCGGACAAGCTGCCCACCGGCTCGTATTTCGCCGACTGGGCCCTGCCCCAGGCCCGCGCCTCGATCGGCGCGCGCTACGGCGAGACGATCGTCAAGACGACGCTGGACCCCGAACTTCAGGAAAAGGCCGAGCGGATCCTCAACGACTATATCGAGCGCGACGGCAAGGTCCTGAACATCACCCAGGGCGCCCTGGTGGCCATGCGCAAGGACGGCCGCGTCGTCGCCATGGTCGGCGGCCGCGACTATGGAACCAGCCAGTTCAACCGCGCCGACGGCGAGCGCCAGCCGGGCTCGTCCTTCAAGCTGTTCGTCTACCTGGCCGCCCTGCGCGAGGGCATGACCACCACCAGCCCGATCCTCGACACCCCGGTGCAGGTCAGCGGCTACACGCCCGGAAATCACGAGGGCAAGTATCGTAACCGCGAGATCCCGCTGATCAGCGCCTTCGCCGCCTCGTCCAACGTGGCGGCCGTGCGCCTGGCCCACGACCTGGGCCCCAGGAAGGTCATCAAGGTCGCCCGCGACCTGGGGATCACCGAGAAGATCCCCGACGACCTGACGATGGCGCTTGGCACCGGCTCGATGAGCCTGACGCGCCTGACGGCGGCCTACGCCTCGGTGGCGGCCGGCGAATATCCGATCGTTCCGCACGCCCTGGACACCTTCCAGAAGCCCAGGACCACCGCCTATGACCCGAAGGTCCTGCTGGGCATGCGCGACCTGCTGCGCTCGGCCACCCATCGCGGCACGGGCCTGGAAGCGGCCATCGAGGGCGCCTACGGCAAGACCGGCACGACCCAGGACTATCACGACGCCCTGTTCGTCGGTTACGTCGGCGACCTGGTGGTCGGGGTCTGGGTCGGCAATGACGACAACAGCTCGATGAACGGCGTGGTCGGCGGCGGCGAGCCCGCCAAGATCTGGAAGGCCTTCATGCTCTCGGCCCTGGGCCGCGACGTCGGACCGGTGATGCAGGAAGATCCGCTGGACGATCTGGGCCTGCCGCTGGAAGGCGAGATCGGCCCTGACGGCCTGCCGCTGGCCCCGATGACGGTCCCGGACGCCCCGGATCCCGCCCTGCCCCCCGAGCCGATCGTCCCCGCGCCGCCGCCCGAGCCGAGGGGCTAGCCCCGAAGGACTAGGTTCGGGTCGGATAGCCGAGATAGGCGCGCCCCAGCCGCACGAGCTCGTCCTCGAACTCGCGGCTTTGCAGGAAGTCGACGCCCTCCAGCACCGCCGCGCGCATCGCACCGTGCACCGCCCGGCTCAGCACGAAGGCCTGCACGGGACTCAACGACCGCCCCTGGGCGTCGACGATCCCCGTCTCGGCCGTCGCGAACTTCGCCGCCAGCTCCGCGTGGTCGGCCTGGGCCAGCAGGGCCGAGACCGCGATCCGCCGGGCCCGCTCGCGACCGGCGAAGGCCTGAACGAAGGCGCGGATGATCGCCCGGTCGCGCGCCACGCCAGGCTCTCCGTCTTCGAGGGCGGCCACGACCGCGTCCCGATGGGCTTCGGTCTCGCGCAGCGCCAAGGCCCGCAGGATCGATTGCTTGTCGGGGAAATAGCGATAGAGCGTCCCGATGCTGACCCCGGCCCGCTCAGCCACCGCATTGGTGTTGAAGCCGGACTCGCCGGTCGCCTCCAAAACCTGAGCCGCCGCCTCCAGGACGATGTCGACGGAGGCCTGGGCGCGCTGCTGGCGGGGAATTTTCCGCACGTTTTCAACGACGCTCATTCGACCTCTCCTCAGGACGTCGCCACCTTGGAAAGTCGAGTAACAGAGCCCTCGCTTCACCCCTAGCCTTCACTCGCGCCAACGGGTGGGGGATGGAATGAGTTGGGCGACCGATAGACTGGACGCGTTGAAGGCTGGGACGGCGACGCCGCCGCCCATCGTCGAGACTTTGAAACTGGGCCTGATCGACGACTGGGGCGAGGGTTGGGTGCGCAAGACCTGGCGCCCGACGCCGGAACTGGCCACGGCCGACGGCTCGCTGTTTGGCGGCTATCTGGCCGCCTTGGCCGATCAGGTGCTGGCCTTCGCGGCCATGACGGTCGTGCCGCACGATCGCCTCTATCGGACGGTGAACCTGCAGGTGAATTTCTTGAAGGTGGGTCGAAGCCATTCGCTGGCGATCGAGGCGCGGGTGGTCGCGCGAACCCGCCAGCTGATCACCGCCCGCGCCGAGTTCCGGCGGGACGATGGCGCGCTGATCGCCGAGGCCACGGCCCAGCAGATCCTGATGCCGTTCGATCACTGGCCCGCGGAACAGGCGGCGATCGAGCGGATGGACTAGCACCGCCAGGCGCTTTCTTGGGGCGGCGCCCTAGTTCGGCAAGGTCAGGCGGTAGACCAGGATCAGGTTGTCGTTGTCGCCCGCGCCGGTCTCGCCCTTGAGCGAGGCGTCGAAGTCCTGGCCGTTCACGCGCCCCGTGGCCGTGGCGAAATCGTTGTCGCCGCCCACCAGCAGGAAGACGTCGTGCGGCGCGGCCTTGTCCAGGACCGGCGCCAGGGCCAGGGCCTCGAGCTTCTCGGGCAGGCTGGTCCGGGTCGAGGGCGACACGGCCAGGTCCATGCCATGGGCGCCCAGCTGGACGGGGTTCAACAGATTGACCAGCTCGGTCCGCGCCGCCGGCTTGATGTCGGGATTGAGCACGCCGTCCTTGGCGATCGGCGTCACGTCCTGCTCGTAGGGCGTCCCCGCCAGGTTGGTCGCGTCGGCCAGGTCGACCAGCAGGATGCTCTTGTAGACCGGCGCGTTCGGGGTGGCCTTGCCACGTCCGTTGCCATCGCGGGCCAGCAGCAGGAAACGGGTGTCGCTGAGCGCCAGGGCCTCGGACTGGGCCGCCGTGGCGTCGGCCGGCTGGCCGTCGCCCGCCTCGCGCACCGTCGGCAGTTGCAGAGCGTAGTGGCCGATCGGGGTCAGCGGCGTGCGGGTCTTGGCGATGTCGTAGACCAGCACCCGGGTGTTGCTGCGCGTGGCGTTGTTGGACGACTGGTCCTGCATCGTCGCGCTCTGCAACACGGCGATCAGGCGCTTGCCGTCCGGCGTGACGCTCAAGGCCTCAAGGCCCTGGTTGTTGCGGCGGCCGGTGGTCGGCGCCTTCTCGGCCCCGAAGTCCAGCACGCCTTTCTTGATCGGGCGGATCGCCGGAACGGTCTCGATCACGCCGGCCAGCTTGCCGGCCTTGTCGAACAGATAGATGCCCGCCGCGTACTCGTCGGCGACGTAGAAGCCGCCGTCCGGCAGGTAGGCGATGGCCTCGCTGTCCAGGCTGATCCGCCCCGCGCCCTCGCCGCTGGCCGGCGACGGATAGCGGGCGCCGCCGCGCTCGATCACGTTCGGGCCCGGATCCTTGCCGGTGAACGGCTGGCCGACCTGGTCCTTCAGCAGAAAGCCGCCGGTCGGGGTGATGGTCAGCCCCTTGCCCGGGACCAGGGTGATCTGGTGCTCGTGGACGCGGTTGGCGTAGTCGGTGGTGCCGGCGAACGGTCCGACATTGTTGGGGCCCCGGTCCGGCAGGGTGCGCAGGGTCCCGCTATAGGACCCGTCCGCGTTCCGCTTCCAGCCCGACAGCGCCATGCTGGAGAACGAACCCAGGCTCTCGCCATTGAAGTCGCGCGTCGCCGCCGGCAGCCAGCCCACGGCCACCAGGCCGTGGTTGACATAGGTCTTGCCTTCGAAGCTCACCGCCACGTCCCCCGCGCGCTTGTCCCAGTGGGGGGTAAGGTACTGGGCCGACGCGCCGCCCGCGAGGGCCAATGCGAGGGCGGCGACGGTTCCGGCGAGGCGACGGCGCGACATCAGGCGCTCCTTGGAAGTGTGGCGATCCACTGGCGCGGGCGTCCAGGCCGATCCCCCTGAACTGTGCGCCGATCTAGGCGATCTATGCGTAGGTTTTGCGACGGCCCTTCCTCGCCTCCGCGCGGCGGGCTTCGGAACCGGCCGCCCCAACGCGCCGTTGGCGTCGGGATGCGGATCGCCACCTTCAACATCAACGGCGTCAACGGCCGTCTCGCCGCTCTGCTGCGCTGGCTGGACGAGGACAAGCCCGACATCGCCTGCCTGCAGGAGCTGAAGGCCCCGCAGGACCGGTTTCCGGAAGCGGCGATCCGCGAGGCCGGCTACGGCGCGATCTGGCAGGGCCAGAGCGCCTGGAACGGCGTGGCGATCCTGGCGCGAGGCGACAAGCCGATCGAACGCCGGCGGGGCCTGCCCAATGATCCGGACGACCCGCACAGCCGCTACATCGAGGCCGAGGTCGGCGACCTGATCGTCGGCTGCCTCTACGCGCCCAACGGCAATCCCGCGCCGGGACCCAAGTTCGACTACAAGCTGAAGTGGCTCGCGCGCTTCCTGCTGCACGCCGAGGACCTCCTGGCGGAGGAACGGCCGGTCATCCTGGCGGGCGACTACAACATCATTCCCACCGATCTGGACGTCTATGCGCCCGACCGCTTGCGTGACGACGCCCTGTTCCGGTCCGAGGTGCGGACCGCCTATCGCTACCTGGTCCACCAGGGCTGGACCGACGCCCTGCGCACCCTGCACCCGGACGAGCGGATCTATACCTTCTGGGACTATCTGCGCCGCCGGTTCGATCGCGACGCTGGCCTGAGGATCGACCACCTGATGCTGGACCCAATGCTCGCCAAGCGGCTGGTCTCGGCGGGCGTCGACCGGCACGTACGGGCTCGCGAGAAGCCCAGCGACCATGCGCCGGTGTGGGTGGAGCTCAGGGACTAGGCGACGGTTGACCTTGGCGGACGACTGAATCACGCCATACCGCCTTGCCGAAGGAGTCTCCGATGACCGTCACCGTCTACCACAACCCCAAATGCAGCACCTCGACCAAGGTCGTGGGCATGCTGAAGGACGCGGGCCTGAATCCGACGGTGGTCGAGTATCTGAAGACCGGCTGGACCCGCGAGCAGCTGCTGGATCTGGTCCACCGCTCCGACACCGACCTGAGGGGTCTGCTACGGGAAAACGGCACGCCGGCCAGCGAACTGGGCCTATTGGCGCCGGACGTGTCCAACGAGACTATCCTGGCGGCGATGATCGAGCACCCGATCCTGGTCAACCGCCCCATCGTCGACGGTCCCAAGGGCGTGGTCCTCGCGCGCCCGGTCGAGAAGGCGCTGGCGGTCGCCTAGGGCCGCTTTCGTCCGCCCACGGACGCTGTCGTAAAACTGTCGTCGAACTGTGACAAAAGCCCGGTCATCGGTCCGGCATGCTCCCCCAGGTCACCGGACGACACAGGATTTTGACGACATGAACAAGCTCATCGGCGCGGTCGCCACCGTCGCCCTGCTCGCCGTCGCCGACAACGCCTACGCGGCCCGCGACTATGTCTGGGCCGCCGGCTCCTCGACCGTGTTCCCCTTCTCCACCCGCGTCGCCGAGAACTTCTCGAAGAAGTCCGGCAAGAAGTCGCCCAAGGTGGAAAGCCTGGGCACGGGCGGCGGCATCAAGATGTTCTGCGGCGGCACGGGTGAGAAGTACCCCGACGTCGCCAACGCCTCGCGCCCGATGAAGAAGTCCGAGTTCCTGGCCTGCCAGAAGGCCGGGGTGAAGGACATCGTCGAGATCAAGATCGGCTTCGACGGCATCGTCGTGGCGACCGACAAGAAGGGCCCGGACTTCAACTTCAAGCTCGAGCAGCTGTACCTGGGCCTGGCCGACCAGAGCCTGCGCGGCGGCCAGTTGGTCAAGCAGCCCTACAAGAACTGGAACGAAGTCGGCCAGGGCCTGCCCAAGGCCCGCATCCTGGCCTACGGCCCGCCGCCCACCTCGGGCACCCGTGACGCCTTCATCGAGCTGGCCATGGAAGGCGGCGCCGCCAAGCTGCCGACCCTGGCCAAGATGAAGGCCGCCGACGAGAAGAAGTTCAAGGCCACCGTCTCGCCGATGCGCACCGACGGCGGCTGGGTCGACGCCGGCGAGAACGACAACGCCATCGTCGGCACCATCGAGAAGACCCCGAACGCCGTGGGCGTGTTCGGCTTCTCGTTCCTGGAAGAGAACGCCTCGCGCATCAAGGGCGCGGCGGTCAACGGCGTGAAGCCGACCCCGGCGGCCATCGCCAGCGGCCAGTATCCGCTGTCGCGCTCGCTCTACATCTACGTGAAGAAGTCCCAGGTCGGCGTCACGCCGGGCCTGAAGGAATTCGTCGCCGAGTTCGTCTCGGACGCCGCCACCGGTCGCGGCGGCTACCTGCAAGGCCGCGGCCTGATCCCGCTGCCCCCCGCGCAGCACGTCCAGATGAAGCAGAAGGCGACCAGCCTGGCCCCGATGCCGGCGCCCAAGAGCTAAGCCAAGGGTGCGAACGCACACTTGACCTTCTTTTCCAGCCGGCGCTCCATGGCCGCCGGCTGGAATGGAGACGGCTATGGCCGACAAGGTCGAGGAAAGACTGCGTGACCTCGAGGCGCTGGTGGTCCGGCAGGCTGAACGGCTAGAGGCGCTGGAAGACCAGATCGACGGCCTCATCCGCCTGTCGCGGCGGACGATCGCCCATCTGGTCGTACCCGAGGACGAGGCGGCCTAGCGGTCGCGCCGAACTGAAGACAAACGGGGCGATCGCCAGCCCGCCCCTTCCTATTCCGGCTCGGCCTCGCCCTCACGAGGCTTGAGCCCGTACGGCTTGGCGTCGTCACAGATCTCGTACCAGGACGGCTTGTCCGGCGCGTATTCGTGGAAATCCATCTTCAGGCCCGGATCGTCGTCCAGGCAGTTGGCGGCGATGGCCAGGACTCGCCCGGCGTCGGGATCACCCAGCGAGGTGCCGCAGCGCTTGCAGAAGGCGCGGTTGAACTTCATCGGGGGCTTGGGCTGGTAGCGGACCAGCAGGTCCCTGCCCGCCAGCCAGTGGAACGCCTCGGCCCGGACATAGACATAGGTGCTGGAGCCGGCCTTGCGGCAGCGCGAGCAGTGGCAGGTCCCCATCAGGGCCGGCGGCTCGAACAGCTCGAAGCGGACGCCGCCGCAGCAGCAACTCCCCTTGATCGTCCCGCTGTTGGCCGGCCCACCCTTGATGATTGGCAACGCGCATCTCCTTGGATCTCCAAGGAAACTGCGCCTCCCCTGCCGCCAGCCTGGTGTCAGCAGGCGGAGAGTACGAGGTGAGACGGGTTGTCGCGATGGGGAGGATCGAACAGCGTCAGGACGGGCGGAACTGGCGCCCCGCCCCGCCGTTCCCATACCCATCGAGGGACCTCTACTCTGTGCGGAGCGCCCAAGTGGACCTGCCTAGGAACAAGATAGTCGCGGCAAGCATCGCCGCGGCGGGGGTGGTCACAGCCGCTCTGGTGATGGTCGTCTGGCCGGCGCTCGTCAGCCCGGAGCCGCCTCTCGAAAAGGCAGGCGACGGCGGGCTACGCATCCGGCTCGTCGAACCGCCTAAGGCGGCCGCCATAGCGCGCGGTCCGCTGGACGTGGGCTTGTCGGAAGCCGCGCTCGCCATGGCCAAGGGGCGTGAGGCGCTGTTCGCTGGCGAGCCGCCTGTACGATCGCCGCCGCCCCCATCCCGGCCTCGCTCCGCGCCGGCTCAGATCGCCCAGGCGGATGAAGCGGAAGGCCCCTCGCCGCCAGCCCAGCCGCTAGACGATCGGTGGGAGCGCGAAGCTTGGCGGCGCGACCAGCTGGAGCAGGCTCGACGCCAGCATGCGGACGATGAGCGCTTCGCGCGCGAGGAACGGGCGGCCTGGGAGCAGGAGATGCGCGACCGTCGGCGCTGGGAGGAGGCGCGTGAGCGTGATCGCTACGAACGCCACTATCCACCGCCGCAGGAGGATCTCGAGCCGCGCGCCGAGCGCTGGTAGCCTAGGGCCGAGCGCGCGAGGTCATGCCGGCGGCGGCGGCGTCATCGGCCATTTGCGGGTCCAGCGGCTGGGCGGGAGGACGCTCACGCGGTGTGGCCGGCGGAGGCGTGTCAGCGACAGGTGTGGAGGCCTCGACCTTGCGCTGTTTGGGCTTGGCGTTCGAGCCCATGGCGTCGGCCAGGGCGTCATCGGCGGCGGTGCGCACCTCGGCGGGACCGTCTTCGTAGCCGCCGTCGTCGCCCGCGCTGAAAAACAGGATCGTCCCGAACGTGGCGAGCACCCCGACGATGAAGCCCAGAAGGATCCAACCGAACGGATTGCCGCGACGCTCGCTCATCTGATCCTCTTCCCGGCTAGGTGCCCTTCCACTGCCGGACAGGGCCGACGTCGACGTGCACGAACTTGCTCGTGGGATAGTAACCCACGCCGCCGCGCCCCAGATCCCGGGCGGCGGCCCGGACGTGCTCGAGAGCGACGTCCTCCAGATAGATATCCATGGCCTTGCCGTCCATGTGCAAGCTGCGCTTTGCCACTTCGCCGCTGCGTTCGGCCAGCAGCCTGTTGGTCGCCGGCGAGCGATAGCCGGAGATGACCTGGAAGGCTTCCTTGCTGCCGGTCCGCGCCTGGATCTGGCCCAGCATGTCGTAGAGCCGGGTGTCCATCGGATGGACTTCGTCGTTACGGTAGTCGCGCAGCACCTTGTTCAGGGCCGCGACGGCGTCGGGCACGTACTCGCCCTTTTCCCAATAGACGGCTTCCAGCTTTTCGTCGGTATGGATGTTGCGCAGCTTGACCCAGCGCGGCTCGACCACCGCGCCGACAGGCGTGACGGCGGGCGCGGTCGAAACCGGCGCGACCGGCTTGACGACCATAGGCGGCGGAGCCTGCGGAATGGGTCTTCCTTCCAGGATCGCGCCGATGATGTCGTCATCGGCCCGCGCCGCGAGCGGCAGAAGTCCGGCCCCAAAAGCCCCCAGCCCCCACTGGAGCAGCTTACGTCGATGCATGAATACGCCTTACACCCCGACACTAGGGGGCGAAGGAAACCCATGAGCCTCAGGAAATCAAGCTGAGCCAGGGGGTAGTGCGGCGATCCGCTGCACCAGTTCGCGATCCCAGCCATAGGGATCATCGCGGAAATTCACCTGTCCGTCCGGCGTCACATAGGCCGTCCAGTACAGCAGGAAGACCGCGATCTGCTGCGGCAGCTTGGCCCGGACGGTGTCGCCGGACGCCAGGGTCTGGTCGATCTTTTCCGGCGTCCAGGTCGGGTCTTCGTCCATCAACGCCTTGGCCAGCTCGATCGGCTTCTGCAGGCGCACGCAGCCGTGGCTGGCCAGCCGGCTGAAACTGTCGAACTTCGAGCGGCTGGGCGTGTCGTGCAGATAAACGCCGTACGGATTGGCGAAGTCGAACTTCACCTTGCCCAGCGCCGCGAGGGGGCCGGCCTTCTGCTGCAGGCGTGAGCCACCGTCGCCGGTCGGGATGACGATGAAGTCGTTGCGGCGCAGATAGCCGGGACGCGCCTTCTCCTTGGGCCACAACTCCTTGGCGGCGATCGAGGACGGCACGTTCCAGGGCGGGTTCAGCACGATGCTGTGGATGGCCGACTGCAGCATCGGCGTCTCGTCGCCGGGACGGCCCGTGACCGCGCGCATGGTCAAGGTCGGGGTGTCGCGATGGAACACCGACAGGATGGCGGCGGCCACGTTCACCTGGATCCGCTCGGCCGGCAGGGTCTGGGGCAGCCAGCGCCAGCGCTCCATATTGGCCGTGATCTGATCGATGCGCCGCTCGACGGGCACGTTCAGCGCCTCTAGCGTGCGCTTGTCGACGATGCCGTTCGGATTGAGCCCGAAGCGCTTCTGGGCCCGCTGCACCGCCTGGGTCAGGGCCGCGTCGAAGATCGGCGCGGCGTCGACGGCGATGGTCGCGTCCTCGGCGGCCAGACGCGCTTCCAGGGCCACGACCCGGGCGCCGGTCGCGCCCTGTTTCATGTCCGGACCCGCGACCAGGGGCTGCCATCCGCCCCCGGCGGCGAGGTCGCGATAGGTCGCCAGCCCGATCCGCAGGGTCTGGTAGCCGGTATAGGGCGGCGGCAGGCCGTCCAGCCATTCGGCCAGGCGGTCCTGCTGCAGGGCGGCGACGAAGTCCGCCGTCGGGTCATAGGCGACCGGGCGCAGGCCCCACTCGGTCATGAAGGCGCTGCTGGGCAGCCGACCCGTACGGACGGCGCGGGCATAGGCCAGCGTCAGGCCGACCAGCTGGGTCTGGCCCAGAGCTCGCGCGGCCGGATCGCGGGACTGGTAGAGGTCGATCGCCTGATCGGGCGCGAAAGCCCCGATCTCGAAGCCGTGGGTGTGGGCGTCGCCCAGCACCCGGCGCAGCAGCTCGACCTGGTCGGCGCGCAGCTGGATGGCTGAAAGGTCGGGCTGATAGGGCAGCGGACGCGCCGGAACCAGCGGAACCACTTGCGGCCCCGCCTGCACCGGGCGAGCGCCGGCCAGGGCTGGACGCTGCGACTGGGCCTGGGTGGAGGTCAGCGACAGAAGGCTCAAGGCCGCCGCCAGGACGCCGCAGGATCTCGAAACTCGCATCACCGTCGACAGCCCACACACTCGCGCGGCCAGGGCGCGTTAAGGTTTTCCAGATGGCCGCTCTGGGCAGCCGCCGTCAACGGCGAGTACCGCAAAAGGCGAGCGCCTGCCCCAAATCCGACGCTGGTTTCTCAAAGACAGGAACCCGCAAGCCACACCGTTGGTTTCATGCAGATTGGGGATCGGGGCTTTTAGCGGGGCGATCGCGATGGACAAAGCCTTGAACAAGACGCTCGACCTCTTCCCGATCGGCAACTGCGCCGTCAGCGCCCTGATCGACACGTGCGGCCGTTTCATCTGGGGCTGCGCGCCCCGCGTCGATTCCGACCCGGTCTTCAGCGCTCTGCTGGACAATGCCGACCCCGACGGCGACGCGGCCAAGGGGCTGTGGGACGTGCGGGTCGACCGCCGCGCCGAGGTCCGTCAGGGCTATCTGCGCAACACCCCCATCCTGCGCACCGAGATCGCCGACGAGGACGGCGCCCGGATCGAGATCCTCGACTTCGCCCCGCGCTATGTGCAGCACGGCCGCACGTTCCGACCGACCGCCTTCATCCGCCTGATCCGGCCGATCGTCGGCGTGGCGCGGGTCACCCTGCGCCTGAAGCCCACCGCCGGCTGGGGCTCCCGGATCGCCGAGCACACCTCGGGCTCGAACCACATCCGCTACCTCTGCTCGGACACAACCCTGCGCCTGACCACCGACGCGCCGGTCTCGCACATCCTGGAGGAGCGCACGTTCCGGCTGGAGCAGCCGATCGCCATGTATCTGGGTCCCGACGAAGGCTTCGACGCGCCCGTGGGCCCGACCTGCGAGCGGATGCTGCGCGAGACCGAGAACTACTGGAAGCAGTGGGTCCGCAGCCTGGCCATCCCGCTGGAGTGGCAGACGGCGGTGATCCGCGCGGCCATCACCCTGAAGCTGTGCATGCACGAGGAGACGGGCGCCATCGTCGCGGCCCTGACCACCTCGATCCCCGAACACGCCGACAGCGGCCGCAATTGGGACTACCGCTACTGCTGGCTGCGCGACGCCTATTACGTGGTCCAGGCCCTCAACCGGCTGGGCGCGGTCGACATCCTGGAGAACTATCTCGGCTATCTGCGCAACATCGTCGACCGGGCGGCGGGCGGCCATATCCAGCCGCTGTTCGGGGTCGGCTTCGAGGAGATGCTGACCGAGCGCTTCGCCCCCGACCTGCCCGGCTATCGCGGCATGGGGCCGGTGCGGGTGGGCAACCAGGCGTTCGAGCACCTGCAGCACGACGTCTACGGCCAGATCATCCTGTCGACCGTCCAGGCCTTCTTCGACGAGCGCCTGCTGCGCCCGGCCACGGTCGAGGACTTCGAAGCGCTGGAACCGGTCGGTGAGCGGGCCTTCAAGCTGCACGACCAGCCGGACGCCAGCCTGTGGGAGTTTCGCGGCCGGGCCAACGTCCACACCTATTCCTCGGCCATGTGCTGGGCGGCCTGCGACCGTCTGGGCAACGCCGCCGAGAAGCTGGGCCTTACGGACAAGGCCGCCTTCTGGAACGGACGCGCCGCCCAGATGCGCAAGACGATCGAGAGCCGCGCCTGGAACGAGGAGCTGGGCCGCTTCTCGGCGACCTTCGAGGGCGACACCCTGGACGCCAGCCTGCTGCAGCTGGTCGACCTGCGCTTCCATGCCGCCGACGACCCGCGCAACGTCGCGACCCTGCAGGCGATCGAGGACGGTTTGCGGCGCGGCGCCTATCTGCTGCGCTACGCCATTCCCGACGACTTCGGCTCGCCCCAGACGGCGTTCAACATCTGCACCTTCTGGCTGATCGAGGCCCTGCACCTCTCGGGCCGCTCCGACGAGGCCCGCGAGCTGTTCGAGGACATGCTCTCGCGGCGCACCGGCGCTGGCCTGTTGTCCGAGGACATCGGCTTCGCGGACGGCGAGCTTTGGGGCAACTACCCACAGACCTATTCGCTGGTGGGCCTGATCAACTGCGCGGTTCTTCTGAGCCGGCCGTGGACATCGGTACGGTAGACCTGGGATTTATATTACGATTTCGGAAAACTCTGAAATCTGGAGGTCACACACGACGGGCACGTGCAAAACTCTGACATTTGGATTCGACAATCGAAGGAGCGCGCCGTGAGCCGCAAACTGGCCTTGGTGGGTTTTCTCGGATGCGTCGCGTCCGGCGCGGCCCAGGCGCAGGACGCCAAGCCCGCCGCCTCCCCGACCGTTCCGGCCGCCCAGGCTCCGGCGGCGCCCGTGCGCGCGCCGCAACGCGCCAACGCGCCTCAAGCGACACCGAGGCCCGTGACGCCCGAAGACCTCGACACCGAGGTCGAGGCCGTCACCATCACCGCCAGCGGCAAGCCGTTCGGCGCGGTGCTGGGCGACATCCCGCCCGAGGAGACCTTCAGCGCCGCCGACGTCCGCTCGTTCGGCGTCAGCTCGATCACCGACCTGCTGACCGAACTCACGCCCCAGACCACCAGCGGCGGGGGCGGCGATCCGGTGATCCTGCTGAACGGCCGGCGCATCTCCGGCCAGGGCGAGATCCGCGACATCCCGACCGAGGCCATCCAGCGGGTCGAAGTCCTGCCCGAGGAAGTCGCCCTGAAGTACGGCTACTCCGCCGACCAGAAGGTCGTGAACATCGTGCTGCGCCAGCGCTTCCGCGCCGGGACCGCCGAGGGCACGATCGGCGGCTCGATGGCCGGCGGCCAGATGACCGAACAGGCCAACTACAGCCAGCTGCGCCTGAACCGCCAGGGCCGCACCAACACCTCGATCCGGCTGCAGAACACCGACGCCCTGCTGGAGAGCGACCGCGAGGGCCTGATCAGCCGAGGCCAGAGCGGCTTCTACGACCTGGTCGGCAACGTCGCCTCGGCGACCAGCGGCGAGATCGACCCGGCGTTCAGCGCCCTGGCCGGCGCGCCCGTGACGGTGGCCGGCGTCCCCGGCTCGGCGGCGACCACCGCCCCTACCCTCGCGGCCTTCCTGCCGACCGCCAACAAGGCCAACCTCAGCGACCTCTCCGACACCCGGACCCTGCAGCCCAGGAACCGGCAGATCCAGATCAACAGCGTCACCAACCGCTACATCTGGGACAATGTCTCGGCGACGCTGAACCTGAGCGGCCAGGCGTCCGAGAGCAATTCCCTGCAGGGCCCCGCCCGGGCGCGCCTGGTGATCCCGACCGGCGACGCCTTCTCGCCGTTCAGCCGTGACGTGGCGCTGTATCGCTATCTCGGCGAGCTGGCCCCGCTGGGCCAGACCTCGCGCAACCTGTCGGGCCACGCCGGTTTCACCCTGAACCGCGACACCGAAGACCTGCGCCTGTCCCTGACCGGCAACTACGACCACGCCATCAACAAGACCGAGACGGATCGCGGCGTCGACATCACCGGCGTCCAGGCGCGCCTGACCGCGCGCGATCCCAGCCTCAACCCGTTCGCGCCCCTGAGCGGCTCCCTGCCCCTGAACACCGACCGGGCCCGCTCGACCAGCGACACGGCCGACCTGCAGTTCGTCGCCAACGGGGCCCTGGCCAAGTTCAAGGCCGGCGACCTGTCCAGCACCCTGAAGCTGGGCGCCAGCGGCACAAAGCTGGAGGCCAAGTCCCTGCGCGCCGGCGTCCAGAGCAACAGCGACCTGTCGCGCAGCGACGCCAGCGCCCAGGTCAGCTTCGACCTGCCGCTGACCAGCCGGCGCAGGAACGTGCGGGCCGGGGTCGGCGACCTGTCGGCCAATCTGAACCTCGCCGCCCGTCAGGTGTCGGACTTCGGGACCCTGACCACGATCGGCGGCGGCCTGAACTGGTCGCCGGTCAAGCCGGTCAGCTTCATCGTCTCGATGACCCGCCAGGAGAACGCCCCCAGCATCGCGCAGCTGGGCAACCCGCTGGTGACGACCCCGAATGCCCAGGTCTTCGACTATGTGCGCGGTGTCAGCGTCGACGTCACCCGGATCAGCGGCGGCAATCCGAACCTGAAGGCCGAGGAGCGTAACGTCCTGCGGCTGGGCGGAACCTTCAGGCCGGAGAAGATCCAGGGCCTGTCGCTGACCGCCAACTATACGCGCAGCCGCGTCGACAACCCGGTCGCCGGCTTCCCGGCCGCCACGGCGGCGGTCGAGGCCGCCTTCCCCGACCGGTTCACCCGCGACGCCGACGGCAATCTCACCCGCATCGACAGCCGGCCGGTCAATTTCGCCAAGCGCGAAAGCGAACAGGTCCGCTGGGGCCTGAACTTCTCGCGCCAGATCGGCACGCCGCCGCCGCCGCCGGGAGGCTTCCAGCGGCGCGGCCAAGGTGCCGGACCAGGCGGGGGACCAGGCGGCGGCGCTCCGGGCGGCGGCCGGACGGCCCAAGGCGGCGGTCAATCGGCGGCGAGCGGTCAAACCGCTCCCCCCGGCATGGAGCTGCTGCGCCGCGCGCCGGGCGAAGGCGAGACCGAGCGCCCGACGCCACGCAGCGACGGCGACACCGCCACGCCTCAGACCCAGACCGCGCCGACCGGCGAGGATCCGCGTCCCGCGATCGGCGTGGAAGGCGGTAACCGAGGCGATGGCCAACGCTTCGCCGGTGGGGGCGGCGGCGGCAATCGCGGTCCCGGAGGCGGCGGCTTCGGCGGTCGGGGCGGCGGCGGCGGCAATCCGCGCGCCACGCGCCTGCAGCTGTCGCTCTACCACACGATCCACCTGACCGAGCGCGTGACCATCGCCGGCAACATCCCGGCCCTGGACCTGCTGGACGGCGATGTCCTGGGCTCGGGCGGCGGCCAGTCCCGGCACGAGGTCGAGGCCCAGGCGGGCCTCACCCGCTATGGCCTGGGCGCGCGCCTGACGGCCAACTGGAAGAGCGGGACTCACGTCAACGCCGGGATCGGCGGCGCGTCCACGGATCTCGACTTCTCGAGCCTGGCGACCGTCAATCTGCGCCTGTTCGCCGACCTCGGCGTGCGGCGCGAGCTGGTCCAGAAGCACCCGATCCTGCGCGGCACGCGTCTGACCCTGTCGGTCAACAATCTGTTCGACCAGCAGCAGACGATCCGCGACGCGACCGGCGTGACGCCCGTCACCTACCAGCCCGACTACCTGGATCCGCGCGGACGGGTGCTGCAATTCAACGTCCGGAAGCTGCTGTTCTAGCGATTTTCCGGCCTCCCTCATCGGGGCACATTCCCGTGAGCTTCAGTGCTTGACGGGATCGAACACGGCCGCTCGGCGTTCTTGGCGCATGTTGCTTACCGATGAGGGGGTTCTAGCCATGACCGCGGCTCAGCCGGTCTCGCGGGCGGAGTCTGTCGACCTGCCGCCCCCGCCGTTCGATCTGACGCGCGGCTACGCGCTGTTTCTGGATCTCGACGGCACCCTGGCGCCGATCATGCCGCGTCCCGACGACGTGGGGCCGGATCCCCGCCGCGCACACCTGCTCACCCGCCTGCGGACGGCGTTCGAGGACCGCGTCGCCGTGGTCAGCGGTCGCGCCCTGTCCGACCTCGACAACATCCTGGGCGGCGAACAGCCGGCCATCGCCGCCGTCCACGGCCTGGTGCGTCGCGGCGCCGACGGCGTCATGGTCGCGCGCGAACCTCACCCGGGCCTGGATGACGCCCGCCGGATCCTGGGCGAGCTGGCCCATTGCGAACGCGGCCTGCTGTTCGAGGACAAGGGCCTCAGCGTCGCCCTTCACTATCGCGCCGCCCCCGGCTGCGCCGACGCGGTGATCGAGGCCGCCGAGCGCCTCTCCCAGGCCACCGGCCTGGTGCTGCAGCTGGGCGACATGGTGGCCGAACTGCGCACGCCCGGCGCCGACAAGGGCGCGGCGGTGACCGCCTTCCTGCGCGAGGTCCCCTTCGTGGGCGCGACGCCGGTGTTCGTCGGCGACGACCTGACCGACGAGGATGGTTTCGCCGCCGCCGAGCGCCTGGGCGGCTTCGGCGTTCTGGTCGGCGAGGTCCGCCCGACCCAGGCCCGCTACCGCCTGGCCGACACCCGCGCCGTCTATCGCTGGCTGGAGAGCCTCAGCGCGCCCGTTCGGGCCTTTGGAGTGACCGCATGAGCCGGCTGATCGTCGTCTCCAACCGCGTCAATCCGCCGAACCCGGCGGAGGGCGGTGAAGGCAGCGTCGGGGGCCTGGCCATGGCCTTGGCCGCGGCATTGCGCGAATATTCCGGCATCTGGTTCGGCTGGAGCGGCAAGACCATTCCCGAATTCACCGGTCAGCTGAACATGCAGCGGATCGAGGGCGTGACGACCGCCACCGTCGATCTCGAGGAGACCGACTACCAGGAGTACTACAACGGCTACGCCAACAAGACGCTGTGGCCGCTGTTCCACTATCGCGTCGACCTGACCGCCTATGACCGCTCGTTCGGTGAGGGCTACGACCGGGTCAACAAGCGCTTCGCCGAGACCCTGCGCCCGCTGATCGAGCCCGACGACATCATCTGGGTCCACGACTATCACCTGATCCCGCTGGCCCGCGAGCTGCGGCGGATGGGCGTGACCAACCGGATCGGCTTCTTCCTGCACATCCCCTGGCCGGCCCACCAGCTAGTGACCACCCTGCCCCGTCACCGCGAGCTGGTGGAGGCCTTGTTCCACTACGACCTGATCGGCTTCCAGACCGAGGAGTCGCTGCACGCCTTCGAGGGCTATGTGTTCTCCGAGGTGCACGGCTCGAAGAACGCGCGCGGCGAGTTGCAGGCGTTCGGCCGCAAGCTGCACGCCTCGGCCTTCCCGATCGGGGTCGACGCCAAGGACTTCGCCGAGATCCTCAAGGGCGAGACGGCCATGAAGGTCTATGATCGGATGATGGCCCACAGCGTCTTCCGCAAGATGATCGTGGGCGTCGACCGGCTGGACTATTCCAAGGGCCTGGAAGAGCGCCTGATCGGCTTCGAGCGCTTCCTGCACGACCACCCGGACCAGGTTCGCGAGGTGATGCTGTTGCAGATCGCGCCGCTGTCGCGCGACGAGGTCGAGGCCTATCAGGACCTGCGCGCGCGGCTGGACGGACTGATCGGCCGAATCAACGGCGCCTATGCCGAGATGGACTTCACCCCGATCCGCTACGTGAACCGCTCCTATCGGCGCGATGAGCTGGCGGGCGTCTACCGGGCCAGCAAGGCGGCGCTGGTGACGCCGCTGCGCGACGGCATGAACCTGGTGGCCAAGGAATATGTCGCCGCTCAGGATCCCGACGATCCCGGCGTGCTGATCCTGTCCCGCTTCGCCGGCGCGGCCCGCCAGATGAAGGACGCCCTGATCATCAATCCCAACAGCCCCGAGGAAATCTCCGACGCCCTCGAACGCGCCCTGTCGATGGATGTCGACGAGCGCAAGCGGCGCTGGGAGGCCTTGTTCGACAACGTCAATCGCGAGGATGTCACCGCCTGGCGCGACGACTTCGTGGCGGCGCTGCGAGCGCGGCCCAAGGCGGATGAGGACGTGGAGAAGAAGAAGCCGCCCGTGCGGTCGCTGGACGTGACGGCCAAGGCGCTACGGACCCAGGGAGCCGAGGCGAAGGCGATGCGGGCCTAGGGCGCTAGCCCCTCAGCGCTGCTCGCCCATCTCGTCGATCAGCTTCTTCAGCCGCTCCACCTCGTCGGCCTTCAGCGGGCGGTGCTGGGCGAAGTGGCTGATCAGCGGGGCCAGTTGCCCTTCGAACAGGCGGTCGAGAAGACCCTGGCTTTCGGAATGGACATAGACGCTGCGGTCGATCAGCGGCCGATAGCCGTGCTTGCCCTCGGCGCGCTCGGACTTGATCGCCTTCTTCTTCAGCAGGCGATTGATCAGCGTCTTGACGGTGGCCTCGCCCCAGTTCTGCGCGCCGCCGACCTCCGCGACCAGATCATCGGCCGACAGCGGTTGGCGGCGCCAGAGCGCTTCCATGACGTGGGCTTCGGCGGCGGTGATGTGCATGACGCTTACATCCGTAATTCAACGGGGGACGCTATACCCGCTATTACGTGTGTCAAGCGGAAGCAACGAACGGCTTCGCCTTACCGTTCATAGCCTCCGCCATCGCCGCCAACAGCGTCTCCGGCTCGATCGGTTTGGGCGCCGCGCCCCGGAACAGGGTCTCGTCCAGCTCGGTGTGGTGATCGGCCGAGAAGGCCAGGATCGGTGTCAGGCGCTCGCCTGCCGCGGCGTGGATGCGACGGGCGGCGCTGGCGCCGTCCAGCCCCGGCATGCGCAGGTCCATCAGGATCAGGTCGAACTCGCTCCGCCCGGCCAGATCCACCGCCTCGCCACCGTCACGCGCCTCGGCCACCTCGGCGCCCAAGGCCTGAAGAATGGTGCGCAGCAGGAGGCGATTGGCGGCGTTGTCGTCGGCCACCAGCACTCTGCGCCCGCTGATGCTGGGCGGCGGATTGTCGGCCTCGACCGTCTCGGTCGCCTCCACGGGCAGCAGCGGCAGCGAGAACCAGAAGCGCGAGCCCTGGCCCGGCGTACTCTCGACCCCGATCCTGCCGCCCATGGCGTCGACCAGGCCCTTGCAGATCGCCAGACCCAGGCCGGTGCCGCCGCTGCCGTCCTGGCCGCCGCCCTTCACCTGCGAGAAGCGGACGAACAATCGCTCGACGCCCTCGCCCGAGATACCCGACCCAGTGTCGGTCACCGCGCAGATCATGGACGCGCCATCGTCCGACGGTCCGAGATCGACCCGGATCGCGCCGGCCTTGGTGAACTTCACCGCATTGCCGGTCAGGTTCAGGACCAGCTGCCGAACCCGCCCGGGGTCGGCCAGCACCAGGGGCGGCGTCGCGGGATCGACGATCAGCTCAAGCGTCAGGCGCTTGGCCTCGGCTTGGGGCGCCAGAAGCTCCACGGCCTCGCGGACGCAGGTCGTGATCGAGATCGGGCGCGGCCGGATCTCGACGCTGCCGTCCTCCAGCTTGGAGAAGTCCAGCAGGTCATTGATCGTGTGCAGCAGCGCCTCGCCGGCGTTCATGATCCGGCGGACCATCACCCGGCTGTCCTCGGGAAGGTCGGCGCGCCGGTCCATCAGGCGCGAGAAGCCCAGCACGGCGGTCAGGGGCGTGCGCAGCTCGTGGGTCATATTGGCCAGGAAGGCCGACTTCGTGCGCGCCGCCGCCTCGGCCTCGCGGCGGGCCTGGGCCAGTTCCAGCTCGCGCTCGTGGCGGTCGGTGACGTCGCGCACCACGCCCATGATCGCCACCAGCGCCCCGGCCGCGTCCAGTTCAGTGGCGGTCAGGGCCTCCATGTGACGCTCGACGCCATCGGGACGCCTCAGGCGGAAGCTCACGAAGGGCCGCCCGTCCTCGTAGGGCCGCGTCTCGCGCAGCAGCTCGTCGACCCGCGCGCGGTCGTCGGGATGGACCAGGCCCATGACCGTTTCGGCGTCGATCGCCCCACCGCGCGGAATGGCGTGCAGGTCGTACATCTCGTCGGACCAGTCGACGCGGCCCGTCCCGAACTCGTAGCGCCAGTGGCCCAGACCGCCCATGGCTTCGGCCATGCGCGCGCGCCGCGCCTCGGCCTCGGCCTCGTCGCGGGCCATGGCCAGCTCGATCAGCAGCCCCTCGCGCTCGCGGTGCGCCAGCTGTTTGGCCAGGGCCGCGCCGACGGTCTCGGCGACCAGGGCCACCGCCTCGATGTCGTCGCGGTCGAAGGCGTTGGGCGCGGCGTCGAAGGCCTTGAGCACTCCGACCGTCTCGCCATCCTGGAACAGGGGCGCGCAGACCATCGAGCGGATGCCCACCGCCGCGCAGGCCGCGCGGTCGACGCGCGGATCGATCTCGGCGTCGGCGCAGTACAGCAACTGGCCCTCGCGCGCCGTCTGTCCGGACAGCGAGGTGTGCTTGGAAAGCCGAAGGCCGTGATAGCGCGCGTTGTCAGCGTCGACGGCCACGTAGACCATCTCATCGCCGTCCACCAACTCCACGACCACCCCGCCGGCCCCGAAAATCCCGCGCAGCAGGTCGACGGACATCTGCATGAATTCGTCGAGATCGAAATCGGCCGCCACAAGCCTCGATTGCGCACGGCAAATCTCAAGCAGATGGCGATTCCGCCGTTCAAGGTATTCAAGAAGTCGGTCTTTTGGATACACCACTGAGTTGAACCTTGTGGAGCGCGACTTCCGGCATAGCACCGGTCAGTGAAAACGGTTCTGTACTGTTATCCCTAGAGGCAGGCTTGAGTAAGGTCTTGCCCCCGGCAATTGAACAGTAAAGCCAGGCGCAACCCTGGCAAGAACTTTCGTGCTCCCCGAGGGCGTCGCGGGCCTTTACGGATCATTGTCAATGACACCGGTTTCCACTAGAGACGTGGCAACACCCGCCAAGCGGGACCTGTGCCGAATTCGAGGGAGGATCTACGGCGTGACCGTTTCTGAGGCCGACAGCGAGGTTTTCACCCCCGCGGCCATCGCCCCCCAATTCGTCAAGGCTCGTCAAGAAGGCGTTTCCGTCCCCGGCTATCCGGGCGGCGTGATTCCCTCGAGCATGGCCGAGGGCTATTCCGTCCAAGACATCGCCATCGACCTGTGGCCCGACGAGCTGGTCGGCTGGAAGGTCGGCCTGGTGCCGCCGCAACATCGCGAACGCCTGGGCGCCGAGCGCCTGGCCGGCTGCATCTTCAAGTCCAAGGTCCAGGACGCCTCGACCGGCGAGCCGAACACCTTCCGCGCCATCGCGGGCGGCTTCTGCGCCGTCGAGGCCGAGTTCATTGTCCGCCTGGGCAAGGACGCTCCGGCCGACAAGACCGAGTGGACCGCCGAGGAAGCCGCTGAATATGTCGGCGAACTGCTGGTCGGCGTCGAGATCGCCGGCAGCCCGCTGGCCACCATCAACGCCCTGGGCCCCACCGTGGTGTGCTCGGACTTCGGCAACAACGATGGTCAGATCATTGGTCAGGCCATTTCCAACTGGCGCGACATCGCCTGGGAGGATATGCCGGTCGAGACCATCATTAACGGCAAGTCGGTCGGCACGGCCACCGCCGCGACGATCCCGGGCTCTCCGCTGGCCGCCCTGGCCTTCCTGCTCGGAACCGTCGCCGCGCGCGGCCGGCCGCTGAAGAAGGGCATGATCGTCACCACCGGCGCGACCACGGGCATTCACGACGTGGCCGCCGGCGACGTGGCTCACATCGATTTCGGCCTGTACGGAACGGTGGACTGCGTCGCCGTACCGGCGAAATAACGAACCGCGAGCGCGACGCCCGAAATTGCATACCGGCAGCGCCGGGCGTCATGCTCTAAACATTGGTTGATGGTGGCTCGCGGCCTCATTCGGATAGAAATCCGAAGCGGCGCGAGCCCGTGGGGAAGGAAGGCGTGTCCATGGACGTTTCGCAGGCGCCCGCCCCGTCCGAGAAGATCGGGCGGTATCGGTGGGTGATCGTCTCGCTGCTGTTCGCGGCGATGGTCATCAACTACGTCGACCGGCAGACCATTGGTCTGCTGAAGGCCGATCTCTCGCAAGAGTTCGGCTGGAACGAGAAGCACTACGCTGATCTCGTCTTCTATTTCCAACTCGCCTACGCCGTGGCCTACCTCGTCTGGGGCAAGATCATGGACAAGATCGGGGCCCGCTGGGGCTTCGGCATCGCGTTCGCCATCTGGCAAATCGCCCACATCGCCCACGCCGCGGCGCGCGGCTTCACCGGTTTCGCCGTGGCCCGCATGGGCCTTGGCGTCGGCGAGGCCGGCGGTTTCCCCGGCGGCATCAAGGCCGTGGCCGAGTGGTTCCCCAAGAAGGAACGCGCCTTCGCCACCGGCATCTTCAACGCCGGGACCAATATCGGCGCGATCGTGACGCCTCTGGTCGTTCCGGGCATCGTGCTGGCCTGGGGCTGGCAGATGGCCTTCATCGTCACCGGCGTCGCCGGCCTGGTCTGGCTGCCGATCTGGCTGCTGGTCTATCGCCGCCCGCGTGAACAGAAGCGCGTCAGCGCCGCCGAACTGGCCCACATCGAGCAGGATCCCGCCGACCCCGTCGAGAAGATCGGCTGGACCAAGCTGCTGACCAAGAAGGAAACCTGGGCCTTCGCCCTGGGCAAGTTCCTGATCGATCCGATCTGGTGGATGTTCCTGTTCTGGCTGCCCGACTTCCTGGGCAAGCGCTACGGCCTGGACCTGAAGTCCTTCGGCCCGCCGCTGATCGCCATCTACCTGCTGTCGGACGTCGGCAGCGTCGGCGGCGGCTGGCTGTCGTCCAACTTCATGAAGATGGGCTGGACGATCAACAAGGCCCGCAAGGTCACCATGCTGATCTGCGCCCTACTGGCCGTCCCGGTCATGTTCGCGGCCAATGTCGACAGCCTGTGGCTGGCCGTCCTGATCATCGGCATCGCCACCGCCGCTCACCAGGGCTTCTCGGCCAACCTTTACACCCTGCCGTCGGACGTGTTCCCGCGCGGCGCGGTCGGCTCGGTCGTCGGCATCGGCGGCATGCTGGGCGCCTTCGGGGGCATGGTGTTCTCCAAGTACATCGGCAACGTCCTGGAGCAGATCGGCACCTACACGCCGATCTTCATCGTCGCGGGCAGCGCCTATCTGGTCGCTCTGCTGGTCGTCCACCTGCTGACGCCCAAGATGGAGCCGGTGACGATCTAAGCCGATCGACGCAGCTGAAAACGGCAAGGGCCGGGGAGCAATCCCCGGCCCTTTTCGCTAGAACGCGACCATGACCTCCGCCCAAGACCTGAATGTCGCGCCCCTTCAAGTCGCGTTGAGCGGCTACGGCTATGTCGGCAAGACCTTCCACGCCCCGCTGATCGCCGCGACACCCGGCCTGGCCCTGCGCACGGTGGTCTCCAGCGATCCGGCCAAGGTGAAGACCGACTTCCCCGACGTCCAAGTCGTGGCCGACCTCGCCGAGACCCTGGCTGATCCGGCGATCGACCTGGTGGTCATCGCCACGCCCAACGCCCTGCACGCGCCCCAGGCGATCGCCGCCCTGGCGGCCGGCAAGCACGTCGTAGTCGACAAGCCCTTCGCCGTCGACGCCGCCGAGGCCCGCACCATGGCCGACGCCGCCCAGGCCGCCGGCAAGCTGCTGGCCGTCTTCCACAACCGCCGCTGGGACAGCGACTTCCTGACCCTCAAGCGCCTGATCGCCAGCGGATCGCTGGGCGAAGTCGTTCAGTACGAGAGCCACTTCGATCGCTTTCGCCCGGTGGTCCGCGACCGCTGGCGCGAGCGGGCCGGACCCGGCGCCGGCGCCTGGATGGACCTTGGCCCCCATCTGCTGGACCAGGCCCTGGTCCTGTTCGGCGAGCCCCTGGCCATCGCCGCCGATATCGGCGTCCAGCGCCCCGGCCCGGCGGGACAGGCTGGAGCCGACGACTATTTCCACGTCACCCTGCGCTATCCCATCTTGCGGGTCATTCTGCACGGCAGCCTGCTGACCGCCGCTTCCGACCTGCGCCTGGCCGTGCACGGGACCGGCGGCAGCTTCCTCAAGCACGGCCTGGATCCGCAGGAAGCCCAGCTGAAGGCCGGCATGGTCCCCGGCGCGCCCGGCTACGGCCGCGACAGCCGCCATGGCGTGCTGACCACGGTCGTCGACGACGCCCAGGTCCACGCCGACGTCTCGCCCGAACCGGCCGACTATCGCGCCTTCTACGCCGGGGTGCGCGAAGCGATCCGAACCGGCGCCCCCTCGCCCGTGCCGGTCGAACAGGCGCTGCGGGTGATGGAACTTCTAGAGCTGGCGCAAAAAGCTTCTGATGAGCGGCGGGAGGTGCAGGTCTAGCCGCGCCAAGGTTTCCGGCTTGCCCGTTGATCAAGACTCCGCGTCATCCCGGAAGCCTCGCAGAGGCTATCCGGGACCCAGGGGCCAAGCGCGGTTCGGCGGCCCCTGGGTCCCGGCTCTCCGCTTCGCTGCGGCCGGATGACGCGGTAATTTTGGCTGTCCGACTTCGCAAAACATTGAACCGGACCGGTAGCCCTCCCCCCGAAAACCAGCCTAAGGTCGCGCCCATGCGCGCTTCCCTGCTTACCGCCTCCGCCGCCCTCGCCGCCGCCCTCGCCGCCTGTGGTCCCGCTCCCGCCCAGCCTGGCCAGACCGGCGCCCCGGTCGAGAGCCGTGTCGCCAACGCGCCGGACCAGAAGCCGGCCTTCGCGGGCCAGACGCGCGCGCCGGGCCTCAGCTCCAACACCGCCGGTCAGTATACGACCCTGACCAGCGGCCTCGATCACCCGTGGGCCATGGCCTTTCTGCCCTCGGGCGAGATCCTGCTGAGCGAGCGCGCCGGCCGCCTGCGCCTCTTCGGCAGGGACGGCAAGCTGTCGCCCGCCGTCGCCGGCCTGCCCCCCGTCTACGCCGAGGGCCAGGGCGGTCTGCTGGGCGTGGCGCTGGATCCGAACTACGCCACGAACGGCCTGGTCTACTGGGCCTATTCCGAAGCCGATGGCGGCGTGAACGGCACGTCCGTGGCGCGCGGCAAGCTCACCACCGGGGCCGCTCCGAAGCTGGAAAACGTCCAGGTCATCTGGCGCCAGGCGCCCAAGATGGACAGCGCCCTGCACTTCGGCGGCCGCCTGGTCTTCGCCAAGGACGGCAAGCTCTTCATCACCACCGGCGAACGCTCGATCCTGCCGGGCCGCGCCCTGGCCCAGAATCTGGACGCCACCCAGGGCAAGGTGATCCGCATCAACGCCGACGGCTCGATCCCGTCCGACAACCCGTTCGTGAAGACCGCCGGCGCCAAGCCCGAGATCTGGTCGCTGGGCCACCGCAACATCCAGGCCGCCACGCTCGATCCCAGCGGCAAGCTGTGGACCATCGAGCATGGCCCCAAGGGCGGCGACGAGCTGAACCATCCGGAGGCCGGCAAGAACTACGGCTGGGCCACCATCACCTATGGCGAGGAATATTCCGGCAAGCCGGTCGGCGACGGGATCACCCAGAAGGACGGCCTGGAACAGCCGGTCTATTACTGGGACCCCGTCATCGCGCCCTCGGGCATGGCCTTCTATGAGGCCAACCTGTTCCCGTCCCTGAAGGGCAGCCTGCTGATCGGCTCGATGAAGGAACAGCACGTCGACCGCCTGGTCCTGAAAGACGGCAAGGTCACCGGCGAGGAGCGCCTGTTCACCGACATCGGCGGCCGCGTGCGCGACGTCGTCGTGGGCCCAGACGGGGCGATCTACGTCCTGACCGACGAAGACGACGGCAAGCTGATCAAGGTCACGCCGAAGGGGTGAGGCCGACAGGGCTCGTCCCAGGGGTCTCCGGGCGCCAGCTAGGCGTCGGCTTCCTCAATGGCGCTATCGACGCCAACACCCGCTTCGCCGACGGCGACGCCCGCAAGAACGAGACCCGGTTCTCGCCGCCGGCGGAGCTGGACGAGCTGAACACCGCCGCCTCGGCTATCCAGGTCCAGGGTCTCCGCCTGCCGGAGAGCGTCCTGGCCTTTTCGGAGGTTGAGGCGCCGACTAGGCCCTGAAGCCGTCGCCAAACCTCCCTCCCCGCCCGCGAACTCTGCTATCAATTCGCCATGCAACGTAGGCGAAGCATTCTCATCGTGGGCGGCGGCACGGCCGGGTGGCTGACGGCCGCCTATCTGGCCAAGGCCCTGCGCGTGGCCGAGCAGGCGCACCTGGAGATCACCCTCCTGGAATCGCCCGAGATCGGCATCATCGGCGTCGGCGAGGCCACCTTCCCCACCATCCGGAACACCCTGCGCTTCCTGGGCATCGACGAGGCGCGGTTCATTCGCGAGACCTCGGCGACCTTCAAGCAGGGCATCCGCTTCGTGGACTGGGCCCGCGCGCCGGAAGGCGGCAAGCATCACAGCTTCTTCCACCCGTTCGAGGCGCCGTTCTCGACCGACGGGACCAGCCTGGCGCCCTACTGGCTGCTGCAGAGCGAGGCCACGCGCGCGCCGTTCGCCGAGGCCGTGACCATCCAGGCCCGGGTCGCCGACGCCCACCGCGCGCCCAAGCGCCCGCACGAGAGCGACTTCGCCGGCCCGCTGAACTACGCCTATCACTTCGACGCCGCCAAGCTGGCCCAGGTCCTGGCCGAGCGGGCCGTCGAGCTGGGCGTGCGCCACCTGCAGGGCCGCCTAACCGAGGTCGCGCTGGACGAGACCGGCGCCATCGATTACATCGTCTGCCCCGAGCACGGCGACCTGTCGGCCGACCTCTATATCGACTGCACCGGCTTCCGGGCCGAGATGATCGGCAAGGCGCTGGAGTCGCCGTTCAAGTCGGTGCGCGACGTACTGTTCGCCGACCGCGCCATCGCCTGCCACGCGCCCTATGAGCGCCCCGACGCGCCGATCCAGAGCTATACCATCGCCACCGCCCACGAGGCCGGCTGGACCTGGGACATCGGCCTGGCCGGGGCGCGCGGTGTCGGCTGCGTCTATTCCAGCGACCATATGGACGACGACCGCGCCGAGACGATCCTGCGCGACTATCTGGGCGGCTCGGACCTGCCGATGCGGAAGATCAGCTTCGACGCCGGCTATCGCGAGAAGCAGTGGATCAAGAACTGCGTCTCGGTCGGCCTCTCGGCCGGTTTCCTGGAGCCCTTGGAATCGACGAGCGTCGTGCTGATCGAGGCGGCCGTGGCGATGATCGCCGAGCTGTTCCCGCACTCGGGCCCGGTCAGCGCCCCGGCCCGCCGCTTCAACGAGCTGATGACGGCGCGCTACGACAACATCATCGTCTTCCTGAAGCTGCACTACTGCCTCAGCCGCCGGACCGAGCCGTTCTGGCGGGAGAACACGCAACCCGCCTCGATCCCGGAGCGACTGGTCGACCTGCTGGAGCAATGGCGCCATCGCCCGCCCGCGCGGTTCGACTTCATCCTCGACCTCGAGACCTTCGCCTTCTTCAACTACCAGTACATCCTGTACGGCATGGGCTTCAAAACCGACCTGACCGACGGCGCGGGAGAGTTCCCGGACGTGGCGGCGGCCGCCAAGCTATTCGCCAAGATCCGCGGCTTCGCCGATCGCGCCACCCAGGACCTGCCCAGCCACCGCGACCTGATCGCCCAGATCAACCGCTTCGGCTTCGATCGCGCGCTGGAACACGCCTGACATAGAAAAAGGCCCGCCGAAGCGGGCGCCCCCATTTTGAAAAGAAAGGGCCCGCCGAAGCGGGCGCCCCCTTTTTGAAAAGAAAGGGCCCGCCGAAGCGGGCGCCCCCTTTTTGAAAAGAAAGGGCCCGCCGAAGCGGGCCCAGGGGAAGCGGCTTGGGTCCCGGGCCGGAGAACCTCCAGCCCAGGGAATTTCAAACTCTAGGCCCGAGCGGGATCCGGCACGGCGCCCAGCTCGCCGCTTTCGCGGGCCTTCTTGCCGTAGACCACCTCGAACAGCGGGCTGGCCATCACCGTGGTGACGATCGCCATCAGCACCAGCATCGAGAACAGGGTCGGGCCGATGATGCCCTTCTGCAGGCCGATATTGATGATGATCAGCTCCATCAGGCCGCGCGAGTTCATCAGGGCGCCGATACCCATGGCGGTGCTGTGGTTCTCGCCGGTGGCGCGGGCGGCGAGGTAGCAGGCGCCCCACTTGGCCAGGATCGAGGCGACCAGAATGCCCAGGGCGATCAACAGCAGGCTCGGCGAGTTGACCATGTCCATGCGGGTGTTGAGGCCCGAATAGGTGAAGAACATCGGCAGCAGCAGCACGACCGCCAGCGGCTCGACCTTCTTCTTCAGCTCCTCGACCAGCAGGCCGCGCGGCATGACCACGCCCAGGATGAAGCCGCCGAAGATGGCGTGGATGCCGACGGCGTCCATCAGGAAGGCCGAGGTGCAGAAGGCCAGGATGACCAGGGCCAGCACCGAGGTGCTCATCTGCCCCTCGCGCTCCACCATGCGGCCCAGAGGCGCCAGGATCTTCGGGCCGAAGACGGTGACGAACAGGACCCAGGCCAGGCCGCCGCCGATCGCCAGGGCGGCCACGCCCGGACCACCGCCGAAGGTCGCCAGCACCAGGGCCAGAACGCACCAGGAGACGGCGTCGTCAAAGGCGCCGGCCGTCAGGGTCAGGGTGCCCAGCGTGGTCTTGGCCAGGCCGCGCTCGTTGATGATCCGGGCCAGCATCGGGAAGGCGGTCAGGGCGATGCAGGCGCCCATGAACAGGGTCGCGTTGCCCTGGCTGATGGTCGGCGCGAACAGGCCCGGCACCTTCAGCAGGAACGGGGTGATGATGGCCGCGATGATGAACGGCGCGGCGATGCCGGCGAACGACACGCTCATCGCGCTCTTGGCCTTGGCCTTGAAGTGACCGGCCTGGAAGCTGGTGCCGACCATGAACATGTAGAGGCCCACGCCCAGCTGGGCGCCGACATAGAGGATGTTCTTGGTCTCCTTGGGGAAGATCGCCGCCTGGAGGTCGGGGAACAGCAGGCCCAGCAGGGACGGGCCGAGCACCACGCCGGCGATCATCTCGCCCACGACTTGCGGCTGCTTCAGCAGCTTCTGGCCCAGCCAGCCGACGACGCGGCAGGTCAGGACGATGACGGCCAGCTGCAGGAAGAAGTGCACGCTGAAGTCGGTCGGAGAGAAGCTTTGCGCGGCCGCCTTCGTGGCCGGTCCGTGCTTGTTGAGCAGATCCGCCGCCGTGGCGATCGTCTGCGCGAGTAGGTCTGACACTGTCTTAGCCCCCTAATGAATGTCGCTTGGCTTTGCGCCTTGACCCCATGCCGCGCAGAGATCTGACCAATGCGCAATCCGAGCCGACGATTTTTAACAGCCTTGTCAGCAGATTGTTTTCGTTGGCGAATTTTCTGTTGCCGGGGCGCAACATTGTAGTAACGTACCTACAAGACAACCTTGTCATTGTAGGTACCTAGGCACAAAAATGAAGGTCCTCACGAGCCGCGACTTCAACCAGGATGTCAGCCAGGCCAAGCGCGCGGCCAGAATCGAGCCGGTGTTCATCACCGATCGCGGCCGCCCCACCCACGTGCTGATGAGCGTCGAGACCTATCGCCGCCTGACCGGCCAGACCGAGACCATCGTCGACCTGCTGGCCATGCCGGGGCCCGTAGCGATCGAGTCGGCGCGCTCGACCGAGGCCTGGGACCGCCCGGGGCGCCAGAGAGGCGAGCTCTGATGCACCTGCTCGACACCGACATCGTCCTGGAGCTGCGCAACGCCAAGTCCGGCGCCACCGACCCCGGCCTCGCCGCCTGGGCGGCCGGCGCGGCGCGATCCAGCCTGTTCATCTCGGCCCTGACCCTGCTGGAGCTGGAGAACGCGGTCGCCCGCACCGAGCGCAAGGACAAGACCCCCAAGGACAAGACTGAAACCGCCCTGCTCCGCGACTGGCTGGACAACCGCGTCGCGCCGGCGTTCGAGGGCCGCATCCTGGCGATCGACGCCGCCGTGGTCCGCCGCCGGGCGCATGTGCCGCTGGCGGACTCCCGCGACGCCCTGCTGGCCGCCACGGCCCTGGAGCACGGCCTGGCCCTGGCCACCCGCGACACCGCCGCCTTCGCCAAGGTTCCCCGGCTGAAGGTGTTCAACCCCTGGGGCTACAAGCCCGAGGCCGTCGATGACGAGGAAGACTGGGGCGAAGCCGCCAAGGTCGGCGCGCAGTGGCTGCGCAACATCTTCGTGCGGGGTTAGGGCTCTAAGGCACGCCCGTCGGGCCCCGCGCGTCGGCGACGCTGAGCGTCGTGAACGGCGCGAGTGGGGCCTTGATCGGGATGGGCTGAGCCTCGGCCGCCACCAGGACGGGCTGGGCCGGCTCGGCGGCCACGAACACCGGCTGCGGAGCCGGCTTGGCCGCGACGAACACCAGGCGGTCGCCCTTGCAGGTGCCGGCGTTGTAGAGACCCTTCAGATAGCCGCGCCGCACGAAACCGGCCTTGATGGCGTCGCGCACGGCCTGGTCGTGGCGCTCGGCTCCGGACAGCCTGCGGACCCAGCCGCGCATCGGGATCACGTCGGTGACCGCGCTGGCCACGGCGCCCAGCACGGGCTTGGAGACGTTCGCCCCGCCCTTCTTGGCGTCCTTGGGATCGTCGTAGTCGTCGCCCAGCACCGCATCCAGATTGTCGATCTCGGCCTTCAGCGGCTCGCAGCCGGTCGACGGCGGCGCATAGGGGTCGACCACCGCCTTCTTGAGCAGGTCCGGGATCTCCGAACGCACCACATTGATGTCGCGCAACGGCGCGGTCACGGCCGAGCCGAGATTGTCGCTATTGGCCTCCGAGGAGGTCTGAGGGGGCTTCTGGGACGTCTTCTTGTCCTGCGCCCCGGCCAGCGCCGCATCGGCCGCCCCCATCCCGAGGCTGAGCGCCAGCACGGCCGCCACGTATCGGCGCGCCGCGCCGACGGGCTTGCTGTGAGCTGGCGACATCATTGTGCTGAACTCGCGTGGTTGATCCTAGCCAATCAACCCGGGAGCAGCCCGCGCCGTTCCGCCGGGCGCGGGATCGTGATGAGCACGTCCGGCGGGCCAATCGCCGCCCCTTCCGTCGGGGCGGCGTGGAAAGACCCCCCTAGACCGGCAGGCGGGTCTCGTACTCGCCCAGCAGCCGCGTCCAGCCGTCCCAGAACGGCGACGGTGTCGTACCGGCGATCCGGGCGGCCATGACGTCCAGGTGCATGTGCCAGCCGGCGGCGTGCTTGAGCAGCTGGTCGCGGTTGGCGAAGCGGCGGTGAATGATGGTGAGCAGCACCTCGCCGCGCACCTCTTCCAGCTCGAACGAGACGTCGCCGGTGTTCTGCCAGGTGATGACCAGCTTGTGGGGCGGATCCAGCTCGACGATGCGGCTTTCCATGCTGTGCTCGACGCCGAAGCCGTCCGGCTTCCTGCCCGGCGGGTCGGTCAGCTCGTCGTTGCGCCAGGTGAGCGTGAACGCGGAGTCCTGCTTCATCTCCATCGCCCCCGCCGCCAGCCACTGTTTGCGCAGCTCGCTCTGGGCCAGATAGGACCAGACACGGTCGATCGGACCGGGCAGCCGGCGCAGGATCTTCAGGGTGGTGGGCTCGATCAGCGTCCCGTAGGCGTCGGTCGTCCCGCTTTCGAGGACTTGGGCGTCGGTCATTGGTCATCTCCTTCTGAGGTCTTGGATTTTCGGGCATCGTCCGCGCGGAGCAGGCCTTCGAGCACGTCGAGGCGGCCGGTCCAGAAGCGCTCATAGAAGCCGAGCCATTCCTGGGCGCCGGCCAGGGGGCCAGGATCGAGGCGGCACATGTGGGTCCTCCCCTGCACTTCGCGACGGATCAGGCCGGCGTTCTCCAGCGCCTTGATGTGCTTGGAGGCCGCCGCCAGCGAGATCGAGAACGGCTGGGCCAGCTGGCTCACGGTGCGCTCGCCATCGGCCAGCTCGCGCAGCATCCGCCGACGCGTGGCGTCGCCGAGGGCGTGGAAGACGGTGTCGAGCTGGGCGGCGTGAAGTTCAACCATGAGGTTGAATATAGAAGGCCGCGATGGATATTCAACCGTTTTGTTGAATGATGGTGGATATGCAGCGATGGGGGCGGGCGGATCTCCTTCTCCCCTTGCGGGAGAAGGTGGCCGCCGCAGGCGGTCGGATGAGGGGTCGCACAAACCTAACCGCTTGAGCGAGCAAGCTAATTCGACAGGCCGATCAACCCCTCATCCGGCGCTTCGCGCCACCTTCTCCCGCAAGGGGAGAAGGGATCTGGACGAGCGTTCACGCCCTTTCATCCTCCCCTCCAAAACCCGCCGTATGCTCAACCCACCTCGAAGCACTGGGGAGGGCGCGCGGCCAGCGACCTTCGCGGCTTCGGGGGGCGGTCGAGCGGGCGCGCTCGTCGGCGCGGAGGCGACTCCGCAACTTCGTCCATCCTGAGGTAGTCGACCCTGGAACACAGAAACGACGTTGGACGCGGGCTGACGAGAGCGACAGGGGAGCCGAAAGGCTCCTGACCGGGACTGGGTTTCGCGACCTGGCCCGCCCGTCGGAGGCTTCAAGGTCGGCGGGGTGTTAACAGCATCACGACGGCGCGCTTCCGGAAAATGATCGCGCGGGGCGCTGCGCTTCGTCGAAACGGTATTTCTCCATCTACTCCGGGCGAGGTCCCGGCGCCCCGCTCTCTCCCCATCCCCTCCGGCGCGCCGCGTCGGAGCGCCTAGACACGTCTCTGGAGGAGCCATTGTCCCGACGCCCTAAACCAAGATCCAAGACACCCGCCCTCGAATGGCCGCCGGCGCGCATCGCCGCGCTGCGACGGAAGGTGTTCAAGAAGATGAGGAAGTTCCGCGAGTCGAAGGAACTCCAGCATTTGATCCGACGAGACGAGGAACGGGCTCGGAACCCCCCGCCCCAAGCGGCGCTTTCGGCGCAGCCCGGCGGGGTGGAAGGGACAAGCTCAGCAGGACTTCCCCCCGCGGCGGGGAGGCGTTCCCGAAACGAAAAAGCCCCCGGCCTTGCGGCCGAGGGCTTCTGCTCGTTCTTCGTAGAGAAAGAGACGCTTAGCGGATGACCCGCGCGCCCTTGCCCTTCATCACGGCCTCGACTTCCGCCTGGCGCACCATCGAGGTGTCGCCCGGGGTGGTCATGGCCAGGGCGCCATGGGCCGCGCCGTACTCGACGGCGGCCTGGGGACCCTTGCCTTCCATGAAGCCGAAGGCCAGGCCCGAGGCGAAGCCGTCGCCGCCGCCGACGCGGTCATAGATCTCGAGGTTCTCGCGCATCATCGACGAGTAGAACTCGCCGCCGGCGTACAGGATCGCCGACCAGTCGTTGACCGAGGCGGTCTTGGCGTTGCGCAGGGTGGTCGCGGCGACCTTGAAGTTCGGGAACTGCTTTACGGCGGTCTCGATCATCTTCTTGAAGTTGGCCGGATCGATCGCGCTGATGTGCTCGTCCAGGCCTTCGACTTCAAAGCCCAGGCAGGCGGTGAAGTCTTCTTCGTTGCCGATCATCACGTCGACGTACTGGGCGATGTGACGGTTGACCTTCTGAGCGCCTTCCTTGCCGCCCTGCGACTTCCACAGCGAGGCGCGGTAGTTCAGGTCGTAGGAGATGACGGTGCCGTACTTGCGGGCCACTTCGACGGCTTCGATGACCGCTTCAGCGGTGTTCGAAGCCAGGGCCGCGAAGATGCCGCCGGTGTGGAACCAGCGCACGCCTTCTTCGCCGAACAGCTTTTCCCAGTTCACTTCACCGGGGCGGATCTGCGAGGCGGCCGAGTGACCACGGTCCGAGCAGCCCAGGGCCGGACGAACGCCGAAGCCCTTTTCCGTGAAGTTCAGGCCGACGCGGGTGTTGCGGCCCAGGCCGTCGAAGTCGCGCCAGATGATGTGGGAGGTGTCGACCCCGCCCTGCATCATCAGGTCCTCGACCAGCCAGCCCAGGTCGTTCACCGGCAGAGCGGTGACGGCCGTCGAGCGCTTGCCCCAGCACTTCTTGAAGGCGCGGGCCACGTTGTACTCGCCGCCGCCTTCCCAGACGTTGAACTGGCGGGCGTTGCGCACCCGGCCGAAGCCCGGGTCGAAACGCAGCATCACTTCACCGAAGGAAGCGCAGTCCCACTTGGTTTCCGAAGCCGGGCGAATATTGAGGATATTGTCGGTCATTTAGGCCTTCCCACGAACCTTCTTGATCAGGTCAACAGTCTCGCGGACCTTCTTGGAGATGCCCGCGTAGTCCTTGGCGTCCAGCATCTCTTGGGTGATCAGCTTGGAGCCCATGCCGGCGGCGACGATGCCCGCGCCGAACCACTTCTTCACCGAGGCTTCGTCCGGATCGACGCCGCCGGTCGGCATGATGCGGGTCCAGGGCATCGGGCCCAGCACCGCCTTGACGAAATCGGGACCGCCGACCGACGAACCCGGGAACACCTTGACGATCTCGCAGCCCAGCTCTTCGGCGTACGAGATTTCCGAGGCCGAACCGCAACCCGGCGAATACGGGATCTTGCGGCGGTTGCAGACCTTGGCGACGTCGGCGTTCAGGATCGGGCCGACGACGAACTTGGCGCCGTTGGCGATGTAAATGCCGGCGGTCGGGGCGTCGACGATCGAGCCCACGCCCATGATCACGCGCGGATCCGCCTCGGCGAAGTAACGGGTCACTTCGTAGAAGACGTGGCTGGCGAAATCGCCGCGGTTGGTGAACTCGATGCAGGGCGCGCCGCCGTCGGCGCAGGCCTGGATCACGCTCTTACAGACCTCGACATCCGGGTGATAGAAAACCGGGATCACGCCTTGGTCCATCAGGGCGGTCAGCACCGCCATACGGTCTTTCACCATCGTAAACTCCTTCCCGAAGGATCGATCTTGCGCGGATGGCCGCATGGGCCGCCGCACGGGCAATATTTCGCCGGAATTGGCTCAGGGCGATCCCTTAGACCGCGTTGCGCGCCGGCGCCATACCGGGCTTGTCGCGACGTCAAACTAAGGGGAGCTGAAGCGCGGATTCACGACCGCTTGGCGGCGTGTCCGCGGTTTCGGTCTCTGGTCTCGTTTCCTTCCCCGAACCTTTTTTCCTTCAGCCCCCTCGCCGCCCCGGAGCGCAAAAGTGAGGGCGTCGGTATGACCCGACGCCCCAGAAGTTTGCGCAGGAGCGAGCTCAAAGAGCCGCAAAACGAGACGGCCAACCACGACGCTGAACCGAAACGTTATGACACCGGTGTCACCGAAACCGGGAAAGTGGCCAGGCCACTTCGCCACCGGTGTCATGCGCAGATAAACAGAAACCGCCGGGGAGCGCAAGCGCCGTGCAGAGCGGAAATGAGGCGCTCTAAATGTTTGAAAACTAGCGCGTTTGAAGAGCTGGGAGAGCGCGGGTCTCCCAGCTCAACTTCACGATGAGGATCAGCCCGTGTTCCGCAGCCCCGCGGCGATGCCGGCGACGGTCAGCTGGATGGCCAAGCGCAGCGACTCGTCCTGGTCCCCTGCCCGGCGGCGCGACAGCAGTTCGAGCTGCAGGTGGTTCAGAGGATCGACGGATCGGCCCGCCAGGACCACCGACTCCGACAGGTCCGGCTGATTGTCGAGCAGGGCCGAGCCGCCTCGGATCTCGAGCGCCAGGCGGGTGGCCGCCTCGTGCTCGCGCTGGATGGTCGCGAAGATCCGCTCGGCATTGGCCTTGTCGGGCGACAGGGCCACGTAGCGGGCGGCGATGCCCATGTGGCTCTGGGCCAGGGCCAGTTCCATGTTCGACAGGAGGGACGCGAAGAAATCGAAGTTTCCGGCCAGGTCGCGCAGCTGCTCGACCGACAGGTCGGCCCGCTCGACGCCCGAGGCGAAGCCATACCAGCCCGGCAGCATGAAGCGGGCCTGCGACCAGCTGAACACCCACGGGATGGCCCGCAGGTCCTCGATCTTGCGGCTGGCGGTGCGGCTGGCGGGACGGCTGCCGATGTTGAGGCCGACGATCTCGCTGATCGGGGTCGCCGACCAGAAGAAGTCCTCGAAGGCCGGGTCGTCATAGACCAGGGCCCGGAAGCCGTGGAACGAGGCCTCGGCCAGGGCGGTCATGGCGGCCTCGACCTTGGGGTCGGGCTGATGGATCGGCCGGTCGCTGGCGATCAGCACGGCGGCGGCCAGGCCGTCGAGGTTGCGGCGCGCGGTGGGCTGGTCGCCGAAGCGGCGGGCGATCATCTCGCCCTGCTCGGTCATGCGGATGCGACCCTGGACGGTGCCGGCGGGCTGGGCCAGCACGGCCTCGGCGGCCGGTCCCCCGCCCCGCCCGACGCTGCCGCCACGGCCGTGGAACAGCTGCAGGCCCACGCCCATCCGGTCGGCCTCGTAGGCCAGGGCCGAGGCGCCGCGAGCCACGCCGCGACGAGACGCGACATAGCCGCCGTCCTTATTCGAGTCGGAGTAGCCGAGCATGATCTCCTGCACCGGCCGATCGCCCAGGATGGTCCGCGACAGCGGCATCTCCAGCCACTGGCGCAGCACGGCCGGGCCGTTCTCGAGGTCGCCGATGGTCTCGAACAGCGGCGCGACCTTGACCGAGGCGCGCGGCGCGGCGCCGCCCCAGACCAGGCCGACCTGCTTGAGCAGGACCAGCGGCTCGAGGATGTCGGACAGGGTCGCCGCCTTCGAGATGATGTACGCGCCGAGGCAGCCGTGGCCGTAGTCGCGCACCGCCTGAGCGGCGGCCTCCATGGTGGCCAGCTCCTTGCTCGTCTCCTCGCTATAGGCGGTGAAGGGCGAGACCAGGGGCCGCTGGTGCGACAGCTCCTCGCTCAGCAGCTTGCAGCGGGCGTCCTCATCGAGGTCCAGATAGCGGACGCCCGAACCGGCGCGCTGGAACAGCTCGTGGACCGTGCGCTCGTGGACGTCGGCATTCTGGCGCAGGTCCAGGCTCATCAGGTGGAAGCCGCAGGCCTTGGCCACCTCGACCAGGGTGCGCAGGGCCGAGCCGACCAGGCGCTCGCCGCCGTTACGCTCCAGGCTGTCGATGATGACGTTCAGGTCCGAGACGAAGGCGTCGGGCTGCCCATAGGGCTCGACGTCGGTCGCGCCGTTGGCGTAGGCGACCGGCTGGCCGGTCAGCTTCTGCGAGACGGCGGTCAGGCGGTCGAAGATCAGCTCCAGGGCCAGACGATAGGGCTCGTCCAGGCGATGGACCGACGGATCGCGGGACTGGCTGGCCAGGGCCAGCAGCTCCTCGGACACCGGCGTATAGGCCGTCGAGACCGCGAGGTTGGACCACAGCTTGCGAACCTCGCCGGCGTACCAGTCGAGGATGACGCGAGACTGCGAGGCGAAGGCCAGCTTGAGGGTCTCGCCGTTGACGCCGGGGTGACCGTCGCGGTCGCCGCCCAGCCACGAGCCCATCTTCAGCAGCGGCGCCAGGTGACCGTGCTGGCCGATCTTGCTGGTCCAATCGCCATAGAGGTCGATGATCGCCGGCAGGATCGAGGTGCGGACGATCGACAGCGCGTTGCGGATCTCGTCCTTCACCGTGATCCGCTCGGGGCGATACAGACGGGTCCGCCACATCAGGGCGATCTCGCGGAACAGGCCTTCGCGGATCTCGGCGTCCAGGTCCGGCGGCAGGTGGTGGCGGCGCAGGGCCATCAGGCGCGAGATCTCGGTCTCGCGATCGACCATGCTGCGGCGGCGGACTTCGGTCGGGTGGGCGGTCAGCACCGGCACGACGTTCATGGCCGCGAAGATCCTGGCCAGTTCGGCGTCGGTCTTGCCCCGGCTCTTCAGGAGCTCGACGGCGTCGACCAGGGTGCGCGGGCGCTCGTCGCCCGGCTGGGCGTCGACCTCGGCGTGGCGGCGGCGGCCGGCGACGTCCTCGCCGATATTGGCCAGCAGCGAGTGGCTGGCGAAGGCGCGGGCCAGGAACACGGCCTGGTCGGTCGTCAGGTCGGCGAACAGGTGATCGAGCACCTGCGCCTCGCCGGTGGTCTCATCCTCACGGGAAGCGGCCTTGCGCGCCTTGATCACCAAGGCGGCGGCCTCGTCGCCCTCCAGATAGGCGATCGCCTCCGCCAGCAGCTCGCTCAGCAGATTGGCGTTCTGGCGGACGTGACGGCTAGTCGGATGGTCGACATCGATCGACAGGGCCGGGTTGCGCATGCGCGAGCTCCCGAGGCGACAAAACCTGTCACCTCGTACTGGAATGGATCACGAGAAAGCGTCCGCGTCCCAGTATCATTCCGGGCCGCTAACGCTGCGGCGCCCTCTAGCGCGCTTCACCGGGCGGGGAAAGCCGCCCGGCACGATGGTTGCGCTACCATCGTATTTTTGCGCGGATTTGTTTCGTTAGCGGGCCAGCCAACCGCCATCCACGGGCAGAGTAATGCCCTGGACGTAGTCGGCGGCCGACGAGGCCAGGAACACGGCGGCGCCGCCGATGTCCTCGGGACGGCCCCAACGACCGGCCGGAATGCGCGCCAGGATCGCGGCGTTGCGGTCCTGGTCGGCGCGGAGGGCCTCGGTGTTATTGGTGTCGAAATAGCCCGGCGCGATGGCGTTGACGTTGATGCCCTTGGTCGCCCACTCGTTGGCCAGGATCTTGGTCAGGCCGGCCAGGCCCGACTTGGCGGCCGTGTACGACGGTACGCGGATGCCGCCCTGGAAGGACAGCAGGCTGGCGATGTTGACCACCTTGCCGCCGCCCTGCTTCAGGGCCTGCTTGGCGAACGCCTGGGTCAGGAAGAAGACGACCTTCAGGTTGGTGTCCATCACCGCGTCCCAGTCGGCTTCCGAGAACTCGATCGAGTCGGCGCGACGGATGATGCCGGCGTTGTTGACCAGGATATCGACCTGGCCGAAGGCGGCGACGGTCTCGTCGACCACGCGTTGCACGGGCTCGATCGAGCCGAAGTCGGCCTTGATCGACAGGAACTTGCGGCCCAGCGCTTCGACGGCCTTCTGGGTTTCGGTGGGTTCGCTGCGGCCCGCGGCGGCGATGTCGGCGCCGGCTTGGGCGAGCGCGATGGCGATCCCCTGCCCGATGCCGGTGTTGGCGCCGGTGACGAGCGCGACCTTGCCTTCGAGGCTGAACGGATTGGCCATGACGAGTTCCTGTTCAAAAATCGTGTCATCCCGGACGACCTGGAAGGCCGATCCGGGACCCAGGGGCCAGCGACAATGCGGCCGCCCCTGGGTCCCGGCTCTACGCTACGCTCCGGCCGGGATGACACCGGAGCGCGTGGACTTTCGTCCCTACTTCAGCTGGCAGATGTCCAGCACGTTCATGTCGGTATAGTCGAGGTTCTCGCCGCCCATCGCCCAGATGAACGTGTAGTTCGAGGTGCCCGAACCCATGTGGACCGACCACGGCGGGCTCATCACGGCTTCCTCGTTGGCGATCACGATGTGACGCATCTCGTCCGGCTCGCCCATGTAGTGGAAGACCCGGTCGTTATCGCCCAGACCGAAGTAGAAATAGGCTTCCGAACGGCGGTCGTGCAGGTGGGGCGGCATGGTGTTCCAGACGCTGCCAGGCTTCAGCACCGTCATGCCCAGCAGCAGCTGGGCCGACTTGCAGGTGGTCGGCACGATGTACTGGTAGATGGTGCGCTCGTTCGAGGTCTCCAGCGCGCCGCGCTCGAGGGCGACGGCGTCGGCGAAGGCCAGCTTCTTGGTTTCGAACGAAGCGTGGGCCGGCAGGCTGACCAGGTAGAAGCGAGCAGCGCCGCCGCCCATGCCTTCGAAGGTCACGTCCTTGGCGCCCATGGTGACGTACAGGCCGTCGCGCGGAACGATTTCGTAGACGACGCCGTCGACGGTGATCTTGCCGGTCGTGTCGCCGACATTGATCACGCCCAGCTCGCGGCGCTCCAGGAACGGGTGGCCGGCGGCCGAGGCGGGCTCGGTCTGGTCGGGCAGCTTGACGGCCGCGGTGGCGACCACGCCGCCGACGACGAAGCGTTCGGCGTGGTTGTAGTGCAGGACAATTTGGCCGTCCTGGAACAGGCCGTCCATCAGGTAACGCTCGCGCAGGTCGTCATTGCTGACCGCGAACATCATGTCCGGATGGGTGGCGTGGTAGGTCTTGGCGAACATCGAGGTATCTCCGGAAGGGTGTTCTTATTCGGCGGCGGCGGACAGCGAGGTCGGGCGAGCCCAATCGGGACGCTGGTCCAGCTTGTAGGCCTTCTTAGGCAGGTTGTACGTCAGATCGACGATCAGTTCCTCGGCCTCGACCAGGTCCATGCGGTGCTCGGCGACCATGCGGGCCAGGAACGAGGAATCGACGCGACGCGCCACGTCGTGGCGGGCCGGGATCGACAGGAAGGCGCGGGTGTCATCGTTGAAGCCGACGGTGTTGTAGAAGCCGGCGGTCTCGGTGACCTGCTCGCGGAAGCGCATCATGCCTTCGGGGCTGTCGTGGAACCACCAGGACGGACCCAGCTTCAGGACCGGATAATGCCCAGCCAGCGGGGCCAGTTCGCGGCTGTAGACGGTCTCGTCCAGGGTGAACAGGATCACCGACAGGCGCGGATCGTTGCCCAGACGGCCCAGCAGCGGCTTCAGCGCCGAGACATACTCGGTGCGCATCGGGATGTCGGCGCCCTTGTCGCGACCATGCGAGGCCAAGAGGCCAGCGTTGTGGTTGCGGTGCGAGCCCGGGTGGATCTGCATGACCAGCCCGTCGTCCAGGCTCATCTTGGCCATTTCGGTCAGCATCTGGGCGCGGAACAGCTCGGCCTTCTCGGGCGTGACGTCGCCCTTCACCAGGCTGTCGAACAGCGCCTCGGCCTCGACGTCCGAGAGGTCGGCGGTGGCCGCCGTCGGGTGGCCGTGGTCGGACGAGGTGGCGCCGGCGTCGATGAAGGCCGCGCGGCGCTGCCGGTGGGCTTCGAGATAGCCCTGCCAGCTATAGACGTCCTGACCCGAGACGTCGGCGAAGCGTTCGAAGGCGCGCGGCGAGCGCTCGTCCTCGAAGTCGATGACGGCGTCCGGGCGATAGGCGGTGATGACGTGGCCGCCCCACCCGCTCTCGCGGATGGCGTGGTGGTGCTTCAGCGTCTCGTGCGGTCCCTCGGTGGTGGCCAGGGTCTCGATGTTGAAACGGTCGAACAGAGCGCGCGGACGGAAGGCGTCGGTGGCCAGCGCCTCGTTGATCCGGTCGAAATAGTCGTCGGCGTTCGCGGTTTCGAGGAACTCGGTGAAGCCGAACACCTTGGAGAATACGTGGTTCAGCCAGATCCACGACGGCGTGCCGCGGAAGAGGTGGAAGTTCGAGGCGAACAGCTTCCAGGCCGCGCGCGCATCGGTGGCCGGGACGCCGGCCTTGGACCGCACCTTCAGAGCGTCCAGGCTGATGCCCTGACTGTAGAGCATCCGGTACAGGTAGTGGTCCGGCGCCAGCAGCAGGTCGGTGGCGTCCTGGAACGGCTCGTTGGTCGCGAACCAGCTGGGGTCCGTGTGGCCGTGCGGGCTGATGATCGGCAGGTCCTTGACCAGCGCGTACAGGCCGCGCGCGTAGGACCGCGTCGTCGCATCCGCCGGGAACAGGCGATCGTCGTGGAAATTCAGAGGCCTAACCATGGCGCGTCTGCTCCCTGTCTCACTCAGCGTTTCTTGACCGGCGACTTCGCGGGTGGCCGCACGGCCCGCTTGGTAACCGGTGTCATGATCCTATGCAAGCCGCAGGCGGCCGCAACGTGTCAGGCCGGAACCGGGCCCGAGGATTCACGCACCACCAGGCTCGGCTCGGTCTTGGTCGCGTCGCGCGGCTCACGCCGTTCGACGCCGATCAGCTTCTCGGCGGCCATCTTGCCGATCTCGCGGGTCGGCGTGTGGACCGTAGTCAGCGGCGGCCAGACGGCTTGGGCGATCTGGAAATCGTCGAAGCCGACGACGGTCAGATCGCCGGGCACCGACAGGCCGGCCTTGCGCGCCGATTGCAGAACGCCGGCGGCCATTTCGTCGTTGCCGCAGAAAATCGCGGTCGGTCGTGGCGTGCGGGCCAGCAGCTTGTCGCCGCAAGCCACGCCGGACTCGAAGGTATAGGCGCCCTGGACGATGGCGTCGGGCGTCAGCTTCAGCCCGGCCTCGGCCAGACCGTCCTCGAAGCCCCCTCGCCGCTCGTGCGACGAACGGAAGCTGTCGGGACCGGAGATGAAGGCGATGTTCTTGTGGCCCAGCTCGATGATGTGCCGCGCCGCCTGCGAGCCGCCCATGCGGTCGTGGCCGACGATCATGTGCTCGGGCTTGTCCAGCTCGACCGAGGCGATGCGGATGTACGCGCAGCCGATCTCATTCAGCAGCTTGGCGACCCGTTCGTCTTCCGACACCGACGGAGGCAGAACGACGCCATACAGCTTCTGGCGCTCCACGAAGGACCGGACATCCGTGAGGAAGGTCGGGCTGGAGCGATCGCACGGATGGACGACCAGCTCGAAGCCCGAGCCGCGCATGCCGTCCAGCAGACCCAGCTGCATGTTCACGACGTACTGCGGATTGGGGTTGTCGTAGATCATGCCGATCAAGAACGACCGGCGGAACGCCAGGCCCCGAGCCTGAGGGTCGGGGGCGTAGCCCCATTCGGCGATCACCGCCTCGATCCGCTCGCGGGTTTCGTCGCGCACGAAGGGCGATTGGTTGATCACGCGGGAAACGGTCTTCTTCGAGACCCCCGCCAGGCGCGCGATATCGTTGATTGTCGCCCTGCGGCGGCCGCCCTCAATGCCGATCTCCCCCTCTTCCTGACTCGAGGCTTCCGGGGTCGAGGAAGGCGTCTTTGAAGAGTTCACGGCGTTTCCAGCAGCTTTAGGCGTTTTCTTTTGTCATACTCTAGCCGCGTCAGTATCGCCAACCTAGGACGAAACGTCCGCTTGCGAGGACGCTGACACCGGTTACCATGTCATCAAGCCCTCAGATTGGCGACACGAAACACGGCGGCGACGATACTCCATGACTGAAACCACCCAGGCGCCCCGCGAATCGATCCACCCCGTCGACCCTCGCGACCATGTCGCGACGGCCTTGCGCGATCTCGCCGCCGGCGAGGTTCTGGACCTTCACGGGCAAGCGATCACCGCCCTGGCCGACATACCCAAGGGCCACAAGATCGCCATCCAGGCCGCGAAGACCGGCGACGACGTCCTGAAGTACGGCTGGCCGATCGGCCGGGCCACGGCCGACATCGCCGTGGGCGATCACGTCCACGTCCACAACGTCGCCACCCGCTTGGAAGGCGTCGAGGGCTACGCCTTCGCCCCGACCACGCCAGAAGCGCACGCGGAGCCCCCTGCCCGCACCTTCGACGGCTATCGCCGCAAGAACGGCCGAGCCGGCACGCGTAATGAGATCTGGGTGCTGTGCACCGTCGGCTGCGTGGCCAACACCGCCCGCCGCATCGCCGAGAAGGCCAACCAGCGCTTCGCCGGCCGGGTCGACGGCATCTACGCCTTCCCCCATCCGTTCGGCTGCTCGCAGCTCGGCGACGACCTCACCCATACCCGCAAGCTGATCGCTGGCCTGGCGGGTCACCCCAACGCGGGCGGCGTGCTGATCCTGGGCCTGGGCTGCGAGAACAACCAGCTCAAGGCCCTGCTGGAGAGCGCGCCGGACATCGACGCCGAACGCCTGCGCAGCTTCACGACCCAGATGGTCGAGGACGAGTTCGAGGACGGCCTCGCCGCCGTGGAGGCCCTGGTCGAGATCGCCGAGCAGGACCGCCGTGAACCGATCTCCGTCTCCGAACTGGTGGTCGGCCTCAAGTGCGGCGGCTCCGACGGCTTCTCGGGCGTCACGGCCAATCCGCTGGTCGGCCGCATCGCCGACAAGGTCGCCGACGCCGGCGGCACGCCCGTCCTGACCGAGATCCCCGAGGTGTTCGGCGCCGAGAACGTCCTGCTGCAGCGCGCCGTCAGCCGCGAGGTGTTCGACCAGGCCGTCGCGGTGATCGACGACTTCAAGCGCTACTTCATCGACAACAACCAGCCGATCTACGAGAACCCCTCGCCCGGCAACATCGCCGGCGGCATCACGACCCTGGAGGAGAAATCCCTGGGCGCGGTGCAAAAGGGGGGCCGCGCGCAACTGGTCGAGGTGCTGCGCTACGGCGAGCGGGTCGGCCCGCACGGCCTGACCTTCCTGGAAGCGCCGGGCAACGACGCGGTGTCGTCCACCGCTCTGACGGCCGCCGGCGCCACGGTGATCCTGTTCACCACCGGCCGCGGCACGCCGCTGGGCTTCCCCGCCCCGACCCTGAAGATCGCCTCGAACTCGGGCCTGGCCCAGCGCAAGCCTGGCTGGATCGACTTCGACGCCGGCCAGGTGCTGGAGGGCGTCTCGATGGACGACGCCGCCAACCGCCTGATGGACCTCGTCGTCGATACCGCCTCGGGCAAGGCCACCAAGGCCGAGCTGAACGGCGAACGCGAGATCGCCATCTGGAAGTCGGGCGTTACGCTCTAGGCCGCGCTCCGTGACGGGCGCCTGGGGTTCCGCATTGCCACCGGTGTCGGCGCAAGTCATGTAGGGTTCCGCGAGGGGAATCTCCGGCGGAGCCTCCCCTTCGGACCCGACACCGAACCCAGGCGTGCTCCCTTGACGGCTTCCTCCGCGACCTCCCCCGCCCTGCGTCTGAGCGCGACCAGCTATCCCGGCGCCGTCCCAGGCACGGCCCTGCCGGCCTATGACCGCGACAAGGTCCAGGTCGGCGTCGTTCATTTCGGTCCTGGCGCCTTCCACCGCGCCCACCAGGCCTTCTATTTCGACCAACTTCTGGAGAGCGACCCACGCTGGGGCATCTGCGCCGTATCGCTGAAAAGCCCGGGCGTCCGCGACGCCCTGGAGCCGCAGGACGGCCTCTACACCCTGGCCCAGCTGGACGCCGAGACCACGTTCCGCATCGTCGGTTCGATCGTCGAGGTGCTGGTCGCACCCGAGGATCCGCCGTCGGTCTTCGCCCGCCTGGCCGCTCCGACGACCCGCATGGTGACCCTCACCGTGACCGAGAAGGGCTACACCCTCTCGGCCGATGGCGGCCTGGACGAGAGCCACCCCGACATCGTCCACGACCTGGCCCATCCGCGCGAGCCGAAGAGCGCCGTCGGCTATATCGTCGAGGGCCTGCGCCGCCGCTTCATGGCCGGCCACGCGCCCTACGCCGTCGTCGCTTGCGACAACCTCGCCGACAACGGCTGGCGCCTGAAGGCGGCGGTCGTCGCCTTCGCGACCAAGGTCGACGCGGACCTGGCCGCCTGGATCGAGCGCGAGGGCAGCTTCCCGCGCACCATGGTCGACAGCATCACGCCCGCCACCGACGACGCCCTGCGGACCCGTGTCCAGACCGCGACCGGTCTCGAAGACGCCTGGCCGATCCAGCGCGAAGCCTTCACCCAGTGGGTGGTCGAGGACGTGCTGCCGGCGGATGCGCCGGACCTGGCCAGCGTCGGCGTCATCCTGACCGACGACGTGCGCGGCTTCGAGCGGGCCAAGCTGCGCCTACTGAACGGCGTCCACTCCACCCTGGCCTATGCCGGCATCCTGCGCGGCCACGAGACGGTGTTCGAGGCAGTCAGCGATCCGGTGCTGGAAGCGCTGGCCCGCGACCTGATGGCCAAGGACATCATCCCGACGCTCACCGCCCCGCGAGGTCTCGATCTGGCCGAATACGCCGAGGCCATCCTAGCCCGGTTCCGCAACCCCGAGATCCGCCACTTCCTGGCGCAGATCGCCTGGGACGGTTCGCAGAAGCTGCCGTTCCGCATACTGGGAACCCTGACCGAAACGCTGGAAGCCGGCCGTTCGATCGAGCGCCTGGCCATCCCGCTGGCGGCCTGGATGCGTTTCGTGGCCCTGCGCGCCAAGACCGGTGAGGCGATCACCGATCCGCTGCATGACAAGCTCACCGAGATCGGCGTTGGGGTCACGGGCGACGCCAAGACCGACGTCGCGGCCTTCCTGGGCCTGAACAGCATGTTCCCGGCGGCGCTGACCTCGAACCCGACGTTCGTGGGCGCGGTCGAGAAAGCCTACGCCGATTTGGCCTAGAGACGTCGCCGCTCCGCGCGCCGCGCGGTGAGGCTCGGGCCTAGCGGGTGACGCCGCGTGCGCTCAGCACCACCGCGACCGTGCCGACCATGATCCTCAGGTCGAACGGCAGCGACTGACGGCACAGATATTCGGCGTCCAGCGCCACCTTGTCGGCGACGGCCAACTCGTCACGACCGTTGATCTGCGCCCAGCCGGTCAGGCCGGGACGCAAGGCGTCCACGCCCGCCTCCCGGCGCGCCGCGATCAAGTCATCCTGGTTGAACAGCGCCGGGCGCGGGCCGACCAGGCTCATATGGCCGACCAGCACGCTCCACAGCTGCGGCAGCTCATCAAGGCTGAACTTGCGCATCAGCGGCCCCGCCGGCGTCAGCCACTGGTCGGGGTCTTCCAGCAGATGCGTGGCGACCTCGGGGGTATCGATCCGCATGGTGCGGAACTTGGGCATGGGAAAGAGCACGGAGCCCCTCCCCACCCGCTGCGACCAATAGAGGCCGGGCCCGGGAGACGTCAGGCGCACCACCAGCCACAGCACGGCCAGCGGAATGGCCAGCACGATCAGGCCGACCGCCGCCGCCAGGAAGTCGAAGGCGCGTTTCACCTAGGTCCCCGGAACTCTCAGCCCAGATCGCCGCTGGCCGCGTCGAGCAGCAGATAGGCTCGGCCGGCGTCCGACGACAGCAGGGCCGCCAGCAGGAAGCCTTCGCGATCCTGGCCCGCGGCCTCGTCGATCATGCCCGCATAGCGCTTCAGGAAGCGCTCGGTGTTGGCCTTCAGCGTGCCGTCGGAGAACAGGCGGCGCACCAGGCGCCGGATGGCGGCGGGCGCCAGGCGCTTGACCACCTCGCGAGCCCCACCACCGTCGCCAGTCTGCAGGGCGGCGGCGATTTCGTCGATGCGGCCGCGTGGCAGCAGGGCATGCGGATCGATACCCATGGCCGTGATCTCGGCGGCGAGCTTGTCGCCGAGGGCGGCGTCGCCGGGCGAACTGTTCTCGATGCCGGACAGCAGGTTACGCCAGCTCCAACCGCCCTCGCCTTCCGGATCGGCGGCGGGCGGCGGCGTTGGCTTGCGCGAAGAGGCCTGCTCGAACACCGAACGGAACTCCTCGTCGGTCGCGGTCGGCGTCAGGCGCAGACGGCGGCGATCGGCGGGCGGTTCGTCCTCGTCGTCGAACTCGGCCGTCGGCAAGGTCTGAGGCGGCTGAGCGGGCGGCGGCGCGGCGGCGCGCGTGCGCGGCTGGACCGGCGAAGCAGCCCGGGCGGCCATGGTCGAGACGCCGGACGCGGAGACAGCGCCGGCCGCCTCGCTCAGCATCTCGTAGTTGCGACGCACGCGGTCCTGGAAGGCCTGGTCGATCGCGGCCGTTTCCTCGGCCGTGCGGCGCACGGCGTTCATCAGGTGCTCGACGCCCTGCTCGATCGCGATCCGGACCTCGCCGGCCTTCTGCAAGGCCTCGGCCGGCAGGTCGGCCGTCCGCTTGCCGATCTCGGTCAGCATGGTCTCGAGCTCGTCCAGGGTGGCGCGCGCGGCCTGGACCGAGTCCGCCAGCTTCTGCGAGGTGCGGGCGCCGGCCTGTTCGACCATCTGCGCCGAGTGCTCGATGATGTCGCGGGCCTCTTCCATCCGCGACTCGAACACCGCATCGGCCTTCTGGCCGGCCGCGAAGGCGATCTCGTTGAGCTGGTCGACCCGGCTGCGGGCCGCTTCGACGCGGGCCTCGACGCTCTCGCCGGCCTTCAGCGCCGCGGCGGCCATGGCCTCCATGGCGGCCTTCAGCTCTTCTTCCAGGAGGGTGCGCTGGTTCTCGGCCACGTCGCCGATCGTTTCGAGCGTCTTCTTGGCGTCCTCGGCCAGCGCCTCGCGCTGCCCCTTGGCCCCGTCGGCCATCTCGCGGAACTGGTCGGCGGCCGAGCTGATCAGGCCGCGCAGGATCTCAGCCCCCATCGAGGCGGTGTCCGACAGTTCCGTGGCGCCGACGCGGGTATAGGCGACGAATTCGGTGAGCTGGGCCGTGCGGGTTTCGGCCTCGGAGGCGAAGTCCTCTTGCTCAGAGCGCAGGGCCTGGCTGATCTCGACCAGGGCGGCGCGCTGGGCGGCCAGGGTTTTCTCGACGGAGGCGACCTGGTCGCCAACACCGGTGCCGGCGGTCTCCAGGCGGGCGATCTGGCGGGACAGGTCCTCGGCCCCGACGCGGGCGGCGTCCGAGGCCTCGGCGGCGGCGGCGGCCAGGTCGGCGGCGCGGGCCGCGAGCGCGGCTTCGGCTTCGCGCAGCTGGGTTTCGGCCAGGTCGGATGCCTCGGCCACCATGCGGGCCTGGCTGCCGATGGCGTCGACCACCGCCGTGGAGCGGGCGTCCAGCGACTGCGACAGGGTTTCCATCGCCGTGCGTTCGTGGCCCAGGCCCTGGGCGAGCTGGTGGGCCATCTTGGCCGACTCGGCGGCGGCCTCGGCCAAGCGCGCGGTCTCTTCCGCCAGGGCCTGACGCAGCGAGATGATGTGCTCGCGAGCCCGTTCGGCGGCGGCGGCGGCGTCTTCGACGCCCTGGCGCATGGAGTCGACGGCGCTGGAGGCGCCGGCGGCGGCCAGGACGGCCGGGGTGACCAGGCGGTCGGTCAGGGTGCGGTTGCGACGCAACTCGTCGGCGACGCCGGTGGCCTGGCGCAGCAGATAGGCGCCCAGCAGGGTCATCAGCGCCGGGCCCAGGGCCAGGCCCGCGAAGACCATCAGGGCGAAGCCTTCGACCTTGAAGGCCGGCACGCCGCGCGCATAGCCCAGAGCGAAGGCGATCGGGGCCAGGGCCCACAGGGCCGCGATGGCGGTGGCCAGGGTCCAGAACAGCACGCCGGACATGCGGCGCGGGACGTCCTGGGTGGTCAAGGGCGTTGGCGCCTCGGACGCCGGTCCCCGCAGGTCGAGCGCGGACTCGCGCCCGCTGGTCTTGGCCGGCTTGGCGCTCTCGATGATCGGCGCGGGCGGCTGGGCGCCCATGGCCAGCGAAGTCGCCGGCTTCAACTCGGGTTCGGCGAAGCTGGTGACCGGATCGAGCTCGGGCTCGGGCTCGCGACGACGGCGCGACCGCGTCGTCATCGGCGGCGGCACGACAAGGTCCTCGCTCGGCGTCTCGCCGAGGGGCTCATTCAGTGTCAGGGGCTCGGCTGTGGGAATGTCCGCCTCGGGATCGGAAAAAGACCTCGTCTCCGGGAGTTCGGGCGCGGTCTTGGTTTCCTCGGGAGGGGGATCCGTCGGCGTCGCGGAGAAATCGAGCGGTTGGCGCTTCTTAGGCTTCATACACAGCCAGGGTCCCAGGACGTCGGCAAAATAAGCGTCTGAGAGGGGGCGCAGAAACAGCCTTCGCGCGCCGGACCCCTCCTTCGCGTGTCACATGAACCTAACGGCGAAAAGCCTTGGCGCAAAGCAACTTCGGTTGTGTTCGCAGGGGTTGCGGCGTCTGAACGCGGTTCAGGCGTCGCGCGACGCCGGCGCGGAGGCCTGCGGCGGCGCATTGGCGGCGATGGGAGACATCTTGAGCCCGTCACGCGGCGAGCGCGCCACGGTCTTGGCGGCGACCGCTTTCTTGGCGTGAGGGCAGGCGCGGTTTTCCATCGCGACGCCGAATTGGCAGAGCGCGAAGGACGACAGCCAGACGACCGCCACAGCCAGCATTTCGGTCAGGAAGCCCATTGCCCACCTCGGGAACCGATAGCGCCGTTATGCGAGAGTCATCGATCGAGAGCGAGTGAACTTTTGGTCATGAACGCCGAAGCTTCCGGGCCGTGGCGCCACGCCAACTGACAGCGCCCCCAGAATTCCGGCGGTTGTCCCGGACGACGGCCGGGCCTAGGTCCCAGCCTGCGCCGGAGCGACCCGTTTTCGACGGGACGGGCCCGGACATTTTTTCTTTGCGGACCCACGCCTTGGCCCTTACCCAATTCGCACCCGCCGCGTACCAGCCGGACCCGATGACGTCAGATTCCACGAAGACCGCGATCTCGCCGGCTCGCCTGACGCACCTCCAACGGCTGGAGGCCGAGAGCATCCACATCCTGCGTGAGGTGGCGGCCGAGTGCGAGCGGCCGGTCATGCTGTATTCGATCGGCAAGGACAGCGCGGTGATGCTGCACCTCGCAGCCAAGGCCTTCTATCCCAGCAAGCCGCCCTTCCCGCTGCTGCACGTCGATACGACCTGGAAGTTCCGGGACATGTACGCCCTGCGGGACAAGGTGGCCTCGGAGCTGGGCTTCGACCTGATCGTCTACAAGAACCCCGACGCCGAAGCGCGCGGCGTCAATCCGTTCGACCACGGCAGCGCCCTGCACACCGACCTCTGGAAGACCGAGGGCCTCAAGCAGGCGCTGACCAAGTACGGCTTCGACGCGGCCTTCGGCGGCGCCCGCCGCGACGAGGAGAAGAGCCGGGCCAAGGAGCGCGTCTTCTCATTCCGCTCGTCCGAGCATCGCTGGGACCCGAAGAACCAACGCCCCGAGCTGTGGAACCTGTACAACACCCGCAAGCACCCGGGCGAAAGCCTGCGCGTGTTCCCGATCTCCAATTGGACCGAGCTGGACGTCTGGCAGTACATCCACCTGGAGAACATCCCGATCGTGCCGCTGTACTTCGCGGCCGAGCGGCCGGTGGTCGAGCGCGACGGCGCGCTGATCATGGTCGACGACGACCGCTTCCGCCTGCGTGACGGCGAAGTCCCGCAGCTGAAGAGCGTCCGCTTCCGCACCCTCGGCTGCTACCCGCTGACGGGCGCGGTCGAGAGCCAGGCCGCCACCCTCCCCCAGGTCATCCAGGAAATGCTGCTGACCACGACGTCGGAGCGCCAGGGTCGGGTCATCGACCATGACCAGTCCGCCTCGATGGAGAAGAAGAAGCAGGAGGGCTATTTCTGATGGCGCACCAGTCCGCCCTGATCGCCCAGGACATCGAGGCCTATCTCGAGCAGCACCAGCACAAATCGCTGCTGCGCTTCATCACCTGCGGCAGCGTCGACGACGGCAAGTCCACCCTGATCGGCCGCCTGCTGTACGACAGCAAGATGATCTTCGAGGACCAGATGGCGGCCCTCGAGGCCGACTCCAAGAAGGTCGGCACCCAGGGCGGCGCGATCGATTTCGCCCTCCTGGTCGACGGCCTCGCCGCCGAGCGCGAGCAAGGCATCACCATCGACGTCGCCTACCGTTTCTTCTCGACCGAGAAACGCAAGTTCATCGTCGCCGACACACCCGGCCACGAACAGTACACGCGCAACATGGTCACCGGCGCCTCGACCGCCGACGCAGCTGTGATCCTGATCGACGCGCGCAAGGGCGTGCTGACCCAGACGCGCCGCCACAGCTATCTCGTCAGCCTGCTCGGCATCCGCCACGTGGTGCTGGCGGTGAACAAGATGGACCTGGTCGGCTGGGATCCAGCCGTCTTTGATCGCATCGTCGCCGACTATCGCGCCTTCGCCGAGCAGATCGGCCTGTCGGTCTTCACGCCCATCCCGATCTCGGGCCTGGGCGGCGACAACATGGCCAGCCGCAGCGACCAGACGCCGTGGTTCAAGGGTCCGATCCTGATGGACTGGCTGGAAGGCGTGGAGGTCGAGGACGATCTGCAGGCCAAGCCCTTCCGCATGCCGGTGCAGTGGGTCAATCGCCCCAATCTCGACTTCCGGGGCTTTTCGGGCCTGATCGCGTCGGGTTCGATCAAGCCGGGCGACCGCATCCGCGCCCTGCCCTCGGGTCGTGAAAGCCGCGTCGCCCGCATCGTCACCCTACCGGGCGACCTGCCCCAAGCCGTCGCCGGCCAGTCGGTGACCCTGACCTTGGAAGACGAGATCGACGTCTCGCGCGGCGACGTGATCGCCAGCGCCGACACTCCGGCGCCGGTCGCCAATCAATTCGAGGCCACCGTCGTCTGGATGGACGACGAGCCCCTGCCCCCGGGCCGCACCTATCTTTTGAAGCTGGGCGCGCGCACGGTCAGCGCCAGCGTCACCGACATCAAGCACCGGGTGAACGTCAATACGCTGGAGCACACGGCCGCCAAGCGGCTGGAACTGAACGAGATCGGGGTCTGCAACCTCTCGCTCGACCAGGCCATCCCGTTCGAGGCCTATGCCGACAACCGTCAGATGGGCGGCTTCATCCTGGTCGATCGCCTGTCCAACCGGACGGTCGGCGCGGGCATGCTGAACTTCGCCCTACGCCGGGCCGACAACATCCATTGGCAGCACACCGACGTCACCAAGGCCTCGCGCTCGGCCCTGAAGGCCCAGCGCGGCCAGGTCGTCTGGCTGACGGGCCTGTCGGGCGCGGGCAAGTCGACCATCGCCAACCTGGTCGAGAAGCGCCTGCACGCCCTGGGCCGCCACACCTATCTGCTAGACGGCGACAATGTCCGCCACGGCCTCAACAAGGACCTCGGCTTCACCGAGGAGGACCGCGTCGAGAACATCCGCCGCGTGGCCGAGGTCGCCAAGCTGATGGTCGACGCCGGGCTGATCGTCCTGACCGCCTTCATCTCGCCGTTCCAGGCCGAGCGTCAGCTGGCGCGCGATATCCTGGAGCCCGGCGAGTTCATCGAGGTCTTCGTCGACACGCCCCTGGCCGTGGCCGAGGCGCGGGACGTGAAGGGTCTCTACAAGAAGGCCCGCTCGGGCCAGCTGAAGAACTTCACCGGCGTCGACAGCCCGTACGAGGCGCCGGAAAAGCCCGAACTGCGTATCGACACGACCGCGATCGATCCGGTCGAGGCGGCCGAGAAGATCGTCGCCTGGCTGGAAGGCCGGGAGATCGACTACACGATCTAAGGTCCGGGTTAGGCGAGGCTTTTGGCGCGGCGCGACAGCATGATCGCGCCGACTAGGCCCAGCGCCGCCATGCCGGCCACGGCGAGGTAGCCTTTGGCGCCCAAGGCGTCGAACAGCGGACCCGACGCCAGGGTCGCGATGCCCAGGGTGAAACCCGACGACAGCGCCGAGTTGATCGCCTGGGCCGGCGAGGCGCTGGAGGCCGGGGCCAGCTTCTCGATCAGGCGCAGCGAAGCCAGGAAGCTGGCCGCGAAGGTCATGGCGTGCAGCGCCTGCAGCGGGAACAGCGCCCAAAGCGGTGGCTCGAACGCGTAGCAGGTCCAGCGCAGCACGGCGGCGCTGGCGCCCAGGATCAGGAACCGCTCGGGGCCCCAGCGGCGGCGCAGCGGCTCCAGGAACCACATGAAGCCGACCTCGGCCGCGACGCCGACGCCCCACAGGATCCCGATCATCGGCTCGGAGATCCCCTGCTTGCGCCAGAGAATGGCCGAGAAGCCGTAGTAGAAGGCGTGAGCGCCCTGGATCAGGCCGGCGGTGACCACCGCCAGGACGAAGGTGCGGTTGCGCAGCAGCTCGCCCAGGCCCCTCCAGCGTTCGGCGCGAGCCGGCTTGGCCCCTTCGGCGTGGACCCGCTCGGGCGGCACGGCCAGGGCCGCGGCCACAGCGCCCACCAGGCAGGCCACGGCGATCCAGACCGCGATGATGGTCGGGGCCGCGAAGGTCAGGATCGCGCCCATGGCCAGGTTGGCGGCGATGAAGGCGCTGGAGCCCGTGCCGCGCGGGATGCCGTAGTTGAAGCTCTCGGTCCGCGCCCGGCGCAGGGTGATCACGTCGATCAGCGGCGAGACGGTCGACAGCAGGGTCTGGCCGACGAACCAGGCCAGGATCAGCCACCAGAGGTTCGAGGTCGCCAGCAGACCCGCATAGCCCAGGCCCGCCCCGACCAGCAGCAGCACCATCGGCGTGCGCCGTAGGGTGAAGCCGTCGGCCCAGACCGCCAGCACCGGGCCGGTGAAGGGCTTCAGCAGCAGGGGTACGGCCAGGATCAGGCCGATCTCGCCGCCGGTCATGCCCCGGTCGCGCAGATAGGTCCCGATATACGGCAGGCTGACGCCCGAGCTCAGATAGATGGCGGCGTAGAACAGGCAGAGGCGGACGAGGGTCGGGAGCCCCTTGTGGTCCGCGCTGTCCGCCCCGCCTGTCACGCTACTCCGCGCCGCCGAAACGGGCCGCCCATTCGGCGATCTGGTCCTCGTCGATCTTCTTGAACAGGACTTCAGGCGCCGCCACGGCCTGGCCGACCGGCAGTTTGGAGAGCTCGGCCTTGGCGTCGTTCGAGGGCCACGGGGCCGGGAACTCCAGACCGAACGCCTCGCCGATCTTCTCGGCCGCGAACGGGATGAACGGAGCCGAGATCTTAGCGTACAGCGCCGCCAGGTTCAGGGCGGTGCGGACGATGACGGCGGCGCGGTCACGATCGGTCTTGATCGCGGTCCAGGGCGCGGCCTCCTGCAGATACTCGTTGCCGACCACCCAGAGCGCCCGCAGCGCCTGGGCGCTCTTGCGCATCTCGATGGCGTCCATCTGCTCGGCCAGATCGGCCAGGCGCGCCGAGACGTCGGCGAACAGCTTCTCTTCCAGCGGTCCCGGCTCGCCGCCCTCGGGCACCAGGCCCTCGAACTTGCTCTCGTTGAACTTCAGGATGCGGTTGACGAAGTTGCCCAGCACGTCGGCCAGGTCGCGGTTCACGGCGCTGGCGAACTGCTCCCAGGTGAAGGCCGTGTCGCTGCCTTCGGGCGAATTGGCCGTCAGGTACCAGCGCCACAGATCGGGCGGCAGGATTTCCAGGGCAGCGTCCATGAACACGCCTCGCCTGTTCGAGGTCGAGAACTTGCCGCCGTACCAGTTCAGCCAGTTGAAGGCCTTGAGCATGTCGACGCTCTTCCACGGCTCTTCCGAGCCGAGGATGGTCGCCGGGAAGCTGACGGTGTGGAACGCCACATTGTCCTTGCCCATGAACTCGACATAGCGGACGTCTTCCGCGCCCGCGTCGGTGCGCCACCAGCGCTGCCAGTCCCGGCCCTCTTCCGCGTCGGCCCATTCCTGGGTGGCGGCGATATATTCGATGGGCGCATCGAACCAGACGTAGAAGACCTTGCCTTCCATGCCCGGGCGGGGACCGCCGTCCTTGACCACCGGCACGCCCCAAGCCAGATCGCGCGTGATGCCGCGATCGATCAGGCCCTCGTCCAGGTGCTTGTAGGCGATCGATCGGGCCAGTTGCGGCCAGTCCGCGTGGCTGTCGACCCAGGCGCGGATCTTGTCGGCCATCTTGGTCTGAAGAAGGTAGAGGTGGCGGGTGTCGCGCACCTCCAGGTTCCGCGAGCCGGAGATCACCGAATAGGCGTTCTTCAGGTCGGTCGGGTCCAGCAGATTGCCGCAGTTATCGCACTGGTCCCCGCGCGCCTTCTCGAAGCCGCAGTGCGGGCAGGTGCCCTCGATATAGCGGTCGGGCAGGAAGCGCTTGTCGTCGATGGAATAGACCATCTGGTCGACACGTTCCTCGATCAGGCCGTTGGCCTCCAGCACCTCGGCGAAGTGCTGGGTCAGCTTCTGGTTCTGAGGCGAGGACGATCGGCCAAACCAGTCCCACGACAGGCCGAACGCGGCGGCGACGTCACGCTGCAGGATATGCTGCTCGGCGCAGTAGGTCGCCACGTCCTGGCCGGCGGCGGCGGCGGCCAATTCGGCGGGCGTGCCGTGCTCGTCGGTGGCGCAGATATAGAGGGTCTCGTGGCCCCGGGCCCGCTGGAAGCGCGCATAGACGTCCGCCGGCAGCATGGATCCCGCGAGGTTGCCCAGGTGCTTGATGCCGTTGATGTACGGCAGGGCCGAGGTGATCAGGATGCGAGCCATGCGGGCGCGGCCTTTCGGGGAGTCGGGCGGGAAGCGAACGGCGGAAGCCAAGAAGCGTCCGCATATAGAAGGCTCGAGCCTGAAACGAAAGCTTCACTGGATTGACCGAACCGCGTTCGCGTGTGCAGCCTGACCAAAGCTGAGCCGGACTAACACGGTCCGGCCGTTTCGGGGGGAACGCCAATGAAGAATGTGAACTGGCTGGGCCTGGTGGCCGGCCTCATCGCCGGTCAGGTGATCGGCATCGTCTGGTACGGAAATCTGTTCAGCGCGGCCTGGATGAAGGCCACGCGCCTGACCGAAGCCGACTTCGTCGGCCAGGACTGGAAGATGGCCCTGGGCGTCGTCAACATGGTCGTCATCCTGCTGGGCCTGGACTGGCTGATCCGCCGCCTGGGCGCGACGGGCTTCGTGGCCGGCGCCAAGGTGGCCCTGACCGCCTGCGTCTGCTTCGCCCTGACGGTGGTGACGCTGAACTACATCTACGCAGCCGGTTCGCCGGCGCTGCAGTGGATCGACGGCGGCTATCAGCTGCTGACCTATGTCATCGGCGGCGCGCTGCTGGGCGGTCTGCGGTTGAAGCCGAAGGTGACCTAGAACGAGAAAGAGCGCCCGTCGCCGGGCGCTCTTTTGTTTTCTTGTCCGCGACCGCCTCTACAGCGGGATGTTGTCGTGCTTCTTCCAGGGGTTGGAGAGCTCCTTCCCCTTCAGGCTCTTCAAGCCGCGCACGATCCGGCGACGGGTCCCGTGCGGCATGATCACGTCGTCGATATAGCCGCGCGAGGCCGCCACGAACGGATTGGCGAAGCGCGTCTTGTACTCGGCCTCGCGGGCCGCCAGGGCCTCGGGGTCCTTGGCCTCCTGGCGGAAGATGATCTCCACAGCCCCCTTTGCGCCCATCACCGCGATCTCGGCGGTCGGCCAGGCGTAGTTCAGGTCGCCGCGCAGGTGCTTTGAGCTCATCACGTCATAGGCGCCGCCATAGGCCTTGCGGGTGATGACCGTGATCTTCGGCACCGTGGCCTCGGCATAGGCGAAGAGCAGCTTGGCGCCGTGCTTGATCAGGCCGCCGTACTCCTGCTTGGTCCCCGGCATGAAGCCCGGGACGTCGACCAGGGTGACGATCGGAATGTTGAAGGCGTCGCAGAAGCGCACGAACCGCGCGGCTTTCCGGCTGCTGTCGATGTCCAGAACACCGGCCAGCACCTGGGGCTGGTTGGCGACGATGCCGACGCTCTCGCCGTCCATCCGGGCGAAGCCGCAGATGATGTTCTTGGCCCACTCGCTGGAGATCTCGAAGAAGTCGGCCTCGTCGACGATCTTCAGGATCAGTTCCTTCATATCGTAGGGCTTGGTCGCGTCGGCCGGGACCAAGGTGTCCAGGCTCATCTCCTCGCGCAGCGCCTCGTCGAAGCTGACGCGCTCGGGCGCGGTCTCGCGGTTGGACGAGGGCAGGAAGTCGACCAGTCGGCGGACCTGGGTCATAGCTTCCAGGTCGTTCTCGAACGCGCCCTCGGCGACGCCCGACTTGGCCGCGTGGACTCGAGCCCCACCCAGTTCCTCGGCCGTGACGATCTCGTTGGTGACGGTCTTCACGACGTCCGGACCGGTCACGAACATGTAGCTCGTATCCTTCACCATGAAGATGAAGTCGGTCATGGCGGGCGAATAGACATCGCCACCGGCGCAAGGGCCCATGATCACGCTGATCTGCGGCACCACGCCCGAGGCCATGACGTTCTCGAGGAAGATGTCGGCATAGCCGGCCAGGCTGTCGACGCCTTCCTGGATGCGGGCGCCGCCCGCGTCGAACAGGCCGATGATCGGCGCGCCGACCTTCATCGCCTGGCGCTGGACCTTGACGATCTTGGCCGCGTGGGCGCCCGACAGCGAGCCGCCGAACACCGTGAAGTCCTTGGAGAAGACGTAGACGACCTTGCCGTTGATCGTGCCCCAGCCGGTGACGACGCCATCGCCGGGGATCTTCTGGTCCTGCATGCCGAAGTCGGCGCTGCGGTGCTCGACGAACATGTCGAACTCTTCGAACGAGCCCTCGTCCAGGAGCAGGTCAATACGTTCACGAGCGGTCAGCTTGCCCTTGGCGTGCTGGGCCGCGACCCGCTTTTCGCCGCCGCCGGCCTTGGCCTGTTCGCGACGACGGTCGAGTTCCTCGAGAATGTGCTGCACGCGCGTACTCCCCTGCCCGGATCGTTATTCTGGCGGTTCACCCACCTTATGAACCCAGCCGTAGCGAGGCCAGAGCAGCTAGGCAAGACGGACCTTGCGGCAGCGCAGCATGGTCTTTCCGCTGAGCGTTTAGCGCAGCGCGGCGAACCAGCGCTCGATCATCGCGGCCTCGACCGCCAGGAACTCGACACGCGCCGTCGCCTCGGCGTCCTGGCCCCACTGCTCGGCCTGGTACGCCTCTTCCAGGCGCGACAGGTCCAGCGCCTTGCGGCCCGTCAGGCGTCCCGCCCGCACGGCGAGCGCCAGCACGGTCGAGCCGTAGAGGCCCGAGGCGAAGGCCACGCCCGCCAGGGTGAAGTCGTCCAGGGTCAGGGCGAGTGCCTCGACCATCGCCAGGGTGGCCGGCGGCTGCGGCTGGTGGATGACGCCGGCGACGGGCGTGAAGACTAGGCCATGCTCGGCCTTGGCCCAGTCGAGGATCGCGCCCCATTCGCGGTCCTGGCGTTCGACCAGCGGCGTCGGATGCTCGGCGCGGTAGCAGAGGTGGTCGGAGGCGGCGTAGGCCGTGACCTCCCGGGCCACCTCGGCGCGAGTCTCGCAAATGCGGTCGATCGCCGTGAAGGCCAGGCGGGTAGCCGGCATCAGGCTGTTGTCGATGAACTCAACCTGCGCCTCCCACTCGGCCGCGATCGTTTCGCCCAGGCCCTTGGTCGGCACGACGAGCGGCTTCCTGGCCGGCGATTTCGGCGTCCGCCCGTCCAGCTGCACGGCGAAGCCCCCGTCCACCGGCGCGGCGGCGGCGGCCTTGTAGAAACGGCGGGGCTTCAACAGCAGTTCGGATTTCTCGGACACGGGGAGATCTCATTTTTCAGGCCGCTCGCGACGGAACGGGCAAACTCCCGCGTTGAATGGGCAATGTCGCGAGTTCGCGCAAGGGAGAGCGCCGCTTGAGCCTACCGTCCAAGGACATGATGGCCGCCATCGCCGTCACCCGCTTCGGCCTGGGAGCCCGCCCTGGCGAGATCGAGGCCGCCAAGGCCGATCCGCAAGGCTTCCTCGTCGCCCAGATCCGCCGCGAGGGCGCCGACATCCCGCAGGATGGCGGGGAAAGCGCCGCGGTCCGCTTCGAGCAGATGCGCGACTACCAGCAGCAGCGGCGCGCGGAACGCCAGAAGAAGGACGGCGAGGACACCACCAAGGCCAACGCCATGGCCTTCATGGACGCCCAGCGGCAGCTGCGCGAAAAGGTCGGCGCCGACTTCCTGGCCCGCGCCCGCCTGGCGGCCGCCACCCCGGCCAGCTTCCGCGAGCGCTGGGCCCTGTTCTGGGCCAACCACTTCACGGTCTCGGCCACCAAGCAGGTCACCTCGGTCCTGGTCGGTCCGTTCGAGCGCGAGGCGATCCGGCCCTATGTGTTCGGCGGCTTCGAGAACCTGCTGGTCGCCTCGTCGACCCATCCGGCGATGCTGACCTATCTGGACCAGGCCCAGTCGATCGGCCCCAACAGCCGCGCCGCCGCCTTCGTCGGACGGCGGCAGGGGAACAAGGCCGGGCTGAACGAGAACCTGGCGCGCGAGATCCTGGAACTGCACACCGTCGGCGTCGACGCCGGCTACAGCCAGGCCGATGTCACCGAGTTCGCCCGCGCCCTGACCGGCTTCTCGCTGGGTCGCGATCAAGAGGATCGCGCCGGTCAATTCGTGTTCCGCGAGAACGCCCACGAGCCCGGCGCGCGCACGATCTTGGGTCGAAGCTACGGCCAGACGGACATCAAGCAGGGCCTGGCGGTTCTGAAGGACCTGTCCGCCGATCCGCGCACAGCCCGTCACGTTTGCGGCAAGATCGCCCGGCACTTCGTGGCCGACACTCCGCCACCGGCCCTCGTCGCCCGCCTGGAAAAGCGCTGGATCGCCACCGGGGGCGACCTGGCCGCCGTGGCCAAGGCCTTGATCGAAAGCCCCGAGGCCTGGGATCCGACCCCGGCCAAGTTCAAGACGCCCTACGAATACACCCTGTCGACCTGGCGTTTGATCGGGGCCGAGCCGTCGGCGATCGAGCGCCTGGCGCCGATCCTCACGGGCCTGGGCCAGAAGCCCTTCTCCGCCCCCTCCCCCAAGGGCTGGGCCGAGGACGCCCAGACCTGGGCCTCGCCCGACGGCCTGGTCAAGCGCATGCAGTGGGCCCAGGGCTTCGCCGCCGTGGTCGCCGACCGCACCGACCCCAACGCCCTGGCCCTCTCGGCCCTGGGCGTGCGCCTGACGCCCCCTGTCGCCAAGGCCGTCTCGCGGGCCGAAACCCGCCGGGAAGCCTTCGCCCTTCTCGTGATGAGCCCGGAGTTCCAACGCCGATGAACGCTCAACCTTCCCGCCGTTCGTTCCTGGGCTTGGCCGCCGGCCTGGGGATCTCCGTCAACTTCCTGGGGACCCAGGCCTTCGCCGCGTCCGAGGGCGACCTGTCCAAGAAGAAGATGGTCGTCGTCATCTGTCGCGGCGGCATGGACGGCTTGTCGGTCTCACCGCCGGTGGGCGACGCCAGCTACGCGGCCCTGCGCGGCTCGATTGCGATGCGGCCCGACCAGGTGCTGAAGCTGGACGACACGTTCGGCCTCCACCCGCAGCTGGACACCGTCCAAAAGCTGGCCCTGAAGGGCGAGGCCCGCATCGCCCCGGCCATCGCCAGCCCTGATCGCGCCCGCTCGCACTTCGAGGCCCAGGACGTGCTGGAGACCGGCTCGGCCAAGGTCTATGGCGAAGACACCGGCTGGCTGAACCGCACGCTGGAAGCGCTCGCGCCGATCCGCAAGGTCGAGGGTCTCTCGGTGGGCGCCACCGCCCCGCTGATCCTGCGCGGCAAGGTGCAGGCCGCCAGCTGGTCGCCGGGCAAGGGCGTGGACGAGACCGCGCGCCTGCCGACCCTGCTGCAGGATCTCTACCGGAACGATCCGATGCTGGGCCCGGCCTTCGCGCGCGGCCTGGAGACCGAGACCATGGCCCAGACGGCCATGACCGCCATGGCCGCGACCCCGGCCATGAACGAGATGGCCGCCGCCACGCCGTCGATGGCTGGCGCGTCCGCTTCGATGTCTCAGACCCCAGCCTCTTCCAGCAAGGCTAACGACCGCCAGAACCGGGCCGGCTCCGAGGCGGCGCGCAAGCTGGGCTCGACCCTGGGCGGCTTCATGATCCAGGCCGACGGGCCGCAGATCGCGGCCATCTCGCTGGACGGCTTCGACACCCACGCCAACCAGGCCGGCCAGATCGCAACGCGCCTGTCCTATCTGGACGCGGTGCTGGACGGCCTGCACACGGGCCTGGGCGCGGAGTGGAAGAATACGGTGGTGGTGGCCGTCACCGAGTTCGGTCGCACCGCCCGGGTCAACGGCACAGGCGGCACCGATCACGGCACGGCCTCGACCGGCCTGATCCTCGGCGGCGCGCTCAAGCGCGGCGGCGGCATCGTCGGCGACTGGCCCGGCCTGGCTACGAGCGCCCTCTACGAGAACCGCGACACGGCCCCTACCCTGGACGCGCGCGCGCTGTTCAAGGGCGTCCTGGCCGAGCACATGGGCGTCGACCGCGCGCTGCTGGAGAGCAAGGTGTTCCCGGACAGCGCGGGCGCGAAACCGGTGACGGGGCTGGTCTAGGTCGCAAAATACCTCGTCATCCCAGGCGGCGAAGCCGACCCGGGATGACGAGATTTGTTCGCGAATAGACTACCGCCGCTTGGTCTGACGCCGTGCGAACGGCTCGGTTTCGGCCTCGTCTTCCGAGAAGCCGAACTTGGCGAAGCCGTCCTTCATCTCGGGGCTCAGCGGCGCCTCGATGTGCAGCATGCCGGCCGACGGGTGCGGCAGCAGGATCGAGCGGGCGTGCAGTTGCAGCTTCAGCCCTTCCGACAGCGGCGCGGACTTCTCGTCACCGTATTTGGGATCGCCAAGGATCGGGTGCCCCATCGCCTTCATGTGGGCGCGCAGCTGGTGCGTGCGGCCGGTATGCGGGCGCAGGGCCATCCAGGTCACGCGCGGACCGGCGCGGCTGATGGTGACGAATTCGGTCTCGGCCGGCTGGGCGTCCGGATCCTTGGGCTGGGCGGGCACCACGAGCTCGCGATCGCCGACGCCACGCTTGGCCAGGTGCAGCTCCATCACGCCCTCGGTGGGGTGCGGGTTGCCGGCCACGATGGCCCAGTAGGTCTTCTGCGCCTTGCGCTTGGCGAAGGCGCCAGACAGGCGCGCGGCGGCCGACGGCGTCTTGCCCAGCAGCAGCACGCCCGAGGTGTCGCGGTCGAGGCGGTGGACAAGCTTCGGCCGGTTGACGCCCTCGCCCCAGGCGCTGAGCAGCTTGTCGACGTGGTGAGTGGTCTTGGTCCCGCCCTGCACGGCCAGGCCGGCGGGCTTGTTCAGAGCCAGGACTTCCTCGTCCTCGTACAGCACCAGCGACTTGGCGTAGGCGATATCGCGCGGCGTCAACTTGTTCTTGTCGGCCGGATCGGGCGCGTCGGGCAGTGGCGGCACGCGGATCTGGCTGCCGGCGGCCAGCTTGGTGTCGGCCTTGGCGCGCGAGCCGTCCACGCGGACCTGGCCCGAGCGGAAGAGCTTGTTCAGCTGGATATGGTTCAGGTGCGGCCAACGGCGTTTGAACCAGCGATCGAGGCGGACCCCGTCCTCGCCGGCGTCGACGTACAGCGTGCGGACTTCCTTGGTGCTCATGCGAAAACCTTGCGGGCGACCAGCAGGCCCGCGAACAGGGCCGCCACGGACAAAAGCACGCTGGCGGCGGAATAGGAGAACGCTGGGACGTAGTCGCGCTTCTGGATCATCAGCGCGGTCTCCAGCGAGAACGACGAAAAGGTGGTGAAGCCGCCCAGCGCGCCGACGCCCAGCAGCACGCGCCACTGTTCGCTCGACGCGCTGCCGCGATGGGCCAGCCACGAGGCCAGGCATCCCATCAGGAAGCCGCCGACCACATTGACCGTGAAGGTGCCGTACGGCCAGCCAGGTCCCATGACCCGCATGGCGCCGACTCCGACCAGGTAGCGCGCGACCGAGCCGACGGCCCCGCCAGCGGCCACCAGAAGCAGCTTGTTCATGAACGCCTTATGCGCCGAGCGGGCGCGAACGCCAAGCGTCCACCGGAGTTCCCTTGATTTTCCCCGGTTTTTCTCAAGGTAAACGGTCTCGGAAACCCTGTTTCCAAACGCGCGGTTAAAGCCCGAAGCCGCATTTTTGCGCATGGCCTTCGACACCCCCCACAAAGACGCGACCGAACGCGTGGCCCTGCCGGCCCCGGTAGCTCAGCGCCTGGTGGGCTCGGAGTTGGTGGCCCGAGGCTCCGTCAATGTCATCAGCATCAAGGCCATCCGAGCCTGGGCCGGCGAATGGTGGAGCCAGAAGCGCGGCGACGTCTGGACGTATGTCGAGCTCAAGCTGAACGAGCACCTGGACCGCCAGGACATGCGCGCGCGCATCTCGGACAGCGAATTCCTGATCGCCATGAACAACGACCAGGGCCTGGCCGCCCAGGCGACCAGCGTGAAGATCCTCGAGGACGTGCTGACCCATCTCCTGGGCGCGGCCTCCCCGATGGACCTGGGCATCCGCTCGGTGATCGGCGTCGAGGACGGCGAAGCGGTCTGCAAGCGGATCGACCCGCTGGTAGTGCTGGCCGCCCGCGCCCGTCGCGACTCCGCCCGCTCGCCAGTGCGGGTCTCCGTGGACCCCGCCGACGAAGGCCGTCGCACGCCCGTGGCCTTCACCACGGCCGGGGGCGCGGCCCTGCGCGTGGACTTCACGCTTGAACACCTTGTCAGTCTGCGCCGCAACGTCACCACCGCCGTGCGCATCGAGCCGATGGTCACCCACCTGGCCAGCGGCCGTCAGGCCTCGTCCCGCGCCCTGACCAAGCTGTCGGACCGCGACGTCGCCTTCATCGACGAGTCGACGCTGAAGTACGCGGCCGTTTTCGCCCGCTCGGTCCAGGGCCCGAACACGCCCGAACTGATCCTGCCGGCCTCGTTCCGCACCCTGGGCACCCAGCGCGGCCGCGACCTGCTCACGGGGACCTCGGGCCTGTCGCTAAGCCTGCTGCGCGGCGGCGTCATGATCGAACTCGTCGACATCACCCGCGGCACCCCCGCCGGCCGCCTGCTGGAAGTGGTGGGCCTGCTGCGCGCCCTCACGCGCGGGGTCATCGCCCGCGTGCCGCCGGACAAGGAAGCCCTGCGCGTGCTGCGTGACGCGCGCCTCGCGGGCCTGACCCTGGACGCCTCCGACCTCGGCGGCGCGGCCGGCAACATCGCCATGGACATCATGACCTTCGGCCGCGACGCCCAGGGCCTGGCGCCCATGACGGCGCTGCAGGGTTTGCCGCAGGAAGGCTACTTCGCGGCCGCTGAAACCGCCGGCCTGACGCACGCCGGGGTGCGGGCGAACTATCCCCTGGCCAAGCGCGCGGCGGCCTAGGACCTCCTAGGTCCGTTGCCGTCCACGCCCCACGACGTTGACGATCTCGCGCGCGTCATAGGCGTCGCGTTCCCGTGGCGACGGACCCTTGCCGAACACGACCTCGATCGAGCGCGAAAAGGCCGGACCCGGGCCGAGGTTGAAGCTCGTGCCGACGCCCAGGCCGAAACCGGAGTGGCGACCGAAGCTGGCCGAACCACCGCCGACGCTCATGCGCGGGCCGCGATCATAGCCGCTGGACGTGGTTGAACGGTCGGCGATCCGGAACCAGTCGTAGCCGTCGCGTAGCGCCAGCTCGGCGGCGCGCAACAAGGCGTAGTCGGCGACCTGGGCCTCGGGCGCGCCCGGTCCGCCCTGGAAGGTGACACGATAGCGGCCGGTCTCCAGGCGATACTCGGAATAGCCGACGTCGTTGGGCGCGCCCTGCTGGGCGCGATAGACGGTCGGCGCCGTGGCGCAAGCGACCATCAGCAGGCCCGCGAGGGCGGCGGCGATGAGGGGTTTGGCGGTCTTCATGGCTTGCCTCTTCAGACCTGATCAACGGCCTCGGAACCAGGCTGTTCCGGCGCCGGCAGGTCCAAGGCCTTGAGCATCATCACAAAATCGGTCGGAAGCGGGGCCAGGACCTTGCGCTCGCCGCCCAGCGGGTGCGGGAACGTCAGGCGCGCCGCATGCAGCATCAGCCGGGGCACGGCCGCGCCGCCCAGCATCAGCGCCCCGCCATAGCGGCTGTCGCCCGCCAGCGGCCGGCCAATGGAAGCCATATGAACCCGCAGCTGGTGCATCCGGCCGGTGTCCGGCGACAGCTCGACCAGGGCGGCCACGCCGTTGTGGGCCAGGGTGCGATAGCGGCTGCGAGCGGTCTCGGCGTCGGGATGGTCCGGCGCGCAGACCCGCATATAGGCCTCGCGGCCGATCGATTCCCGGCGCAGCGGACTGTCGATCATGCCGCCCTTGGGCTCGGGCGCGCCCGGCGCGACGATGGCCAAGTATGACTTGCGGAAGCGCTTGGCCATCAGGGCTTCGCCCAGGAACGCCGCCCCCGGCTTGGTCTTGGCCGTGAGGATCACGCCCGAGGTGTCGCGGTCCAGGCGATGGATCAGTCGCGGACGAGCCTTTCCCGGCTTGGCGAACGCCCATAGCAGGTCGTCCAGCGTATGGGCCTTGATCCGCCCGCCCTGGCTGGACAGGCCGGCGGGCTTGTCCAGCACGATGATGGTCTCGTCCTCGTACAGCACCCACGACCGCGCGGTTTCGATCTCTTCCGGCGTCAGGGTGATGGGGCACTCGACGGCCTTGGGCTTGGCGACGCCGGGCGGACGGCGGAATTTCGGACTGCTCATCTGCCGTCCTTACGCACCTTGCCCCAGGCTTCCAAGCGCTCGCGCACTTTCGCCTCGGCGCCGATGGGCTTGGGTTCGTAGAACCGCCGGCGCTCCATGCCGTCCGGGAAGTAGTTCTGGCCCGAGACACCGCCCTCGACATCGTGGTCGTAGGCATAGCCGTCGCCATAGCCCAGCGACTTCATCAGCTTGGTGGGGGCGTTGAGGATATGGGCCGGCGGCATCAGGCTGCCGGTCTCCTTGGCGGCGCGGCGGGCGGCCTTGTAGGCGTTGTAGACGGCGTTGGACTTGGGCGCGCTGGCCATGTGGACCACGGCCTGGGCCAGGGCCAGCTCGCCTTCCGGGCTGCCGAGGAAGTCGTAGGCGTCCTTGGCCGCCGTGGTCAGCAGCAGGGAAAGCGGATCGGCCGCGCCGATGTCCTCGGACGCCATGCGCACCAGGCGGCGAGCGATGAACAGCGGGTCCTCGCCGCCCTCCAGCATCCGCGCCAGCCAGTAAAGCGCCGCGTCCGGATCGCTGCCGCGCACCGACTTATGCAGGGCCGAGATGAGGTTGTAGTGCTCCTCGCGGTCCTTGTCGTACGCCGGGCGGCGCTTCTGCAGGAACTGGCCCAGCTGCGTCGGATTCAGCGGACTGTCCGTGCCAATCGAGAACAGGGTCTCGGCCAGGGTCAGCAGGTAACGGCCATCGCCATCGGCCATGGAAACCAGGGTCGAGCGCGCCTCGGCGTCGATCGGCAAGGGCCGGTTCTCTGCGACCTCGGCGCGTTGGAGGAGCTGTTCCAGCGACTCCTCGGTCAGCCGCTTGAGTACGAACACCTGGCAGCGCGACAGCAGAGCGCCGTTCAGCTCGAACGAGGGGTTCTCGGTCGTCGCCCCGACCAGGGTGACGATCCCCTCCTCCACGAACGGCAGGAAACCGTCCTGCTGGGCGCGGTTGAAGCGATGGATCTCGTCGACGAACAGGAGGGTGCTCTGGCCGGCCTGGCGACGCATGCGAGCCTGTTCGAAGGCCTTCTTCAGGTCCGCGACGCCGGAAAACACCGCCGAAATCTGATGAAACTCGTAGCCGCCGGCCTTGGCCAGCAGGCGGGCGATGGTGGTCTTGCCGGTGCCAGGCGGGCCCCACAGGATCATCGAGGCCAGGCGATGGGCCGCCGCCATCCGGCCGATAGGGCCTTCGGGACCCAGCAGATGCTGCTGGCCCACCACCTCGTCGAGGGTCTGGGGCCGCAACCGGTCGGCCAGCGGCGCCGGGGCGTGAGGCGTCAGGCCGGCGGCCTGGAAGAGATCGGACATGTCCTTTCCTAGCAGGCCGGCCGGCTCAAGTCGTCAGTCTCAAGTCCCTAGAACTGCGCCTGGATCAGCTGGCCGCCGCGTTCGATGGCGACAGTCCAACGGGCCGGCTTGGTGGCGGCCGCGGCCGCGAGATCGGCGACGGTGTTGATCTGCTTGCCATTGACCGCCCGGACGAAGTCGCCCGGACGCATCCAGTTCTGGGCGTAGCCGGCGGCGATCTTGGTCACCAGGGCGCCCTTGCCGGCGAACGGGTCGACGCCCAGGTCCTGGGCCACGGCGGGCGAGAGGTTGACGACGGTGGCGCCGTTGAACGGGTTGTTGCCGCTGATCGCGCGCTCGTCCCGCGCCGGGCTTTCCGGCGCCGCGTCGGCGCGAACGGTGACGGTCTGCTCCCGGTCGCCGCGCTGGATCACCACGGGCACCCGATCGCCAACCTTGTGGGTGCCGATGGCGAAGGCGCCGCCGCCCTCGTCGTTCACCGGCTTGCCGTCGATCGACAGGATGACGTCGCCTTCCTTCAGGCCCGCGCGCTCGGCCGAGGAACCGGGATAGACCTGAGCCACCAGCACGCCGCGCGGCGCGGTCATGCCCAGGCTTCTGGCGATGTCGCCGGTGACCGGCTGGCTCTTCACCCCCAGCCAGGGCCGCACGACGCTATGGCCGCCGCCCAGGGCGGCCGCCACGACCTGACGGACCACGGCGGCGGGGATGGCGAAACCCACCCCGCTCGAAGAGCCCGAGCGTGAGATGATGAAGGTGTTGATGCCGACCAGATCACCGTCCATGTCGACCAGGGGGCCGCCGGAATTGCCAGGATTGATGGCCGCGTCGGTCTGGATGTAGCTGCCGAAGTCGGCCGCGCCCACGTCGGTCCGCGCCAGGGCCGAGACGATGCCGTTGGTCACGGTCTGGCCGACCCCGAACGGGTTGCCCAGGGCCAGGACGAGGTCGCCGACCTCCATCTGGTCCTGATCGTCGATGGCCATGACGGGCAGCTTCTCGCCCTTGGTGTCGATCTTCAGTACGGCCAGGTCGGCGCGCGGGTCGTCCAGCAGCACCACGGCCGGGAACTCGCGGCGGTCGGCCAGCTGGACGGTGATGTCGCTCATCCCGTCGATATTGTGGTGATTGGTGATGATCACCCCGTCGGCGCGCACCACGGCGCCCGAGCCCAGGGAGCCCTGCACCTGGGCGCCGCCGCTGCCGCCGCCCATGAAGAAGTCCCAGAACGGATCGACGCGGCGCGGCACCACCCGGCGGCTGGCGACATTGACCACGGCCGGGGCGGCCTTCTTCACCACTGGCGCGAACGACAGCTTCATCGAGGCGGCGTCGGCCGGCACGCGGCGGGTCGGCTGCGGCATGTCGGGGATAGACTGGGCGTTGGACTGCCCGGTCGGGTTCGAGCACGCGGTCAGCAGGACGACGACGGGCAGCAGGGCGCGAAGGTGGCGCATGGTGTTCAAGGAGGCTCCTAACGGTTCGCAACGAACTCAGCCGAGCTTTCGGGCGAGTCTAAGGCGGCGAAAGGTCGAGGTTTCGGCGAGACTGTAAGGCTTCAGGCCGTTTGCGGTTCCGATGTCGGCAAAGGACGCGCCTTGGCGTAGCCCAGGATGGCTCCGGCCAGCATCAACGCGGCCGCGATCAGCACCGGCAGGCCGGGCATGTGCAGGGTCGCATCGTGACGGACGGCGAAGGCGAACGGCATCAGGAACAGGGCCGGACCGAGGATCGAGGCGATGCCCATCATGGCCGAGTTGGCGCCCTGCAACTGGCCCTGCTCGTTCGGCGCCACGCGACGGGTCATCAGCCCCTGCAAGCCGGGCTGGATCAGACCCGACAGCGCGAAGATCGGCAGACCGCACAGATAGAGGAAGCCGGTCGGGGCCAGGGCGTAGATCATGAAACCGGCGAAGCCCGAGACCAGGCCGATCAGCAGCGCGCCGCGCTCGCCCACCGCCTTGACCACCCGGCCCACGATCAGGGCCTGGACGATGATCCCGGAAATGCCGCTGGCCATCAGGGTCAGGCCGATGGTCTGGGGCGACCAGTTGTAGCGGAAGCCCATGTACAGCACGAAGACGCTGGGCAGGACGTTGTGGGCCAGCTGGAACAGGAAGCCGACGCCGGCCAGGCCCAGCAGGCCCGGATGGCGGCGCAGAAGCTGCAACGAGCCGATCGGATTGGCCTTCTTCCAGTCGAAGCGAGGCTGGCGGCGTTCGACCGGCAGGGATTCCGGCAGGATGAAGAAGCCGTAGAGCCAGTTGCACAGAGCCAGCGCCGCGCAGACCAGGAACGGCGCGCGATGGTCGAACGTCCACAGCCAGCCGCCCAAGGCCGGACCGAAGGTGAAGCCGACGCCGAACGCCGCGCCCATCAGGCCAAAGCCCTTGGCCCGGTTCTCGGGCGTGGTGACGTCGGCGATATAGGCGCCGGCGGTCGAGAAGCTCGCCGCCGTCATGCCGTTGAAGATCCGGCCGACGAACAGCCACCACAGGCTGGGCGCGAAGGCCATGAACAGGAAATCGACGCCCAGGCCGAAGATTGAGGTCAGGATCACCGGCCGGCGACCGAAGCGGTCCGACATCAAGCCGAGAATCGGCGAGCAGAAGAACTGCATCACGCCCCAGGTGGTAGCGAACAGGATGTTCCAGTCGGCGGCCATGGCGGTGTCGCCGCCGCCGAACTGCTTCACCAGATTGGGCAGGACCGGGATCATCACGCCCAGGGACAACACGTCCATGATCGCGGTGACGAAGATGAAGCCCAGGGCCGCCTGTCGCCGCCCTCCCGTGATCGTCTGGTTCATTACGCGCCCTCCCCGGCGGTTCCTAGTTGGACGCTGTTCGTTCGGCTCGCAAGACCCGCCAGCAACGATCGCCACCACTCGCCATGACGCTGCAGGAAGAAAGCATTCGGGAAGCCATGCCGCGCCACGTGCGGGGCCGGTACGCTGTCCCAGCCGCGATGCTCGACGGTGACGCGGGTCTGGCCCTCTTCCACGGCCTCGAAACGGACCTCGACTTCAGTGTCCATGTCGGGCGTGAAGGCGGCCTGGCGCCAGCCGAACACCAGCCGCTCGCCGCGCTCCCAGGCCCGCACCTGGCCGACCTCGAACACCTTGCCGGTCGGCAGGCGCTCGACCAGCCTCCCCTCCTCGAAGGCCATGACGCCAGGCGAGCGTGGGGTGAAGGCGAACAGCGAATTAGGCCGCCACCACAGGGCGATGTCGTCGGTGAAGGCGTCGAACACCACCTCGGGCGGGGCGGCGATGCGCAGGGCGACCAGGATCTTGGAGCTCACTTGCCGTCCCCTCGGGCCTTGGTTTCCACATGAGCCTTCAGCGCCAGCAGCTGATCGGCCCAATGATCCTCGGCGACGTCCAGCCAGGCCTTCAGCTCGTCCATCGGGCCGGATCGCAGGCGATAGACGCGCACCCGAGCGTCAAACTCCGGATGACTCTCCTCGACCAGGCCCGACTGGCGCAGGGCGCGGAGATGGCGGCTCATGGCCGGCGGGGTCAGGCCCAGGCTCTCGGCCAGCTCACCGGCCCGGCGCGGCCGTTCGCGCAGCAGGTCGACGGCCCGCCGCCGGTGTGGGTCGGCCAGGGCGGCCAGTGTGCGGTCCAGCGCCTCGCTCAAGGCTGGAGGTCCAGCAGCTTCTTCGGCGCGACATTGCGCCAGGCCTCGCTCAGCGCGCCGCGCGCCGTGGCTTCGTCGCAGGCCGAGAGGCGCAGCCGCGTCGCCCCGCCCTTGCCCCAGCCGCCCGGTACGGGGACGAAGACCTCTGGCTCAGCGGCGACGCGCATCTCCTGCTGGTCCGGCGTCAGCTTCACCATCGCCCACGCGGCGTCGGGATTGCCCAAGGTCGCGAAGATCCTCCCGCAGCGGAAATCGACCGTGCCCATGTGCGAGCTCTCGATCGCCTGGGGCATGGACAAAGCCAGTCGCCGGAAGTCTCCCGGAGAGATCATTCGGCGCCCACGGCGATCTTGAGTCCGCTGCGCTTCTCCATCTCGTCGGTCGAGACGGTCTCGACATCGGCCGACACGGTCCAGATGTGCTGCTCCGGGTCGCGGCAGCGATAGGTGCGCGCGCCATAGAACTGGGTCGCCGGCTCCGCCAGGATTTCGGCCCCGGCCGCCTTGGCCCGCGCGCAATGGCCGTCAACATCGCCGGCGATGTAGATGTGCACCGTCTGGGTGGTCTTGCCGCCCAGCGAAGCCGGGCTGGCGTGGTTCTCGCTCCACTCGTTGCCGATCATGATCATCGAGTCGGCATATTTCATCTGCGAGTGGGCCAGGTTGCCCTGGTCGTCCTCGATCAGAAAGGTCAGCTCGAAGCCGAACGCCTTTTCCAGCCAGGCGATCGCCGCCTTGGGGTCGCGATAGCTGACGGCGGAGACCAGGCCAGGACGGGAGTCGGACATGTCGGCTTCCTTTCGAGTTTCGACAATATTTAACGCATATAGAAACTACCTTGGCAAGCCGCCCCGATGGGGACGCTGGAATGACGGCCCGTCCGACGCGATAGCGATCCGGGCCGGCCGCCATCCGAGGGCGCTATTTGAGCGGCAGGAACAGTTCGACGACCACCTCGTGCCCCTGCGCGTTCGGCGGGAACGAGAAGTGTCTTTGGCAATAGATCGGGAAGTCCCGCGCCTCCTCTCCGCTGGCCGGAAGCCAGTCGCGATAAAGATAAAGCGCGGCGGGCTCCAGGTTATGGGTGTCGTGGACAACCCGCAGCACCGCGCAGCGCCCGCCGGGGATCACGCCGGCCTTCATGTGCTCGTCATCAGGTTCGATCGGCCGGTCGGTCCCAATGCACAGGTCCATGCTGTAGTCGGCGGGATTCTCGGGAATCCGCTCTGAACGGAAGATGTTGAACGTCGAACTCGTCTCCGGCGACAGCCCCGCGGCTTTGCGCCAAGTGATGAACCGTTCGATGGTGGCGCCGAGCGTCGCCCGGTCGCCCCGATGCTCCATGATCGCCACCGGCGTTGGGGAAACATCGCGGATCATCACGTCGTCGTGGTCATAGCTAATCTGCATGAACTTGCTCCTCGCATTGTCCAGAGGCCCGAAGGCCGCAAGCCACGGCGCCCAGTCGGGCGATTTCCGGAACGACGAAGGCGACTGGCCGAACCTCCGCCGAAAGGCGCGGGCGAAGGCGTCGGGCGCGTCATAGCCGGCGCCCATCGCTATCTCCGTGACGCTCTGGGCGTCCTTCGAGACAAGCTGGTGCGAAGCGCGCTTCAAGCGGGCGAGCTGGACGTAGCGATGCACGGACAACCCGAAGGTCGCCATGAACTGCCGGTGGAAGTGGAACTTGGAGAAGGCCGCGACGCGGCTCATCGTTTCCAGATCCAGATCACCGTCGAGATGCTGGTCGACATGGTCCAGCACACGCTGCATCCGGGCTTGATAGTTTCGAAGCGCCGCCTTCATCGTCACCCTTCTCCGTGGCGCCGCCAGCTAGCCGCTCACCGCGGGGTCGTGCTCGACCGATCTTGCGGTTTGGCGTCCACAGCGGTGGAGTGGCCGCGATGGCGATCCTACCGCAACGCCCGTCCCAACACCTTCAGCGAGCCGTCGCCCTTTTCAGGCTTCACGCCGGTCACCTTGGCCAGCAGCGGATAGACATCGACATTGTCGAAGGCCGGCAGCACCACGCCCGGCTTGAACGACGGTCCGTGGGCCACGAACACGGCCCGCATGCGCGGGTCATAGGGATCGAAGCCGTGGGCCCCGCCATCCTTGTTGTCCCACCTGCCCGGCCGTTTCTTGGCCGCCTCGGTCGTGGTGTACCAGCCGGTCTCCGACAGGCAGATGATGGCCGGCACGCGCTTGTTGCGACCATAGAAGTAGCGGGCCGGGATTTTGGCCTTCTTCCAGCAGGTCATGTGCGGCAGAGGCTTGCTCAGGAACGCCTTCTCGACCGTCTTCTCATGACCCTTTTCGGGCCAGAGGCCGGTCACCGCGCCTCGGCTGACCAGATGGACCTTCGACATGTCGATCAAGTCGTCCAGCACCACGCGATTGGCGGCCGGCAGCGGCGCCATGCCGTGGTCGGCGACGACGATGATGTCGGTGTTCTCGAACCGCCCCCGCGCCTTGAGGCCCTCCACCAGTCGGGTCAGCGACCGATCGACCTCCACGGCCGCCGCTCGCACCTCGGGCGACTCCGGGCCGAAGTGGTGCCCCTCGGTGTCGACGACGTCGAAATAGAGGGTGGTGAAGGCCAGCGGCGGACCGTCGGCGCTGTCCATCCAGGCGAAGATCTGGTCGACGCGGGCGTCGTGCGAGAACTTGCCGTCGTACTTCTTCCAGTGGGTCGGGCGGACGCCGTCGATCGCGGTCTCCGAGCCCGGCCAGAACATCGCCGCGGCCTTCCGGCCTTGCTGCTCGGCCGAGACCCAGAACGGCTTGGCCTGGTTCCACCAGCGCGGATCATTGGCGGTCGGGCCATTCATCGTGAACTTGGGCCCGCCGATGACGGCGTCCTCCATCTCGTTGCCAACCACTCCGTGACGGTCAGGCCGCTTGCCGGTGACCAGGGTGTAGTGGTTCGGATAGGTCAGGCTCGGGAACGAGGGCCGCATCGCCCCGCGCGCGCCGGCGTCGGCCAGGGCCTTCAGGGTCGGGGTGTCACCGCGATCCAGATAGTCGGCGCGGAAGCCGTCGATCGAGACCAGGATCGTCAGGTGCGGCGCCTTCTCGCGCGCCTGGACGGCGCCGCAGGCCAGGGTCAGACCGGCCGCCAGGACCACGGACAGGAAACGGCGGAAGAGCATCAACGGTCTCGCGAGAAACAAGGGTTTCCGCCTGCATCATCGACCTTGATTGCAGGCATATGACAACCGGCGGTCGCCAGTGCGGGTATGGGGCGGGTATGGGGTGCGAGAACGGGCGCATGACCGGCTCTTAACTTGGCGCGCCCCTGGGCGGTCGCCATAGTCGCCCCGTCGAGCCGAGTCGTTCGGCGCCGGAACCGCTCGCATGTCGATCGCCCTCGAGGCCGACCGCCTCACCAAGACGTACGGGGCGGTGCGCGCCCTCGACGACTTCTCCATCGCCATTCCCGCCGGCGGCGTGTTCGGGGTCCTGGGCCCCAACGGCGCGGGCAAGAGCACCCTGTTCCGCATCGCCCTGGGTCTCGTGCGGCCCACCGAGGGCTCGGCACGGCTGTTCGGCGCCGCGCCCGGCGACATCACCGCCCTTCGCAAGGTCGGGGCGATGATCGAGACGCCGCGCTATCCGGCCTATCTGACCGCGCGCGACACCCTCACGATGCTGGCGCTGGAGAGCGGCGCCAAGAACGCCGACATCGGCGGCTGGCTGGAACGTGTCGGCCTCGCCCACGCCGCCGACCGGGCGACCAGCGGCTATTCGGTTGGCATGAAGCAGCGCCTGGGTCTGGCCGCCGCCTTCTTCACCAAGCCGGAGCTGGTGATCCTGGACGAGCCGACCAGCGGCATGGATCCGGCCGGCATCCAGGAGATCCGCGCCCTGATCGTCGACCTGGCCCAGCGCGAGGGCGTCACGGTCATCCTGGCCAGCCACCAGCTGGACGAGGTGCGCCGCGTCTGCGACCGGGTGGCCATCCTGTCCAAGGGCAAGGTCGTCGCCGAGGGCGGCGTGGCGGAGCTGACCGCCGGCGAGACCCGGCTGCGCATCGTCGCCGCCTCGCCCATCGCCCAGGTGCTCAGTGTTCTGGGCGCTAAGGGCTTGGCCGACGGCTCCGATGCGGTCCTGGCCGACATTCGCCGCGAAGAGGCCCCGGCCCTGATCCGCGGCCTCGTCGAAGCCGGGGTCGAAATCGTCGAGGCCCGCTGGCGCGAGGCCGACCTCGAAGGCGTGTACCTGAAGACTTTGGATCGTACCGAGGGAGCCGCCTGATGCTCGCCGACGCCATCGCCGCCGAACGCTTCCGCCTGCTGCGCGACCGCTCGGCCGTCTTCTGGGGCTTCTGTTTCGCCCCCATCGTCGGCTTCATGCTCAGCGTGGGCGGCGACCTCTTCCTGCGCCATGTCATCAAGAAACCGATGCCCGGCATAACCATCGGCCTGATCGACCAGATGCTGAAGGCGCTGTCGAGCGGCGCCTCGACCTTCGGAGCCCTGTTCCTGATGATCGGCGCCGCCGCGATCCTGGCCGGCGACTACCGCTGGGAGACCTGGCGGCTGCTGACGCCCCGCAACACGCGCCAGAACCTGCTGCTGGCCAAGCTGACCGTCGTCGGCGAGGCCGTGTTCTGGAGCCTGCTGCTGACGGCGATCCTGTCGGCCGTGGCGGCGGTGATCGGCTCGGCGATCGGCGGCAAGGCCCTGACCTTCTCGATGTTCGACCGCAACCTGTTCGACGTGATCGGCGTCCTGGCCATCACCTGGCTCGAAGCCATGACCCTGGCCGCCCTCGCCGCCTGCGTGGGCGTGCTGTCGCGCTCGACCATGGGCGTCGTCATCGCCTGCCTGGGCGCGCGTTTTATCCAGACGATCCTGGCCAGCACCCTGCGCCTGATGGAACAGGGCCAGCCCAGCTGGAAGCTCCTGGTCCTGCCGGTGTTCGATGCCGACCTGTTGCGCGCCACCCTGCTCGATCCCGCCCAGCTGGGCGCGGCAAGCGGCTCGGCGGGTATCGCCCTGGCGGCTCTCGCGGCCTGGGTGGCGGTGCTGGCCACGGGCGCGGTGTTCCTGTTCCGTCGGCAGGACCTGACCAAGGAGTAGACGCGCGCGGTCCGCCGCCACGGGAGAAGTCCATGAAGAACCGTCTTCTGCTGACCCTCGCCTGTCTGGCCCTGGCGACCGCGCCGGCCCGCGCGCAGGATCCCGCGACGCCGGAGTCCAATCCCGAGATGAGCCGCCTCTATGCCGAGGACCAGGCGGATCGGACGCGGTCATCCATCGACTGGAGCCAGGTCACGCCGCGAGACATCCGCCGACGCGCCGCCACGCGCGGTCTGCTGGATGCGGGCGCCCTGCGGACGGCGGAGGATTTCCGGCACGCGGCCTTCATCTTCCAGCACGGTGACAGGCCGGACGACTATCTGCTGGCCCACACCCTGGCGATGGTGGCGGTCGGCAAGGGCGATCGCGGAGCGCTATGGATCGCCAGCGCCACGCTCGATCGCTACCTCCAGACCATCGGCCGCCCGCAGATCTACGGCACCCAGTTTAGAAGCCGCGACGACGGGGCCATGAGCCAGGAACCCTACAATCGCGACCTGACGTCCGACGCCCTGCGCCGGGAGCTGGGCGTGCCGTCCCTGGCCGAGCAAGGCCAGCAAGTGCAGCGGCTCAGGGTTCGATAGCCCGAGGGGCCTGCGCGCCCAAGACGACGCCTCGCTTGACCAAAAAGATTACGCACGTAAACTTACGACCCGTTGCGGGAGGGTGAGGTCGCGATGTCGGTGCTCGGAATGGTGTTCGCCAACGCGGCGACGCCTCAGAAATGCGTGTTCATCATCCTGGCGGGAGCGATGGCCCTGACGCCAGTGCTGGCGTTCGTGGCGTTGTCCGGCCGCGGCGTCTGGCGGCGGGTGTTGACGGACTTGACCCTGGCCGGTCCCGGCCTCGGGGCGCTGATGGCCGGCATGAACAGCTTCCACATGGCGCGTACGATCCTGAAGCTGCCCTCTCCTCCCACGCTCCAGCAGATCGCTCCTGGGATCCTCGAAGTGTCCACCTTCGTCGTCATGGGCGTGCTGGTCGGGCTCATCGCCCAAAGCGTCCTGATCGTCGTTGATCTGGCGAAGGTGCGTTCGCGCGAACGCCGCTGAGGCCAAAACGAAAAAGGCCCCGGATCACTCCGGGGCCTTCGCGTTCAGCTTGCGCTGAAATTTCTTTGTCTGGCGACGGCCAGGCTTAGTCTTCGGCGTCGTTGACGTAGACCGGACCCGAGTCCTTGCCCTTTTCCGAGACGTCGCGATCGACGAACTCGATGACGGCCATCGGGGCGTTGTCGCCGTAGCGGAAGCCGGCCTTCAAGACGCGGATGTAGCCGCCTTGACGGTCCTTGTAGCGCGGGCCGAGCGTGGCGAAGAGCTTGCCGACTTGTTCGACGTCGCGAACCGAGCTGATGGCCTGACGACGCGCGTGCAGGTCGCCGCGCTTGGCCAGGGTGATCAGCTTTTCGACGATCGGACGCAGTTCCTTGGCCTTGGGCAGGGTGGTGACGATCTGCTCGTGCTTGATCAGCGAGGCCGACATGTTGGCGAACATGGCGGTGCGGTGAGCCGAGGTGCGGCCGAGTTTACGGTGAGCCTTACCGTGACGCATTTTGTATCTCCTGGGCGATCTGCCCGAGCGGCGCGAAGTGTGGGCGCCTTAGTTGTCACCAATCCTAGTCCGTCCCGACCGGGTCAGAGCGAAGCGCCGGGGCCCTCGACCGCGTGAGCGGCTTCAAAAGGCCCAGGCCGCTCTCAAGTCCCGAAGGAGCTGAGAGCGGCCCGGATTTAGCGCGATAGCGAAGAGGTTCTTAGATTTGGTCTTCGAACTTCTTGGCCAGGTCTTCAATGTTTTCCGGCGGCCAGTTCGGCACATCCATGCCGAGGTGCAGACCCATGCCAGCCAGCACTTCCTTGATTTCGTTCAAGGACTTGCGGCCGAAGTTCGGCGTGCGGAGCATTTCCGCTTCCGTCTTCTGGATCAGGTCGCCGATGTAGACGATGTTGTCGTTCTTCAGGCAGTTGGCCGAACGGACCGACAGTTCCAGCTCGTCGACCTTCTTCAGCAGGGCCGGGTTGAACGGCAGTTCCGGCTTGGACTCGTCGGCCGACTTGGCCTTCGGTTCCTCGAAGGTGATGAAGATCTGCAGTTGGTCCTGCAGGATCCGGGCGGCGTAGGCCACGGCGTCCACCGGAGTGACGGCGCCGTTGGTTTCCACTTCCAGGACCAGCTTGTCGTAGTCCAGCGACTGGCCTTGACGGGTCGGCTCGACGCGATAGGCGACGCGCTTGACCGGCGAGTACAGGGCGTCGACGGCGATGAGGCCGATCGGCGCGTCTTCCGGACGGTTGCGGTCGGCCGGGACGTAACCCTTGCCGTTGTTGACCGTGAACTCCATCCGCACCGAGGCGCCGTCGTCCAGCGTGCAGAGCACGTGGTCGGGGTTCAGGATCTCGATGTCGGCCGGGGTTTCGATCTGACCAGCGGTCACCGGGCCGGGGCCCGTGGCGCGCAGGGTCATCCGCTTCGGGCCCTCGGCGTGCATGCGCACGGCCAGTTGCTTGATGTTCAGAACGATGTCGACGACGTCTTCACGGACGCCTTCGAGCGAAGAAAATTCGTGCACCACGCCATCGATCTGGATGGCGGTGACGGCGGCGCCTTGCAGCGACGAGAGGAGAACGCGACGCAGGGCGTTGCCGAGCGTCACACCGAAACCGCGCTCGAGCGGCTCAGCGACGATACGGGCCTTGCGGGTCGCATCGGCGCCGGTCTCGATCTGCGGCTTCTCAGGACGGATCAGCTCGTTCCAGTTTCTTTCGATCACGTGGTCGGGTCCCTTGAACGCGGCTCGCCGGCCGCGTTTTGCGCAGCCGGCGAAGGAAGATTGGTGTCTAAAAAATACTAGACGCGACGACGCTTGGGCGGACGGCAGCCGTTGTGCGGGATCGGCGTGACGTCGCGGATGGTCGTGATGGTCATGCCCGCGGCTTGCAGCGCGCGCAGGGCCGACTCACGGCCCGAACCCGGACCCGAGACGTTGACTTCCAGGGTCTTCACGCCGTGTTCCGCAGCCTTCTTGCCCGCGTCTTCGGCGGCCATCTGAGCGGCGTACGGGGTCGACTTGCGCGAGCCCTTGAAGCCCATCATGCCGGCGCTCGACCAGGAGATGGTGTTCCCCTGAGCGTCGGTGATGGTGATCATCGTGTTGTTGAACGAGGCGTTCACGTGCGCCACGCCCGAGGTGATGTTTTTGCGTTCGCGCTTTTTAACGCGACCCGGTTCCTTGGCCATCGGTCAGGCTACCTTATTTCTTCTTGCCGGCGATCGGCTTGGCCGGGCCCTTGCGGGTCCGAGCGTTCGTGTGGGTGCGCTGACCGCGGACCGGCAGGCCCTTACGGTGACGCAGGCCGCGGTAGCAGGCCAGGTCCATCAGACGCTTGATGTTCATCGAGTTCTCGCGACGCAGATCGCCCTCGACGGTATAGTCGCGGTCGATCGTTTCGCGGATCTGCAGGACTTCGGCGTCGGTCAGTTGATTGACCCGACGCGCATCCTCGATGCCCACCTTCGTGATGATTTCACGAGCGGACCGTTGGCCGATGCCGTGAATATACTGAAGCGCGATCAAAACGCGCTTGTTCGTCGGGATGTTGACGCCTGCAATACGGGCCACGTCTAATGTTCTCCTAGTCACGCACTAAAGACGCGAACGGCGCGCCCGGCTCGATCCAGAGGATCCAAACCGGCGCGCACGGATCGCGCCCTTTCGCGGAAGCGCCCCGTTATAGGGATCGTTTCGCTTCCGTCAACAACTGAATCCACCGGAAAGCCAGTGAATCCGGGGTTTCTTCAGCCTCCTAGACCGTGACGGTTGTCACGCCCTAACTCCCGGAGGCTCGAACCCGCTTGTCAGTCGAATATCGATTCGACCGGGCGGACTCTAAAGAGCGGCGTCGATGGACTGGGCGACGGCTTCGACCGATCCCATTCCGTCCAGTTCCGTCAACTTCCCCTGCCCTTCGTAGTAGGGCAGCAGCGGCGCGGTCTGGGCGTTGTAGGCGGCCAGGCGCGTCACGAAGACTTCGGGATTGTCGTCCGGCCGTCCCTGCTCGTCGAACCGCTTCTTGATCCGTTCGATCAGAGCGGGTTCGTCTACCTTGAGTCGGAGAACGGCGTCGATCTGCTGCCCGCGAGCGGCCAGCATTTTGTCCAGAGCCTCGGCCTGGGCGACCGTACGCGGGAAACCATCGAAGATCGCGCCACCGGCCGCCTCGGCCTCGGGCAGGCGCTCCTCGATCAGGGCGATGACGATCTCGTCGGTGACCAGGTCACCACGGTCCAGCACGCCCTTGACGCGCTGACCCAGCTCGGAGCCCGAGGCGATCGCGGCGCGCAGCATGTCGCCGGTCGAGAGCTGGACCATGCCCCGCTCCGTGACCAGACGCTTAGCCTGAGTGCCCTTCCCCGCCGCCGGCGGACCGAACAGGATCAAGTTCATGAATGCCCCTTCGCGCGTTGGCGGGTCTTGAGCCCGCTTAGAGCCTGCCTAGGCAGACTCCTTTCCCTACTTGGGAGCGTGATGGTCGCCGGAAACCGGCAGCCGCTTCCGGCTCTCACACTCCGCTTCCCGTCGCAGACCTAGATTGCGCCGGAGAAAAACGGAAGCCGGTTTTGTGACAAACCGGCTTCCGACGCTTCTATTAGGCTACGTGACCTAGCGGCCGCGGCCGCCGCGCAGCTTCGACTTCTTGATCAGGCCCTCGTACTGGTGGGCCAGAAGGTGCGACTGGATCTGCGCCACGGTGTCCATGGTCACCGTCACGACGATCAGGATCGAGGTGCCGCCCAGGGCGAACTGGTTCGACTTGATCGCGCCCATGACCAGCTCAGGCGCCACGCAGACGGCCGTGATGTAGGCCGCGCCGATCACCGTCAGGCGGGTCAGCACATAGTCCAGATACTCGGCCGTACGCTTGCCCGGACGGATGCCCGGCAGGAAGCCGCCGTACTTGCGCAGGTTCTCGGCCGTCTCCTCGGGGTTGAACACGACCGAGGTGTAGAAGAACGAGAAGAAGATGATCAGCAGCGCGTAGAAGATCGTGAAGGCCGGGTGGCCGTGCTGCAGCGCGCCAACCACGCCCGGCAGCCACGACAGCCATCCCGGGAGGTTGGCGGCCGAAATGAACTGCATGGCGGTCGTCGGCAGCAGCAGCAGGCTCGAGGCGAAGATCGGCGGGATGACGCCCGCGGTGTTGATCTTCAGCGGCATGAACGAGCTTTCGCCACCGATCATGCGGTTGCCCTGCTGACGCTTGGGATAGTGGACCAGCAGGCGGCGCTGCGAGCGCTCCATGAACACGATGGCCAGGATGGCGGCCACGGCGCCGATCACGATCAGGAACAGCGGGGTATAGTTGCCCGAGGTCTGGGCCTGGACCAGCAGTTGGCCCACGCCGATCGGCAGGTGGGCCACGATGCCCGCGAAGATGATCAGCGAGACGCCGTTGCCCACGCCGCGGCTGGTGATCTGCTCACCCAGCCACATCACGAACAGGGTGCCGCCCGTCAGGACCACGACGGTCGAGACGACGAAGAAGAGCGGGCCGACGCCGCCGGCGACCACGCCAGGCTGGGCCTGCAGGCCGATCGCGATCGAAGCCGACTGGATGACGGCCAGAACCACGGCCAGGTAGCGGGTGTACTGGTTGAGGGTCTTGCGACCCGCCTCCCCGCCTTCCTTCTTCAGCTTTTCCCACGGCGGATACACCGAGCCCATCAGCTGCACGATGATCGAGGCGCTGATGTAGGGCATCACGTTCAACGAGAAGATGGCCATGCGCGAGACCGCGCCGCCCGAGAACATGTTGAACATGCCGAGGATGCCCTCGGAATTGTTGCTGAACAGGCGCGCGAACGCATTCACGTCGACGCCGGGAATCGGAACGTAGGAGCCCAGGCGATAGACGATCAGAGCGATGATCGTGAACCAGATGCGCTTGTGAAGTTCGGTCGCCTTTTGGAACGACGCGAAATTCATATTGGCTGCGAGTTGTTCGGCGGCCGAGGCCATTCAGATCCCCACGACTCAAGAGCGGGACGGCCGGACATCGATCCGGCTGAGGCCGCGCTCCAACAAATTGGCGCCGAGCCTGCTTATCCGTTTCAAACGATTTGAAAAGGGCGGGCTCGAGTAGAGGCCACAAATAGGTGAGGCTCGCCGCGATGTCACGGCGAGCCCCCTAATTCTGTCATCCCGGTCGAAACGATGTCCCGCGAGCGCCTGGCGCTCATCGGGATGACATATGGCCTTAGGCTTCGGCTTGCGCCTTGGCCTTCTTGGTCACGGTGACCGAACCACCAGCGGCCTCGACGGCCTTGATGGCGGCTTCCGTGGCCGAATAGACGGTCAGCTTCAGAGCGGTCTTGATCTCGCCCTTGCCCAGCAGCTTCACGCCGTCCAGTTCACGACGGATGACGCCAGCGGCGACCAGATCGGCGGGGGCCAGTTCGGCGCCGGCCTTGAACTTGCCAGCGGCGACGGCCTGCTCCAGGCGCCACAGGTTCACTTCGGCGAACTCGAGGCGGAACGGGTTGTTGAAGCCGCGCTTAGGCATACGCATGTGCAGCGGCATTTGACCGCCTTCGAAGCCGGCGATAGCGACGCCCGAGCGCGCCTTCTGGCCCTTCACACCGCGACCGGCGGTCTTGCCCTTGCCCGAACCCGGGCCGCGGCCAACGCGCATGCGGCCCTTGGTCGAGCCTTCGCGGGGAGCCAGTTCGTTCAGCTTAGTCATATGTGCCTCTCCTTGGAGATCTGCGCCCAGCCAGCGGCTGGACTCGGCTTTTGAAAATCAGAGCGCGCTTAAAACCCTAAAACGCCAGAGAACTCAATGGTGAAATGAGTTTGGGGCGAAATGAGATTCCAAACGAAAACCACCCCGGCTTTCACCGGGGTGGCGCTTTTCGGCGTCGCGTAGAAGATTACGAGACGATTTCCAGCAGGTGCGCGACCTTGCGGATCATGCCGCGGACCGACGGGGTGTCTTCCAGCGTGGACACGCGGCCCAGCTTGTTCAGACCCAGACCGGCGAGCGTGGCGCGCTGGTCCTTTTCACGACGGATCGGGCTGCCGGTTTGGCGCACCGTGACTTGCTTAGCTTCAGCCATGACTTAACCCTCGATGGCTTCCGGCGACGAAGCGCCGTCGGCGCGACGGCCGAGGATGTCGCCAACCTTCTTGCCGCGCTTGGCGGCGATCTGGCGGGGCGACGATTGAACCTTCAGGGCCTCGAACGTGGCGCGAACCATGTTGTACGGGTTCGAGGAACCCGTCGACTTGGCCACGACGTCCTGGACGCCCAGGGTTTCGAGAACCGCGCGCATCGGACCGCCGGCGATGACGCCGGTGCCGGGAGGCGCCGCGCGCATCATCACCTTGCCAGCGCCCCAACGGCCAGCGCCGTCGTGGTGCAGGGTGCGGGATTCGCGCAGCGGAACGCGGATCATCGTCTTCTTGGCTTCTTCGGTCGCCTTGCGGATGGCTTCCGGCACTTCACGCGCCTTGCCATGACCGAAGCCGACGCGGCCCTTTTGGTCGCCAACGACCATCAGAGCGGCGAAGCTGAAGCGACGACCACCCTTCACGGTGGCGGCGACGCGGTTGATGTGGACGAGCTTTTCGACGATGTCGCTGTCGACCCGCTCTTCGGGGGCGTTGCGGTCGCGACGGTCCCGGCGTTGACCGCCTTCACCGCGCTGTTGTTCACCACGAGCCATTTCTGTTCCCTTAGAAGTTCAGGCCGGCTTCGCGCGCGGCGTCGGCCAGGGCTTTCACCCGGCCGTGGAAGATGTAGCCACCACGATCGAAGACGACGTCCTTGACGCCCTTTTCGATGGCGCGCTCGGCGACGAGCTTACCCACGGCAGCGGCGGCATCCTTGTCCGCGCCCTTGCCTTCGGCTTCCAGAGTGGAAGCCGACGCCAGGGTCACGCCGCGTTCATCATCGATGATCTGGGCGTAGATGTTCTTGGACGAGCGGAAGACCGACAGGCGCGGGCGCCCGTTAGCGAGGCTCTTGAGGCGGGTGCGCGTGCGTTGAGCGCGGCGCGCGGCGGATTCACGAGGAGAGAGCGCCATGGCTTACTTCTTCTTGCCTTCCTTGCGGCGAACCTTCTCGCCAGCATAACGCACGCCCTTGCCCTTGTACGGCTCAGGCGGACGAATGCGGCGGATCTTCGCGGCAATCTCACCAACCGCCTGCTTATCAATGCCGGCGATCTTGATTTCGGTCTGCTTCGGCACCGCGAAGGTGACGCCGGCCGGAGCCTCAACGTCCACATCGTGGCTGAAGCCGAGCTGGAGGCTCAGGGCGGTGCCCTTCAAGGCCGCGCGGTAACCAACGCCGACCAGTTCGAGGCTTTCCTCGAACCCGGCGGTGACACCATGCACCATGTTGGCGACCAGCGTGCGGGACAGACCCCACATACCCTTGGCGCGCTTCGTGTCGACGCGCGGAGTCAGCAGGAGCTCAGAGCCCTCTTGCTTGACTTCGACTTCGTCGGCGATCGTCCACGACAACTGACCCTTGGGGCCCTTCACCGTGACCGTCTGGCCTTCGAGCGTCAGGGTGACGCTCGAGGGGATTGCGACGGCTTTCTTACCGATACGTGACATGCTCTTTCCCTCCCGCGCCTAGTAGACGCGGCAGAGGACTTCGCCACCGACATTAGCGTCGCGTGCGGCGGTGTCCGACATGACGCCCTTCGGCGTCGAAAGGATCGAGATGCCCAGGCCGTTCTTGATCGGCTTCAGGTCCTTGATCGACGAATAGACGCGACGGCCAGGCTTGGACACGCGGCTAATCTCGGCGATCACGGGCTCACCGTCGAAGTACTTGAGCTCGATCTCGAATTCGGGGAACGCACCGGGCTTCTCGACCAGCGAGTAACCACGGATGTAGCCTTCGTCGGCCAGCACGTCGAGGACGCGAGCGCGCAGCTTGGAAGCCGGCGTCGAGACCTTGTTGCGCTTGCGCGTGGCGGCGTTCTTGATGCGAGCGATCATATCGCTCAGGGGATCGTTCATCGACATCTGATCGTCCTTACCAGCTCGACTTGACGAGGCCGGGGATCTGCCCCTGCGAACCAAGTTCGCGGAGAGCGATACGGCTCATCTTCAGCTTGCGGTAATAGGCGCGCGGACGGCCCGTGACCTCGCAGCGGTTGCGGATGCGAACCGGCGAGCTGCTACGGGGCAGCTTCGCCAGCTTGAGGCGAGCCTCGAAGCGTTCTTCGAGCGGCAGGCTTTCGTCGTTCGCGATCGCCTTCAGCGCGGCGCGCTTTCCGGCGAATTGCTTGACGAGAGCCTTGACGGCTTCGTTGCGGTTGACGGCGCTTTTCTTGGCCATGGTTTGTTTTCCCTTCCCGCTCTCTTAGTTGACGAACGGGAACTGGAATTCCTTCAGGAGAGCCTTGGCTTCCTGATCGGACTTCGCAGTGGTGCAGACGATGATGTCCATGCCCCAGATCTGTTCGATCTGGTCATAGTTGATTTCCGGGAACACCAGATGCTCCTTCAGGCCCATGGCGTAGTTGCCACGGCCGTCGAAGCTCTTGCCGTTCAGACCACGGAAGTCCTTCACGCGCGGCAGCGCGATCGTGACCAGGCGGTCCAGGAATTCGTACATCCGGTCCTTGCGGAGGGTGACCTTACCGCCGACCACCATGCCTTCGCGCAGCTTGAAGCCGGCGATCGACTTGCGGGCCTTGGTGGCGACGGGCTTTTGGCCGGCGATCGCCTGCAGGTCCTTCAGAGCGGTCTGGGCCTTCTTGGAGTCGGCCACGGCCTCGCCGATACCCATGTTCAGGACGATCTTGTCCAGCTTGGGGATCTGCATCTCGTTGGTGTAGCCGAACTGTTCCTTCAACGCGGCGCGGATGCGCTCGCGATATTCGGACTTCAGCCGGGGCTCGTAAGCTTGATCAGCCATTGATCACCTCGCCGGTCGTCTTGGCGACACGCACCTTCTTGTCGCCTTCGATCTTGAAGCCGACGCGGGTGGGCTTGCCGTTGGAGTCGACGATCGCCACGTTCGAGACGTGAAGCGCCGCTTCCTTTTGCTTGATGCCGCCTTGCGGATCGGCTTGGGTCGCCTTGGTGTGACGCGAAACCATGTTCACGCCTTCCACGACAACCCGGTTGTCCTTCGGAAGAACCTGGGTCACAGCGCCTTGCTTGCCCTTGTCCTTGCCGGCCAGAACGACGACGCGGTCGCCCTTCTTGATCTTAGCGGCCATTACAGCACCTCCGGAGCGAGGGAGATGATCTTCATGTGGTTCTTGGCGCGCAGTTCACGAGGAACCGGGCCGAAGATCCGCGTGCCGACCGGCTCGCTCGCCTTGTTCACGATGACCGCGGCGTTCTTATCGAAGCGGATGACCGAGCCATCCTTGCGCTTCAGATTTTGATTCACCCGAACGACGACGGCGCGAAGCACGTCACCCTTCTTCACACGGCCACGCGGGATGGCTTCCTTCACGGAGACGACGATGACGTCGCCCACGCTGGCGTAGCGACGGCCTGCGCCGCCCAACACCTTGATGCACATGACCCGGCGAGCGCCAGAGTTATCGGCAACTTCCAGGTTAGTTTGCATCTGGATCATGGTCTAAACCTTCCAGATTAAGCCGAAGCCTTGGGAAGGACTTCCCAGGTCTTCAGCTTGGACTTCGGAGCGCACTCGACAATGCGAATAGCTTCGCCGGCCTTGTACGCGTTGGATTCGTCGTGCGCGTGGTACTTCTTCGACTGACGCACGATCTTCTTCAGGATCGGGTGAACGATAGTCCGTTCCACCTTCACCACGACGGTCTTATCGCCCTTGTCGGAGACGACGACCCCTTCGAGGATACGCTTGGGCATATCGTTCTCCTTAAGCCGCGGCCTTGGCGCGCAGCACGGTCTTGATCCGCGCGATATCCTTGCGGATTTCATCGACGCGGTGGGTCTTCTCGACCTGGCCCGTGGCGGCCTGGAAGCGCAGATTGAACTGCTCCTTCTTCAGGCTGATCAGGGTGTCGGCCAGCTGGTCGGGGGTCATGCCCCGGATATCAGCGATCTTCATGAGCCTCAGGCCTCCTGAGCCACGCCCGCATCGATGCGGGTGACAACACGGGTGCGGATCGGCAGCTTGGCGGCGCCCAGGCGGAGAGCTTCACGCGCGATATCGTCCGGCACGCCGTCGATTTCGAACATGATGCGGCCCGGAGCCACGCGAGCGGCCCAGTAATCCACGGCGCCCTTACCCTTACCCATCCGGACTTCCGCCGGCTTGCCGGTGACCGGCACGTCCGGGAAGATACGGATCCAGACGCGGCCTTGACGCTTCATCTGGCGGGTAATGGCGCGACGGGCGGCTTCGATTTGGCGAGCCGTGATGCGCTCGGGCTCGACGGCCTTCAGGCCGTACGAACCGAAGTTCAGCAGCGTGCCGCCCTTCGAAGTGCCGTGGATGCGGCCCTTGAACTGCTTGCGGAATTTGGTCTTTTTCGGAGACAGCATGGCGATCTAATCCTTAGGCGCGATCGCGACGGTCACGACGGTCGCCCCGGTCGGGACGGTCGCCGCGCTCACGGCCACCACCTTCGCCGGCGGGGCCGGACTCAGTGGCGAGACGCTTGTCGAGCGCCATCGGATCGTGCTCCAGCACCTCGCCTTTGAAGATCCAGGTCTTCACGCCGATGATGCCGTAGGTGGTCTTGGCTTCGGCGAAACCGAAGTCAATGTCAGCGCGCAGGGTGTGCAGCGGCACGCGACCTTCGCGATACCACTCCATGCGAGCGATTTCAGCGCCGCCGAGGCGACCCGAGACGTTGATCCGGATGCCCTTTGCGCCGAGACGCACGGCCGACTGGATCGAACGCTTCATGGCGCGACGGAAAGCGATACGGCGCTCGAGTTGCTGAGCGATCGACTCGGCCACCAGCTGAGCGTCGGTTTCCGGCTTGCGGATCTCGACGATGTTCAGGTGGACTTCGCCTTCGGTCATGATCGACAGGTCCTTGCGGAGCTTGTCGATGTCAGCGCCCTTCTTGCCGATGATGACGCCCGGACGGGCGGCATAGATCGTGACGCGGCACTTCTTGTGCGGACGCTCGATGATGATGCGCGAGACACCAGCTTGGTACAGGCGCTTCTTCAGGGCGGCGCGGACCGCGAGGTCCTGGTGCAGCAGCTTGCCGTACTGGGCGCCGTCGGCGAACCAACGGCTGTCCCAGGTGCGGTTGACGCCGAGCCGCAGCCCGACCGGATTGACTTTCTGACCCATTAGGCGGCCTCACCCAGTTCGCGGACCACGATCGTGATCTCGGAGAACGGCTTCTCAACGCGCGTCGCGCGACCGCGAGCGCGGGGCGAGAAACGCTTCATGATCAGGTTCTTGCCCACATAGGCCTCGGCGACGACCAGGGAGTCGATGTCGAGGTTGTGGTTGTTCTCGGCGTTGGATATCGCCGAGTACAGCGCCTTGCGGACGTCCACGGCGATACGCTTGTGGCTGAATTCGAGCTCGTTGAGAGCGCGCTGGACGTTCAGGCCACGGATGGACTGAGCGACCAGGTTCAGCTTCCGCGCGCTGGTGCGCAGGGTGCGCACCTTGCACATCGCTTCGGCGGCCGGGAGGCGGCGTTCTTGCTTCTGCTTGGCCATGATTACTTCCTCTTGGCCTTCTTGTCGGCGGCGTGGCCCGGGAAGTTACGCGTAGGCGCGAACTCGCCGAACTTCATGCCAACCATGTCTTCCGACACGGAGACCGGGACGTGCTTGTGGCCGTTGTGGACGCCGAAGATCAGACCGACGAATTGCGGCATGATCGTCGAGCGACGCGACCAGGTCTTGATGACGTCCTTGCGGCCCGACGACAGTGCGGCGTCGGCCTTCTTCAGGAGGTACCCGTCGACAAACGGGCCTTTCCAGACGGAGCGGGTCATGGCTTAGCGGCCCTTCTTCGCTTTGTGGCGCGAACGGATGATGAATTTGTCCGTGGCCTTGTTGACGCGGGTCTTGGCGCCCTTGGTCGGCTTACCAGCCGGGGTCACCGGGTGGCGGCCGCCCGAGGTGCGACCTTCACCACCACCGTGGGGGTGGTCGACCGGGTTCATGGCGACACCGCGGACGTGCGGGCGACGGCCCATGTGACGAGAACGACCGGCCTTGCCGAGGTTCTGGTTCATGTGGTCGGGGTTCGACACGGCGCCGACGGTGGCCATGCACGTATCGAGCACCATGCGCAGTTCGCCCGAGTTCAGGCGGATCTGGGCGTAGCCGGCGTCACGGCCGACCAGCTGGGCGTAGGCGCCAGCCGAACGGGCGATCTGACCACCCTTGGCGGGCTTCAGCTCGATATTGTGGATGATCGTACCGATCGGCAGCGTGCGCAGCGGCGAGGCATTACCCGGCTTCACGTCGACCTTGTCAGCCGTGACGACTTCGTCGCCGGCCTTGAGGCGTTGCGGGGCCAGGATGTAGGCCAGCTCGCCGTCGCTCTGATACTTGATCAGGGCGATGAAGGCGGTGCGGTTGGGGTCGTACTCGAGACGAACGACCGTGGCCACGCCTTGCTTGCGACGCTTGAAGTCGACCAGACGGTAGAGGCGCTTGGCGCCGCCGCCGCGGAAGCGGACCGCGATGCGGCCATTGCCGCCGCGACCGCCCGACTTGGTCAGACCTTCGACGAGCTTCTTCTCGGGCTTGCCCTTGTGAAGTTCGCTGCGGTCGATCAGCACCAGGCCGCGTTGGCCGGGGCTGGTCGGATTAAAGTGCTTCAAGGCCATCTTCTTAGAGCCCCGTCGTGATGTCGATCGACTGGCCGTCGGCCAGGGTCACGATAGCTTTCTTGACGTCATTGCGACGCCCGACGATGCCACGGAAGCGCTTGGTCTTGCCCTTGGTCACGATGGTGTTGACCTTGGTCACCTTGACCTTGAACAGCTCTTCGACGGCGGCGGCGATTTCGTCCTTGGTCGCGTCGTTGGCCACCTTGAAGACAACCTTGTTCTGCTCCGAGAGCAGGGTCGTCTTTTCGGTGATCACCGGCGACAGGATCGTGTCGTAGTGGCGAGCGGTGGCGGCCATTAGGCGGCTTCCTTCTCAGCGAAACGGGCCGAGATCGCTTCGATCGCGTCCTTGGTCAGGACGAGAGTTTGGCGACGCAGCACGTCGTAGACGTTCAGGCCGGCGTTCGGCAGGACATCCACGTTGGGGATGTTGCGGGCGGCGAGCTTGAAGTTCGCGTCCACTTCCGGACCGGCGATGACCAGGGCGTTCTTCAGACCGATCTTGTCGAAGGTGGCGCGCAGGGCGGCCGTCTTCGCTTCGGTCAGAACGACGCTGTCCAGGACGACCAGCGAGCCCGACTTGGCCTTCGACGACAGAGCGTGCTTCAGGGCCAGGGCGCGGATCTTCTTGGGCAGGTCGAAGGCATGGCTGCGGACCACGGGACCGTGGGCCTTGGCGCCGCCGACGAACTGAGCCGCACGGCGCGAACCGTGACGAGCGCCGCCGGTGCCCTTCTGCTTGTACATCTTCTTGCTCGTACGAGAGACCTCGTTGCGAACTTGAATCTTGTGGTTACCCGAGCGGCGCTTGGCCAGCTGCCAGGTCACGACGCGCTGCAGGATGTCGCCGCGGATGTCGTCGATGCCGAAGATGGCGTCGTCGAGATCAACGGAACCAGCCTTAGCGCCGTCCAGTTTGATGACGTCGAGTTTCATTAGCCTTCGCCCTCTTCGGTCGTCGCCGCGGGGGCCTCTTCAGCGGGGGTTTCAGCGGCCACGGGGGCAGCTTGGCCAGCCTTGCGGAAGGCGCCCGGACGCGGAGCGTCGGCGGGGAGAGCCTTCTTCACGGCGTCGCGAACCTTCACGTAGCTGCCTTCGTGGCCCGGGACAGCGCCCTTGACCAGGATCAGGCCGCGCTCGACGTCGACCTTCCAGACGGTGACGTTCAGCGTGGTGACGGTTTCTTGACCGAGGTGACCAGCCATCTTCTTGCCCGGGAACGTACGACCCGGATCCTGGCGGTTACCGGTCGAGCCGTGCGAACGGTGCGAGACCGAGACACCGTGGGTGGCGCGGAGACCGGAGAAGTTCCAGCGCTTCATGGCGCCGGCGAAACCCTTACCGACGGTCAGGCCCTGGATGTCGACCTTCTGGCCGGCGACGAAGTGGTCGGCCGTCAGTTCGGCGCCAACTTCGATCAGAGCGCTTTCCTCGACGCGGAATTCGGCGACGACGCGCTTCGGCTCAACGGCCGCCTTCGCGAAGTGACCGCGCATGGCGTTCGGGGTGTTCTTGGCTTTCTTGGCGCCGGCGCCGAGTTGCACGGCGGTGTAGCCGTCCTTCTCAACGGTGCGCTGGCCCGTGACTTGGCAACCGTCGAGCGACAGGACGGTGACCGGCACGTGCTGACCAGCTTCATCGAAGAAGCGGGTCATGCCGAGCTTCTTGGCGAGGACGCCAGTGCGTTGGGCGGGGAGAGTCATGTGAGAGGCCCTCCTTACAGCTTGATTTCGACGTCAACGCCGGCCGACAGGTCGAGCTTCATCAGCGCGTCCACGGTCTGCGGAGTCGGGTCAACGATGTCGAGAACGCGCTTATGCGTCCGGATCTCGAACTGCTCGCGCGACTTCTTGTCGACGTGCGGCGAGCGGTTGACGGTGAATTTCTCGATAAGCGTGGGCAGGGGGATCGGTCCCCGTACCGTCGCACCAGTGCGCTTGGCCGTATTGACGATCTCGCGCGTGGAATGATCCAACACGCGGTGATCAAAGGCCTTGAGCCGGATGCGGATGTTCTGACGATCCATATCGCTCGGTTTCCTAGTGGGCTGCGCCCGCGTCTCGAACCATTTCAAAGACCAACTCGAACCCTCGAGAGAGCTCGTACGCAGCGTCCGCAAAACAAAATACCCCTGCGGTTTCCCGCCGGGGTGGTTGTCCAGATATTGCGCCATGAAGGCGCTATGTCCGGGCGTCTCGCGAACCGCGTTTGAGCTCGAAAGCTCACAGCCGGTCCAACAGAGGCGCGCTTGTACGTTCCGAATCCGGTTTCGTCAAGCGCTCTGTCCGGCTCGTCGTGTCTTTGAAGGACGCGACTCGTCGGACGGGTTCTGAATAGGCGCCAACCCCGTTCCGCGCAAGGGCCCAGAACACATAACGTCGGTCCGCGCTTTTCCCGATTTGGCGGTGACCTAGCAAGAACGTGCGCGCACTGGCGCGTAGGCGAAAGCGTCTCGCGTTCAAGTGTCGCAAATTTGCAAGAAACGCCCATCAAGCGCGGCCGGCGGCCTTGAGCGCTATGGCGAACCTTCATAGATGCCGCCCCTCCCCGGCGGACTGGGCGGCCCTCCCCCCAACAACGACCGCCCCGCCAGCCGGAGGAGCCACTCATGTGTAAGGGGATAACCCAAGTGAATACCAAGCTTCTCGCCACGGCCGCCCTGGTCGCCGCCGCCGTCTCGGCTCCGGCCTTCGCTCAGGCCACGGGCGCTCAGAACACCGGCTCGGTCGGCGCGGCGGTCAACTACACCGACATCGACAGCAAGCTGTTCAACGGCAACGGCTCGTCCGTCGTGATCGACGGCTCGGTCGCCATTCCGCTGAAGGGCGCCTGGACCGTGACCGCCAACGGCGACGTCTCGATCTCGGACAACGACCTCTCTGACGACACCGTCGCCTCGGGCGCCGCGCACCTGACCACCAAGATCGGCGACACCTGGCGCGTGGGCGGCTTCACCGCCCTCTCCCGCCCGGCCAACGACACCCTCTGGGCCGTCGGCGGCGAGGCGCATAAGTACCTGTCGAACGTGACCCTGTCGGGCCTGGCCGCCTATGGCCAGTCCAATGACCTGGACGCCGACCTCTACACTGTGCGTGGCGACGTTCGTTACTTCGTCTCGGACAACTTCCGCCTGGACGCCGGCGCGGCCTGGTCGCGCATCGACACCAACCTCAACGCGGACCTGTGGGACGTGAATGTCGGCGGCGAATACAAGTTCGCCAACAGCGGCTGGAGCACCTTCGCCAAGTACACCCACAGCGAGTCCAATGACCTGGCCGACCTGAACGCCGACGCTGTGAAGGTGGGTCTGCGCTACACCTTCGGCGGCAGCCTGAAGGATCGCGACCGCGCCGGCGCCGACCTGGTCACGGCCGGCGACCTGTTCGGCTTCGGCGTCCGCTAGGCCGGGCCTGAAACGAACCAAGGCCCCGGGAGCGATCCCGGGGCCTTCACTTATATATAGAGAGAGTGTGTGGTCGACTTATTGGCCGATGATCACATCGCCCGAACCGGCCACGTGCTTCTTCACCGGGCCATTGACCTTGGCGACGCGGACGTCGCCGGAACCGGCCACGGACAGGTCGACCGAGTCAGCCTCGCCGTTGAAGACCACGTCGCCCGAGCCCATCACGCTGACCTCGACCGAGCGAGCGTGACCGCCGCCGACCGTGATGTTGCCCGAACCGGCGATGTTGCCTTCCAGCTTGCCCGCGAGGCTGGCCACCGAGACGTCGCCCGAGCCGGCGATCGAGATCTCGACGTCACCGCCCACGCCCTGGGTCAGGACGTCGCCGGCGCCGGCGATGCTGATCTCCAGCGAACCGGCCGAGCCGGCCTTGGTGTCGCCCGAACCGGCCTGGCTGACTTCCAGCTTGCCCCGGGTGTTGGCGATGGTCCAATCCCCGCAGCCCGCATTGGCCAGCTCGACGCTGTCCGAGCGACCGATGTCGCCGAACACAGCGCCGGCCGAGCCGACCTTGACGTTCATCGGCACACGGACCGCGACCTGCGGGAAGTTGTCGTAGGCGACCTCGCCCACGCCGCGAACCTTGACCCAGATCTTGCCGTTGCGGCTGTTGCAGCCGTTGATCTTGTTCATGCGAAGGTTGCCGTCGACGATCACCTCGTCGCCGTTCTGGCGCACTTCCAGCGGCAGGCTGGCGTTGGTGGTGAGGAACTCGACCTTCACGTCGGAGCGGTTCTCGGGGATCACCACCACGCGGGCGACGGCGTCCTTGATCTTGACGGAAGGCGCGGCCGAAGCGGCGCCGGCGGTGAAGGTGGCGGCGGCCAGAACGGCCAGGGCAGTCGCGGTGCGCATCGATATGTTCCCCTCGGATGCGTGAATTCGATGAGGGGAAGCTAGCGACGGGGCGTCCAGGTTTCGACTTAATTCGAGGTCATGACCCAGAAGTCATAGAGCAGCGGTCGATCAATCGACCATCAGGGCCAGGCCCAAACCCAAACCCAGCCCCAATCCGACCCCCGCCCCGACCTTGGGGTGACGGCGCGCCATGGCGGCCATGAAGGTGGTCCCGCCCCGGATTTGGCCCACCAGGCTGGGCTCGCAGGCCACGATGCGGTCGAAACGCCGGGCCAGGCGCGACGCGCCCATCGCGCGCATCCGCCGTCCCCGCGCGCCCGTCCGTCGCTCGATCAGCCCCTCGAACACGATCTCGGCTGGATCGGCGAAGTCGTGCTTGTAGGCGTCAGCATCGACCCCGAAATCGACCCGGGTGATTCCGTGCCCCGCCGCCGCCTCCAGGGTGTCGAGCGTCATCAGCCCGCCTGGCGAGTAGCGGGCGTAGGCCGGATCGTAGATCGGGAACCACAGGTGATGCCGCGCGCCCGAGGTCAGCCCCAGCTCGGCGGCCACCAGGACGTCGCCGGCCTTCAGCGCCGCCACCCGCAGGCCGAAGTCCGGCGTATCGTGCGCCGCCAACTGGCGCAGCAGCTCTGTCGTCCAGCCACAGGCGAAGACGTCGTACTGGTGGGTCCGGGCGATCTGGGCCTGCTTGCGCGCGATGATGTGATCGACCTGGGCCGCGGTCGGCCGCTTGAAGATAAAGGACACCGGACCGTGGTCGCGCTCCAGGGCGCGGCGGCGGCGGCGCTTGTCCTTTAGGAATCGTGCGTCGCGCCCAGCCAGATAGGCCTCGAAGCCGTTCGACAGGTCGGCCGCCATGGCCCGACGCGGCGAGAGGCCATTCAGGTCCGGACCGGCCGCGCCGACCAGACCGTTGAACCGCGCGCGGCGTAAGCCTTCCAACCGAGGCAGCAGGGTCGCCACGGCCAGGCCCGGCTCACCGACCAGGCCATGATAGTCGCTCAACGGCGCGGCCAGCGGCTGCAGCAGTCCGCCGCGCTGCTGGAACGGCAGGAAGCCTCGGATACGTCCGGCCTCGCGGATGACCGCCACCCGCGCGCCCGGCGCGACGGCGCCGGCGATCTGAACGAAGCGAGGATCGAAATAGGGACTGGCCAGGGCTGGATCGGCCGCGCGGAAGCCGCGCCAGAGCTCAAGCTCGGCCGCCCCCAGCTCCGAGACCGCGATGGTCTCGACCTCCAAACCGTCTCGTTGCACGAGGCCCTTCTCCCCTTCGGGTTCGGAGCATTAAGCCTAAAGGCCTTTAACAAGCGCTTTAGTTGAGCCAGGCCCCCTGGTGCTTGCGCAGCCGCACGGGCGCGGACTTGTAGGCCGGCGTACCCGAGCGTTGGTCATGGTCATCCAGGGCGATCACGACATTGGTTTCGGGATAGTAGGCCGCCAGGCAGCCCGGCGGGATATCCCGCGCCACGACCGTGAAGCCACGCGCCACGCGCTCGCCCGTCTCGTCGAACGCCGCGCCCAGGTCGACCAGATCGCCCTGCGCCAGCCCCATCCGCGCCAGGTCGTCCGGATTGGCGAAGATCACGTCGCGCCGGCCGAACACGCCGCGATAGCGGTCGTTATCGCCATAGATCGTGGTGTTGTACTGGTCGTGGCTGCGCAGGGTCGTCAGGATCATCACGCCAGGATCACCGCGACGCGGATCGCCAGCCTTGGGATCGTGGACGAGGAAGTTGGCCTTGCCTGTCGCCGTCTTCCACACACGCTCCGACGGCCCCACCGGCAGGCGGAGGCCGCCCGGCACACGCACCTTGTCGTTGTAGTCGTCGAACCCACCGGGGAAGACCCGAGCGATCAGGTCCCGGATAGCGTCGTAGTCGTCGGCCAGGCCCAGCCAGTCGACCAGCGGGTCCTCGCCGAAGACTGCCGCGGCGATCCCGGCCACGATGGCCGGCTCCGACCGAAGGTGTTCGGAGGCCGGCGGGTTGAGGCCGCGCGAGGCGTGGACCATCGACATCGAGTCCTCGACCGTCACCGCCTGTCGCACGCCGGCTCGCATGTCCATCTCGGTGCGGCCCAGGCACGGCAGCAGCAGCGCCGCCTTGCCGACCAGCAGGTGCGTGCGATTGGGCTTGGTGGCGACGTGGACGGCCAGGTCCAGCTGGCGCATGGCCGCGAAGGTGCGGACCGGGTCAGGCGCGGCGACGGCGAAGTTTCCGCCCAGCCCGATGAAGACCTTGCTCTCGCCGCGTTCGATGGCCGCGATCGCCTCGACCACGGTATGGCCGTGCGCGCGCGGTGGCTCGAAGCCGAAGACGTCTCTTATAGAGTCCAGCAGTGCCGCCGACGGCTTCTCGGCGATGCCGACCGTGCGCGCGCCCTGGACATTGGAGTGGCCCCGCAGCGGGCAGATCCCCGCCCCCGGCCGGCCGATATTGCCCTTGAGCAGCAGCAGATTGACCAGCTGCTGCACCGTGCCCGAGCTGTCGCGGTGCTGGGTCAGGCCCATGCCATAGCAGAGGATCGCCGCCTTGGCCTTGGCGTAGGTCGCCGCCGCCTCCTCGATCCGCGCCCGGGGCAGGCCACAACCGGCCTCGATGGTCGCCCAGTTCTGCGCCGCGACAGACGCCGCCAGGGCCTCGAAGCCGGCGGTGTGTTCGGCGATGAAGGCGTGGTCCAGGACCCCGCCGTCGCGGGCCTCCATCGCCAGCAGCGCCTTCATCATGCCCTGCACGAACAGCGCGTCGCCGCCGATGGTCAGCTGGTAATAGGCCGAGGCGATCGGGGTGGAGGTCAGGGTCGCCATCTCGACCGGGTCCTGCGGCGAGGCGAACTTCTCCAGCGCCCGCTCGCGGAGGGGATTGAAGGCCAGGATCGTCGCCCCACGCCGGCTGGCCTCGCGCAAGGTGGCCATCATCCGAGGGTGGTTGGTGCCGGGATTGTGCCCAAAACACAGGATCAGGTCGGCGTCGTCGAAATCCTCCAGCGTCACCGAGCCCTTGCCCAGGCCGATCGAGTCCGGCAGGCCGACGCTGGTCGGCTCGTGGCACATGTTCGAGCAGTCAGGGAAGTTGTTGGTCCCGAACCGTCGCGCCATCAGTTGGTAGAGGAAGGCCGCCTCGTTGCTGGCCCGGCCCGAGGCGTAGAACTCCGCCTCGTTGGGATCGTCCAGCGCCCTCAGCCCCACTGCGGTGCGGGTGAAGGCGTCGTCCCAGCTGATGGCCTTGTAGCGATCGTCAGCCGGGTCATAGGTCATGGGCTCGGTCAGCCGGCCCAGATCCTCGATCTGGTGATCGCTCCAGGTCAGCAGCTCACTGACCGTATGCCGGGCGAAGACGTCGGGCGTGGCGCGCTTGGACGTCGCCTCCCAGGCCACGGCCTTGGCGCCGTTCTCGCAGAACTCGAACGAGCTGGTGTGCTTGGGATCGGGCCAAGCGCAGCCGGGGCAGTCGAAGCCTTCGGGCTGGTTGGCGCGCAGCAGCGTCTTGCCGCCCTCGATCACCGTCTCCTGGTCGGCCAGGGCACCGGCCACGGCCTTCAACGCGCCCCAGCCGCCAGCCGGAAGATTGTAAGGGCGGACGCCGTCGACCTTCTTGCTGTCAGACATCAGGCCGGCTCCAGCTCGGATTCCATCAGGCGCTCGCCGCCGGCGAACACCGCGTGGCCGTCGGCGCGAGCCAGGGCCACCAGAGTCAGGTTGGCCTCTTGCGCCTTGGCCACCGCCAGCTCGGTCGGGGCCGAGACCGCCACCAGGATAGGGCAGCCCATCCGCGCGGTCTTCTCGACCATCTCGAACGAAGCGCGGCTGGTCACCACGACGAAGCCGTCCGCCGTGTCGATCTTCTCGCGCGCCATCGCCCCGGCCAGCTTGTCGAGCGCGTTGTGGCGGCCGACATCCTCGCGAACCGCGACCAGCGCGCCCTCGGCTGTGAAGAACGCCGCCGCGTGGGTGGCGCGGGTCAGGCGGCCCAGCGCCTGCTCCGCCTCGAGCGCCGCCAGGGCGCGCGGGATGGCGGCGTGCGCGATCCGGACGCCCGCGCCGAGCGCCGGCAAGGGTCGCACGGCGTCGGCCAGTCGCTGCACCCCGCACAGGCCACAGCTGGAGCGTCCTTCCAGATTGCGCGGCCGCGCCTTCCTGGCGGTCGCGCCCGGCCCCAATCGGATATCCACCAGTATGCCCTGCGGTTCATCCTTCCGGACGAGCTCCAGCACCTCCGCCGCGCGCGCGATCCCCTCGGTGATCACGAAGCCCAGGGCCAGATCCTCGACATCCTCGGGACTGGCCATCAGCACGGTGTGCGGCCGGCCGTCGAACGATAGGCCCACGGCGATCTCTCGCGGCAAGTCGCGCGCCAGCGCTTCAGGAGAACGCCCGGCGCGCCATTGCAGGGCTGGACGGGGAGTGGCGGAGGAACGCGACATGGACAAAGCCTACTCTCCGGGCGCCGAGCGGTACAGCCGATGACGCAACCGAGGAATGTTCGGGTTCATCATCGTTCGACGGATGACCCGGCGGCGTTCCTGGAGCAATCTTCCGCCATGGCTGGCACCACCTTCGACACCCGTCGCGCTCAGATGTTTCCTCGGCTGGAAACCGTCGAGATCGATCGCCTGCGCCGTTTCGGCCAGGTGATCCACGCCGAGGCCGGGGTCGCCCTGGCGACGTCCGGCGTGCCCTCCCCCGGCCTGTTCGTGATCCTGGCGGGCCGTGTGGCGCTCAGCCGCCGCGACGCCCACAACGACAGCCAGCCGATCGTCGAGCATGCCGCCGGCCAGTTCATCGGCGAGATCGCCCAGTTGTCGGGCCGTCCCTCCCTGGTCGATGTCACAGCCATCACCGAGGTCGAAGCCCTGCTGATCGCGCCCGAACGCCTGCGCGCCGTGCTGGTCGCCGAGGCCGAGCTGGGCGAGCGGATCATGCGGGCCCTGATCCTGCGCCGGGTCAGCCTGATCGAGACGGGGGCCGGCGGCCCGATCATCGTCGGCCGCGCCGCCGACGGCGAGGTCATCCGCCTATCGGGCTTCCTGGCGCGCAACGGCCACCCCTACCAGCACCTGGACCCCGACCAGGTCGACTGCGCCAAGGTGCTGATCCAGCGGTTCGACGTCGACGAGAGCGAGCTGCCGATCGTGCTGTGCCCGAACGGGGTCATTCTGCGCCAGCCGACCAACCACCAGCTGGGCCGCTGCATCGGGCTGGTCGGTCCAATCGACGCCGACCGCATCTATGATGTCGCCGTGGTCGGGGCCGGACCGGCGGGTCTGGCCACCGCCGTCTACGCGGCCTCGGAAGGCCTGTCGGTCCTGGTGCTGGACACCCGCGCCTTCGGCGGCCAGGCCGGGGCTTCGGCGCGGATCGAGAACTATCTCGGCTTTCCCACCGGTATCTCGGGCATGGCCCTGATGGGCCGCGCCTATGGCCAGGCCCAGAAGTTCGGCGCCGAACTGGCCATCCCCGACGAGGTGGCCTCGCTGGTCTGTGAGGACGATGGCGCGCACCGCTACCGCCTCAGCTTGGCCAGTGGCGAGACGGCCCAGGCCAAGACCGTCGTGATCGCCAGCGGCGCCCGCTACCGCCGGCTGGACGTCGAAAACCTCGACCAGTTCGAGGGCGCCTCGGTGCACTACTGGGCCTCGCCGCTGGAGGCCAAGCTGTGCGCTGGCCAGGAGGTCGCGCTCGTGGGCGCCGGCAATTCGGCGGGCCAGGCGGCGGTCTATCTGGCCAGCCAAGTCAAGAAGGTCTGGATGATCGTCCGTGGCGAGAGCTTGGCGGCGACCATGTCGCGCTACCTTATCGATCGCATCGAGAGCACGCCGAACATCGAGGTGGTGGTCAAAAGCGCCGTCGTCGACCTCGAGGGCGAGGACGGCCAATTGTCGGCGGTGCGCTGGCGCGGGCCGGGCGGGATCGAGACCACCCAGGACATCAGCCACCTCTTTCTGTTCATCGGCGCCGCGCCCAACACCGCCTGGCTGGCCCACTGCCATGTCGAGTTGGACAATCATGGCTTCGTGCGCACCGGAACCGACCTCGCGCCGGGCCACCCGCTGCTGCAGACCAGCCGCAAGGGGGTGTTCGCGATCGGCGACGCCCGGGCCGGATCGGTCAAGCGCGTGGCCGCCGCCGTCGGCGAAGGCGCCCAGGCCGTCGCCGCCATCCACGCCTATCTGGCCGACGCCTAAAGGAGAGAGCCATGGCCTGCACGCACGGCGACGCCATCCGCCTGGTCACGCCCAGCGCCAAGGGCTGCGAGGAATGCCTGAAGGCCGGCGGCTGGTGGGTGCATCTGCGCCTGTGCCGAACCTGCGGTCATGTCGGCTGTTGCGACGACAGTCCCAGCAAACACGCCACGGCCCACTTCCGCGCGACCAGGCATCCGATCATCGAAGGCTACGACCCGCCCGAAGGCTGGGGCTGGTGCTTCGTCGACGAGGAGTTCGTGGAACTCCCGGACCAGACGGAGCAGGTTGGGCCGATCCCACGGTTCGTCGAGGGGTAGATCGTCGAAGGTTACACATCCTTATATTGCGCCCAGCGTCACGGCCGGTGATCGTCGTTCTCCAAACAAGGGAACAACTTCATGAAGCTCTCGATCCTGGCGCTCGGCGCAGCGGGCGCCCTGCTGGCCGGGCCGGCCCTCGCCGCCGGTCCCGCCTGCGTCACCGGGGACTACGCCAAGCAGGCCCGCGCGCTGGTGGAGGAGCAGGTCAAGGCCGGCCGCTTCAGCGGCGCGGTGCTGGTGGTCAAGGACGGGGTTCCGCTGCTGCGCGAAGGCTTCGGCGCGGCCAATCGCGAATGGGACATCCCCAACGCCCCCGACACCAAGTTCCGCCTCGGCTCGATCACCAAGCAGTTCACCGCCACCGCGATCATGCAGCTGGTCGAGGCGGGCAAGCTGTCGGTCGACGATCCGATCTCGAAGTACTACGCCGACGCGCCGGGCGCCTGGTCGAAGATCACGATCAAGCACCTGCTGACCCACACCTCGGGCATCCCCAGCTACACAGGCATTCCGGGCTTCTTCGAGAAGGGCGGCAAGCTGCCGCTGACGCCCGCCGAGATCGTCAAGCTGACCCAGGACAAGCCGCTCGAGTTCGAGCCGGGCAGCAAATACGCCTACGACAACACCGGCTACGTCCTGCTGGGCTACGTCATCGAGAAGGTGTCGGGCCAGACCTACGCCGACTATGTGGGCCAGCACATCTTCCAGCCGCTGGGCATGAAGAACACGGGCTACGACGTCAGCGCCCAGATCCTGGCCAAGCGCGCCTCGGGCTACTCGCCGGGCAAGGCCGGCTGGGAGAACGCCGACTATCTGGACATGACCCTGCCCTACGCGGCCGGCTCACTCTATTCGACGGTCGACGATCTCCTGGTCTGGGATCGCGCCATGACTGACGGCAAGATGCTGACCGAGGCCTCGCGCAAGGCGATGTGGACCGACTACGGCAACAAGTACGGCTTCGGCTGGGGCGTCGGCGACCAATCGGGCCACGCGCGGATCTCGCACGGTGGCGGCATCCACGGCTTCAGCACCTCGCTCAACCGCTACCCCAATGACGGGTTGGTCACGATCGTGCTGTCCAATTTCCAGGCCGCCGCGGCGAGCGGGCTGGCCAACAACCTGGCGGGCGTGTGCTTCGGGACCTATCAGCCGGTCAAGACGATCGCCGTGCCAGTGGCGACCCTGGACAAGTATGTCGGCTCCTACGCCCTGCGCCCTGACTTCATTCTCAAGGTCTTCCGCGAGGGGGACAAGCTGATCACCCAGGCCACGGGTCAGGGACCGCTCCCGATCGTGGCGACCGCGCCGGGCGAGTTCCTGGCGGTCGGCCCCAACGCCAAGCTGATCTTCAAGCAAGCGGGCGACGCCCCGGCCACCGCCGTGACCCTGCGCCAGGGCGGCCGCGATATGGAAGCGCCGCGCGTCGAGGCGAAGTGACGCCCTCCAAATCCTCCCCCTAGCGGGGAAGTGTCGATTCGAAGAGGCGACGGAGGGGGAAGAGGCCTGGCTTCAAGCGCTTCTCCCTACGGTCCTTCGGACGACCTCCCCCGCTGGGGGGGAGGATCCACGCCCCAAAGCAAAAGGCCCCGGAGATTGCTCTCCGGGGCCCTCGCATTGTCAGCCGAAGCTAGATCGTTTCGAGATTACTCGACGATCTTCGCAACCACGCCGGCGCCGACCGTGCGG